>JBCBLF010000271.1:0-6283 GCA_038520475.1 Cyanobacteria bacterium J06627_8
AGCACGCATAGGCATAGCCAAACTCGTCTTCCTCTACCCATGTTTCTAATTCGTTCCGGTACTGAGTGACCGTGCGCTTAATCGTGGGACCGCCCAGGTCAAAGCTACCTGTGGGCTCTCTCAAATCGAGCTGTAATGATGCGGAGGTAATTAGATTCTCGCCAGACACCACGGTGCGGACGGTGTTCTTTCGCCCGTTACCTTCAGCGTCATCAACGGTATCGACAACATCAAGAAGTAACTCACGATTTAGATATTCATCAGATAGCTGAAAAGACTTCCACACATTGCCTTGGCCGCCATAGGCTGTTTGCAATGGTGACTCTGCACCACTCATCACATCCGCATCAGAAATCACATGCAGCTTTGTCTGTCCCCATCGCTTGATCCTGACACTGTTTGGATTGGAGAAGAAGGGAAACCCTCGGCTGGCCCGTGCTCGGGCTAATTCTTGTCCCAATGTGGTCGTTGCCTTGAGTGAGGCTTCTCTGTCGATGGGCACCTGAATGTCTGGGCCCCGATAGTCCAATCCCGCTCGTTCGGCTAATGTGCTCAAACTAACGGTTGCTGTTGAGGTATCGGTTCTCAGCAAGACATTGGTATCGAGCCCGATGTCGTGAGCACCCTGTAAACCGACGGAGACATCAATAAAGCCTTGGCCCTGATCTGACAATTGAATATCAGAGACGGCATAGCCACGACCAAAAAGCACGACTTTGGTTCCGTTCCTTAATGTGGTGCGGACCGAGCGGGCGTTGGACGAAGCGGTCGTGAATTCCAGTGAACCAGATGGACTCCCCTCAAAGGTTCGACTGAGGCTGATGTCACCGCTGATATTCCACTCACGCAAGAAGGATGGAATATTGCCCGTCCACCGATCCGTTTCTCCCGTGTACTCAGTGCCGAGTGATTGAAGCTGTGCTGAGGTTCCTGTCGTCGGTGTGGCATCACCTAGATTGACGGTTGCAGTGTTGGTGTCAGGGTCAAAGTAAAACTCACCGGCTGCTGGCGTTCCATCTTCATCAGCGGTGGGCTTGTACGTGGTGCCGTCGATAACGATTGAAGCGACATTCTTTGTCGTGGACGGAATAGCGATCGCCATTTCCCCATTCGATGCAGCAGGCAACGTCACGACCTCAGTTGTTTCGATTTCAAGGCCACTACTAAAGGTGATGGATGCGAGGAGTCCTGTTGCTTCGGAGTCGTCTGCAATATGGGCGATCGCTGCCCCTGCACTTGGATTGACTGTAGCGGTTGCAGGTAAATCAGGTGAGGACAGCGTCAGCATGATTTAGAACGGGGCGCTCGTGTGTCTAACGGAGCGTTTTTGGTGCGCCCAGGGGCAGAGTTCCTTACTCTAACCGGAAATGCGATCGCCATTTTGATATTGAGCGAAAAAGCTAGTCTTCCTTGCGTATCCTAATGATGAGGTTTTGATGATGACCCAGGCATATGGCGAATGAAAAACAGTTGGCGATTCTGAGGCAGGGAGTAGAAGCCTGGAATCGGTGGAGACAAGAAAATCCTGATGTCAAGATAGATCTTAGCCGTGCCGACCTGAGTGTTGCCAGGCTCTATGGTGTCGACCTCAACGGTGCCAACCTCCGTGGGGCCGACCTCAGCTACGCCGACCTCAGCGTAGCCAACCTCACCGGTGCCTACCTCAACGGTGCCAACCTCAACGATGCCAACCTCACCGGTGCCTACCTCAACGATGCCAACCTCACCGGTGCCTACCTCAACGGTGCCGGCCTGGGCGATGCCGACCTCAACGGTGCCAACCTCACCGGTGCCAACCTCGCCGGTGCCTACCTCACCGGTGCCGACCTGGGCGGTGCCAACCTGGGCAATGCCATCCTGGGCGAAACAATTTTTGGAAATGTCAACCTTACAACCGTAAAAGGATTAGATAGCTGCCGTCACTATGGCCCCAGTGTTGTAGATTTCAGGACGTTATCTCAATCCAAAAACCTGCCTCTCTCTTTCTTGCGGGGCGTGGGACTACCAGATGTCCTGATCGACTACCTTCCATCCCTCACCAACCAACCACTTCAGTTCTACTCTGTGTTTATTAGCTATTCCAGCAAGGATCAAGAATTTGTCGAACGGCTTTATGCTGACCTTCAAAACAAAGGTGTTCGATGCTGGTACGCTCCAGAAGACTTACCCATTGGAGAAAAGATTCGAGTTGGCATCGATGAGGCCATCCGTATCCACGACAAGCTCCTACTCGTGCTATCAGAAGCGTCAGTGAATAGTCAGTGGGTAGAGCAAGAAGTTGAAACCGCCTTAGAAAAGGAGCGCCAACAAAATCGAATTGTGTTGTTCCCTATTCGTGTGGATGAAGCCGTGATGGAATCGTGCTCTGGATGGGCCTCACTCATTAAGAAAACTCGAAATGTCGGTAACTTCTGTGAATGGAAGAGCCACGACTCCTATCAAAAAGGGCTGACGCGATTGCTGAGGGATTTGAAGCCGAAAGAAATTGGGTAAGTTGGTGGACTCGCCCAGATACACAACCCGATGGGATGAGCTGATGTTAGTTGATTGATGCGGACTGGCATGCCTTTTAGTCATGCATGTTAAATTGCCTCACCGCGTCGAGCCAGGGATTGGTGGAGGGCAAAAGGACAAGAGGGTAAAGGATTACGGAGTCCTGGGGGGCGAACACACAACTCGAAAACCGATATCGTCGAAGCGAACGTCCGGGTAGTAGTAGTAGCGCGACGCAGAACGGCAAGACCAAGGATTGTGGCTCCAGGAGCCGCCGCATACAACTCTTAGAGACGATTCACCGCCTTCGATCCAGGCGCTCCCATCAGAAGGAGCGCCGTCATAATTTTCATGCCAATGGTCGAGACACCATTCCCA
The DNA here is from genome assembly GCA_038520475.1 of Cyanobacteria bacterium J06627_8. GTDB lineage: Bacteria > Cyanobacteriota > Cyanobacteriia > CAKZMO01 > CAKZMO01 > JBCCWF01. The sequence goes on from JBCBLF010000271.1 coordinate 2,872, forward strand.
CACATTGCCGTGCATGTCACAGAGTCCAAACCCATTTGAGGGATAGGTACCAACTGGAGTTGTTTTCCCAACAGTCCTATCAAGGTTAGCTTGTTCCGTTGTAATGGAGTCTCCAAAGGAATAAGCTGTTGTGGTCTTAGCTCGACAAGCATATTCCCATTCGGCCTCACTCGGAAGCCGATAATTTTGTCCCGTATGCTTCGATAACCGCTTGCAGAACTCAACGGCATCATGACAAGACACCTGCCCTACCGGAAGGTCATCTCCTTGGAAGTGAGAAGGTTCGGACTTCAATTTTCTCTCCACTTGAGGAAAGGTCGAGACAATAAACCATTCTTTCTGGGTGACTGGATATTTGCCCATGTAAAACACAGGCACGTCCACTCGATGCTGTGGTCCTTCATCTTTATATCGACCCTTCTCATCCTCCGGTGAACCCATCAAGAAAATGCCTTCTGGAATATACACCATCTCCAAATGCACACCATGAGGTAGTCTTGCCCGGTAATTCTCAGTCGATGACTCTTGTGCTGGTTTGCTCTCAAGACTGTCATCAAACGGGAGAGGGGCGATCGCCTCCAACGTTTTCAAAAGCTCCATTAATCCGCATCCCCCAGGACTCTTTACCCACTGGAGTAATGCGATCGCACGATTGCCTTGAGCGCTTGAGCCAGATGGAATCACGCTATTAGGAACATCAAGGGCATACATTAACTTCTCAAAGTCTGGCTGCATCAGCTGATTGATGAGATCAACCAGGATTAAGCGTTCTTCAATTGATAAATTGGCCATGGTAGTATGAGGGCAATAAACAAAGGTAATAAAAGGCGATCGCATTCTTTGGTTGGAGGGCGATCGCTTTTCTGCTTTCTACCGTATATTAATCCTTCATCTGTGAGTTGATTGAGTGAGGTTAACGGCGATAGACACACATACCCTGGGCGATCGCCGTGTATCACAGCTAACCTCAGCATAGAGTCCTGAGGTTTTCGCTATGGAAAAGTTGATGTGGTTTGGTGCGGGCGTCATTATAGTCGCCGTTTTTGGGAACTTCTTGCCACAGACAGAAGAGCGATCCGTACAGCAGGTTACGCAACAAGCAACGAAACAACCGACGAAACAGGAACAACAAGAGGTCGTTGAGGCCAAGGATGACGATAGCGAGGTGGCGATCGCCAATCCTTGGGAAGAGGCGGTCAGAAGTGCGATTGAAGCGGCTGAACTTGCACAAACTGCTCAATCTGCTGATGAGTGGACTCAAGTCGAGTCTCTATGGACCCAGGCATCCGAACTGATGGCCCAGGTTCCAGAATCACACGCTGAATTTGCGACTGCTCAGGGAAAAATTACTGAATATAGTCAAAATGCTCAGATTGCAGCACAGAACAAGGCGAATTAGGAGCAAGTCTCAGAACATCATTCTCCTGGGCCTTCTTTTCTGACCAAATAACTGAGAATGCCTTCCAGTCTTTCAGAAATGCCTTCTAGTTTTTGGATTCGTTCGGCATGGCCGGACATGAGTCGTTGTGATTCAAAGATGAAAGACTCAAGTTGTCGTTGAGTGCTGCGCTGTTGTTCTCCCAATGCTTCTATCTGCTGCTGACTGCTGGCTTGCCTTTCGCTTAATGCATCGAGTTGCTGCTGCGTTCTATCTTGCCTCTCCCCGAGCAAGTCAAGCTGTTGTTGCGTTCTGTCTTGGGATGCCTTTAGTTCACTAATCCCTGCACTGAGAGCCGCGATATTTTGACTGTTGTCTGCAATCAGCGCAGTATTTCTATCAGATTGTCTATTCGCAGATTCAGCATAAGATGCAGCACTAGCAAGCAATTGCTTAACCGTCTCAAATTCATCTCTGCTCACAACTCCGTTAGACATGGCGATCGCTCCTCGGGGATGAATGCAACTCAGTTTAACCAATTTTGCTGATGAATATCTATGCCCTCTTTGTGATCGGATTGCCCTTACGACTCCAAAGTTCTGTCATATCACTACCGTCCGCTGTAGTACCTGTAATAATGCTCTCTTGCGGCTGTCCCGCTAGGGAAGCTGACTGTAGAGAAAGGAGGGAGCTCAATGCCTTCTATATCAACTCTCCCAAGCCTTACGTAATAATCACCGTCAGATTCTCGAACTACTTCAACATCGACTCCAGATGCAGATATTCTTCGGCTAACAGTCCCATCGCTTCTTTGCCCAACAGGCAGTACTTCGCAGGCTATGCCGTCTCCATCTCCGTCCATCGTTAATGGAGCACTGCCATTCATGAAATGAAATTGGGCTTCTTGCCAAGTAGAGAATTGAGCGCACGTGGTACGAAAGTATCTTGGAATGGAAGAACCTCCAGAGCTTTGCGAGTCACCTGCGCCTGGGCTGATTGAGGAAACCGCTTCGTCCCAATTTAGTGCTGTACCTTCACACCCATCAAAGGTGTATTCTTGTCCAGAGTCGCGCCACGCAACAATACTGGCTCGATAGTTTGTCAAATCCTCTCTATAGTTGTCGCTTATCCGAGGCATCTCAAGAATTTGGTCTGCTGTAGATAGTGCCAATTCCCAGTTATTGTCACAGAGTGCCTGATCCATTTGCGATCGCAATTCAGAGACGGATGAGGCAAAAGCATTAAGTGGTGTAGCGAGAGTTAAGCCAATAGAAATGTGGAGAGCTATGGCAATTTTTTTGATTTTAGACATGGTAGTTCGGGGCTAGTTTTTAAACTACTCATCGTCCACCCAGAAGTTTCAGAAACATTCATAGAAAAGATAAGTTGAAACACACGTACTCTGGGCGATTAATACTTGTACGGTTAGCCTCAGAGCATGAGTTCCAAAGGTTCTGGCTATAAGATGGTGTGTATTGCTTTCGGTGTTAGCAATGCAACAAGTCAAGCTGAAGATCCTAAAATTTTGTTGTTGACTAATAACGATTGCGCCTATCGCTTTTCAGTCCACGCATGAAGTTCCGTTCCCAGTCAGCAAATACCTTTGCATTCTGGCGATCGCTTCTATCGAGTTGATAGGTCTGGGGCATCATCAACCGATCAATGTGTGTTGTAGCAGGCAGATTTTTAAGGTCTTTGCGAAGGCCCTGGATTGCTCTAAGTAATTCACCATTGCTGTTAGACGATGAGGCGTTTGTTACCCTTGGGGCGTTGCCTGACATGACGGTATCCATGAATGGACTGCTGTAAGTCCTTGTCATGTTTTCTCTAATAGCTCGATTTAGTTCACGATTTGCTAATACACGACCTGTTACACCTGGAACAAACACTTCAGTGTCACGTCCCACCCTTCCGCCAGGGCGATCGCCCACCAAGTAGGGACGTCCGGCTTGTGCTACACCTCCAGTTCGAAGCGCTGGTATCGGATTCCCTTCAGTTGCAGTGCCAGAGCTTCTAGCCGACTCCTCATTCAAT
>JBCBLF010000272.1:0-6269 GCA_038520475.1 Cyanobacteria bacterium J06627_8
GATACTGTCGTCTAAAGGCGTACTTGATTCGTTTGCTAAGTCACTGTGCTGATGTGTTCTCGTATGTGCGACAGGTTCAATAAAGCAATGGTGTTGACTCATTGTGTGACGGGCATCGTCGCCAACGTCGTCGTTCGTAAGGGTCTACTTTTATGACATTCAAGCAGTTCATCCTTTTAGGTCCTCCAGGCATCGATGTTCATGCCCATGCGATCGCCCTAGCTGACCGTTGGAATGTTTCCCATATTGCGATAGAAGAGCTGGTCCAAATGACGGGCGCTCAGGAGTCTGCCACGGGCATTGAGATCCGTGATTGTCTTGCATCTGGAGCGCCGTTCCCTGATGCCTTATTGATGAAGGTGTTGCGAAAGCGGCTTGAGCAACCTGATGCAATGTTGAATGGTTGGGTATTGAGTGGATTTCCAAACTCATTGACTCAGGCTCAGATATTGAATGATTGGTTGTCCAGAGTTGGTCAACCAGCTGCAACAGCAGTTTATCTAAAAGGGATGGCTGGACTCCTGGTTAACCGACTCTGGAATGAACAAGGACAGCATGGTTCGACAGAACCCATTCGCCGCCGTGTCGAGGCTCATCAAGAGGCGATCGCTCCAATTCTCACGTACTATCAGCAGAACTCTCAACTTAGGACTGTTAATGGCATTTTGTCGTTTGCCGAAGTCACTCATGAGCTAATCCAGCTTGGGCATCAAGACGAGGCAGGTGCGGCTCGCATGATTAAAGATGAAACAGAGCTCAATACTCTGCTGGCTCAAAGTTCGTTGCTTGTCGTTGATTGCATTGCCACATGGTGTGGGTCGTGCAAACAGGTGACACCACTGATTGATCAGCTTGCGGATACGTATGGCGATCGCGTCAATGTCATGAAAATCGACTTCGATGAGAATCGACAAATCTCTAAACGTTTTGGTCTAAAGGGAATGCCAACCGTCATGTTTTTTAAGGACGGGGAACTCATGGAAATCTTAACTGGGGTAAAGACCTACCAGACGTATAACACTGTGTTAACTCGTTTTTTAGAGTAAATTCGGCATATGAGCTGAGATATAGGTTCGTACTGACTGTTGAAGAAAACAGTGTGAAAAGAAAACGATGTAAAGTAAGATAACTCGGGCGATCGCCATTCTTACAGAGTTGCTCACGTGGTTCTTTGTGGTTCCAGAAAGAACGTGATGCCATTGCTCTAAAACCCAGCTGTAAATGAGGCAAGCTCTAGAGCTTGCCTCATTTACAGCTGGGTTTTAGAGCAACCACATAAGCTTTACACGAATCAAAGCAGATCGGCCTACTATCCTTATTTGTCGGGGGCTAGAGAAATTGATTGCAATCTGTTAATTTGCCTCGACAGTAAAGGGAGGGGGTTGTTAGGCTGGTAGCCCAGTCTGAGACAGGTAATCGGCTGTTGGGTGTGTGCTGTGCGATCGCTATACAGAAAAGCAATCGAGAAAAAAGTGAACAGCAAAAAAAACACCCGGACATTGTTTGCCCCGGTGTATGAACAGTGAGTAAAAGTTAGCCTGAGTATATCGGGGCAGTTCATTCAGGAATAGTTTGCGACAATACATCATCATGCATTGTTGTGTAGTGAAACGTAACGTCATACTTTTTAAGTTTTAGTCAATTAAGTGTTTCGCACTTTACACTAAGGGTGTTGGAGAGAGATTCATCAGTTAACAACAGGTGAGACATGTGTCTAAGGTTAGGGCATGTCTCACCTGTTGACGTTTCTAGGCAACGTAGAACTAGCGCGAGATACTGGCAGTTGTTCATCATTGGTAACAGACTGACTCCTTAGTCAATACCCATAAAATTCGCCTATAAAAATTGCGTTTAAAGGACTAGCACTTTCGAGAAGATGCTGCTGTTCAACATATGCCCGTATCTTCTCAACGGTGTTAGATGTGGGAGAACTTGTATAGGTTCTGTCAATGCTGGGGTGCTTTATTCTTGTTCAATTTCGATCGACCCCAGTTACAAAACTTTAGTCAATACACGGTCAAATCGATTCTTGCGATATATCGGTTCTTGCGATATGTCGGAGAACCGTCGAGCTGAGCTGTAGTAGTTAATAACGATTTACCAATAGACGATTTATGAATAGGCATTTCCTATCATGCAGACTTTTCACATCAGTAGGGCGTTTCATCGCATTCTCAGACATCAGCGACGAATTATTTATCTTTCGTTGGGCTTTTTAGCAACGATTCTCCTAGCGATACCTGTTCCTGCCTGGTCTCAGCAAATTCTTGCACCAACATCGAATCCAACGCCAGCACAGGATGTTATTGCGATGGAAGAGAAATTTGCTGGAGAATTTGAAGACTACTTCGGTCAAGATCTCGCTGACGTCACGAAAGGTGCTAATGCGATCGCTGCCACACTCCGTCAAATGGGAGCAGAAACTGGGACAACGCCTGCGGTTTTGTGGGTCATGCCCCGAATGACTCACCTGCACCTAGTGTTAACAACAGCCAATAGCGAAATCACGATCCGCGATTTATACGACGTCACAAAACCTGAGATTGTTGAAGTTGCTCAGCAGTTTCAGCAAGATTTGAAGATTATTCGAGATCATCGCTATCTGCAATCTGCACATCAGTTGCATAAGTGGATCATTGAGCCATTTGAAGCTGAATTTCTAAAACCAGAGGGCATTGATACTCTACTTGTATGTTTGGGTGATGGTGTTCGCGGACTTCCCCTCTCAGCGCTCCATGATGGAGATCAATTCTTGGTTGAAAAATATAGTCTGACTCGCATTCCTGCGTTTAATCTTATTCAGACAGACTATGCGGCGATTGAACCGGGACAGGTTTTGGCGATGGGTGCATCTGAATTTGAAGCCCATAGTCCACTCCCTGCGGTTCCGGTTGAATTGTCTCGTATTCTCTGGGAGCTGCGTGCTGCAACATCTCCGAATGGAGAGTGGCAAGGACGTTCCTTCTTGAATCAGGATTTTGTTTTGCCAACGTTGACGTCTCTGCTTTCTACGCAATCATTCGACATCGTCCATTTAGCTACCCATGCTGAATTCCGTCCAGGCGATCCTGAAGACTCCTATATTCAGTTTTGGGACACTCGGCTTACGCTGGATCAGATGCGCGAGGTGGGTTGGAATACCCCTTCTGTCGAATTGCTGGTGCTCAGTGCCTGTAACACAGCATTGGGAGACTCTAAGGCTGAACTTGGCTTTGCGGGACTCGCTTTAAAGTCTGGTGTAAAGTCAGCGATCGCCAGCCTCTGGTATGTGAGCGATGCGGGCACACTTGCCTTGATGAGTGAGCTATATCGACAATTACCGTTGGCAACTACCAAAGCTGAAGCGCTACGGCAGACGCAGCTTCGCATGTTGAAAGGAGATGTCCATTTTGAAGGTGGGTCGCTCGTCGTTTCTCGAGGAACAATTGAGCTCCCGGATACTCTATCTGGAAACGAGAGTCTAAACTTGTCGCATCCCTTCTACTGGTCAAGCTTCTCTATGATTAGCAGCCCTTGGTGATGGCATATCGAATTGCACCGTGCCTAACCACCGACAGCTTCTAGGTGATTAGGCACTGTGCAAGGTATGAGCTATCGGTGAAGGTTGTTCCGCAGCTATTGGAGACAAGGTGGATGGGTCACTTGTCATCCAGCTCATCATCGTCTTTAACACCTTGAATAATTCGCGACAGCTCGCTCTTTTCATTAACTGAAATCCGAGTCGGAGATCCGCTGATGATGCGTTCGAAGTTGCGCAGAGAATCTCGGATGTCGGCCCCGTTTCCTGTAATGGTATACTCGCGAATTCCCTTGTCGTGCCATGATCCCCGCATCTTGAAGACGTTGATAGCACGAGTCATTTCTCCACGAATTTCGACATATTGCAGCATCAAAATCGTATCGGTAATGGTCGAGATGTGGCTATCGGTAATGGAGTGCGCTCCCATGAATTGGTCTGTTGTATTGGTGAAAAATCCGGTAATTTCCTCTTGTTTTGCAAATCCGGTGACTCCAATCACAAACTGACGGAAGGCGTTATTACTTACTCCGCGAGCTAGGGCAGATAGTGAATCAATCGCAATTCGAGAGGGTTTGAATTCAGCGATTTCAGATTTGATGATTTGAAGGTGATCTTCTAAACCTGCGGACTCAGGATAAGCACAGAGAATTTTCAACAGCCCTTTTTGCTCAAGTTCTTCAAAGTTTGTTCCCCATGAGTAGGCATTTCGAGAGAGCTGTGCCCGAGACTCTTCGTAAGCAAATAAAATTGCGCGCTCTCCATTGTCACATGCATTTTGAAGAAACTTACTTACCAGCAACGTCTTACCTGTTCCGGTGGCACCTGTTGCTAGGATGATTGAGTCTTTGAAGAATCCACCCCCGCACATTTCGTCGAGGGTTTCTAAGCCTGACGAGACTCGGGCGTTCGATGACCGCTGGGTCAAGCGCATTGCGCCAAGCGGGAAGATGCTGATTCCTTCATTGGTAATGGTGAAAGGGTATTCCCCTTTCATATGAGTGGTGCCCCGAAGTTTTAGAATTTCGATGGTTCGGCGACGACGCTCTCCCTCTAAAACATTCCGCATAATGGCGACGTTGTCTGAAACAAATTCCTCGACGCCAAATCGTGCCACAGGACCGTATTCATCTATACGTTCGGTGGTCATAATGGTGGTAACACCCACCTGCTTCAACCGAGCAACCAGACGGAAAATTTCGCGTCGCACAATTGATGCTGCGTCATACTGCTGAAACAGTGCCGTAACAGAGTCAATAGAGACACGCTTTGCTTTATACTTGCGAACCGCATACTGAATGCGTTCAATAATTGCAGACAGGTCAAAATTTCCGACTACATCTTGACCCTCTGGATCGGGAGATGCATCTAGAATGAATAATTTTCCTTCGTCGACAAATTTCTGAAGGTCCCAGCCAAAACTATAGGCATTTTTGACAATATCAACTGGAGATTCTTCAAACGTGACAAATATTCCAGGCTCGTTGAAATGAATAATACCGTTGTAGAGAAACTGAACTGTAATTAACGTTTTTCCTGTTCCCGAGGTTCCGCTAACCAGCGTTGTTCGAGCAACTGGAAGGCCTCCATGAGTGATATCATCAAGGCCTTCAATCATTGTTCGAATCTTTTGAACCCCTTCGCCCATGAGGCTCACGGTTTGATTATCGCTGTTATCTAACTGCATGTTCTGCTGCTTCTTTTTCAAAAATAAACCAGTGGCTGCACCTGGCAGGTTGGTCTCGGTGTTTGAAATGGTTTTGTGGACGAGGGACAGGACCCCAGTTAAGTTTTCATCATTCTCTGATGAGTATCATACGCGATATTGGTCGGTGATTAAGAGCGCGGAATCAAATAGGCATCTAATTTTTAGAAGATAGATTGCCGCGTCTTTTTGCACTGAGACAATCATTGTAGCTGAGCTGAAGATCGGGCATGTGTCTTACTGTGACGGCGATCGCCACCACTCTCCAACACTGACAGATTATGCAGGCGATTTGTAGAGCCATAACCATTGGCTTTAGGACATTGTTTAGAGCGCACTCCGCGCCCTAGACAACACTGTGTCATCCCTAAGCTGGCTACCGTTATATCTTTAATCATCTAAAGTTAAGGAACTGAATATCATTCAGTTCCTTAACACGCAGTCAAATGGTTTATTGTCTTGTTCCGACGGAACTGGCGATAGTCATATCATGATTTGCTGATACCCAATGGGTTTGCATCGTGATGGTCAAGGCCAGCGTTAAGGGCGTAAGTGCTGCTCGAAAAATTGAAGGGTCCGTTCCCACGCTAGCTCTGCTGCTTCTGGATTGTAACGCTGTCCTGGATTGGCAAAGGCGTGATCGGCATCTTCATACAAATAAATTTCTGCATCTTTTCCGAGATCATTCAGAACAGATTCAAATTCTCTGACGGTTTCAGGCGATGGGCGACTGTCAAGTTCTCCAAAATGGCCTTGAATGGGTAGCTCTAGTGTTGCAAGGCGATCGCGCTCTGTCGTAATCTGCCCGCCGTAATAGATGACGGCTGCGTTGAGCTGGGTCGGGAGAGCCAATGCCGTGTTCAGTGACCATGTTCCACCAAAGCACCAGCCGATGCTAGCGATCGCCGGCGCACTCAACTCATTCGCCAAATAATCATAGGCTGCCACTAAGTTTTGTTCGAGGCGTGCTGGATCTTCGAGAGCTGCTTGTACGAGCGATCGCGCTTGATCAGGCGTGTCAGCAACCTGATCGTCATAGAGATCGAC
>JBCBLF010000273.1:0-6259 GCA_038520475.1 Cyanobacteria bacterium J06627_8
GCTACCGGAACCACCGTCTAGTGCGTCATCGCCAAGTCCGCCAATCAACGTGTCATTATCAGCTAATCCATTGATGGTGTCATCACCACCGAGACCGTCAATAACATCAACTCCTGCTGTGCCATCGAGGGTTTCAGCATCGTCTGTACCGAGGATAGTAGGTGTTAGTTCGTTCATGATTGTTCTCGACTTTCAATGTAAATGAGTACCAATGGAGGTGGCTCAGCATAGAGAGACATGTCCGCGCAAACAGTTGATTTGCACAGGCATTCACTCTGCCCTTGAGCCTGATATACAGGTAAGAAAGCCTCACGCATTTCCGCTAAATGTCCGTCATCTTTCCGAAGAAAACGCAGCATCTTGCCCTCGACAGCGATCGCCATCGAGATGCTACTCAACCAGCATGCAAACGCTAAATGTGTTGCGTCGTCTCACGTCTGGAAGTGGCTTCAGATTAGGACAGTCAACCATACACACATTCACAAGTAAAAATCAACGTTCATCTTTCATGGGATCCCGGCGCTAGGGGTGCTTCACAAAAGGAATATTGAATCTTTCGAATGGAGTGTTGGAGCCGACCTATTGATAGAGGTGTGCACATTGATTAAGCACGGTACTTACCGCAGTTGCACACTGCTACAAGGAAGTAAAAAGAGCGCACATGACGGATGCAGACACTTGGAAATGGTAAGGACCTCGAATCCAAAAAGGGTTTTAGGGAACGACTGGCCAATGGATGAAAGGGAATTGAATCCGTAGACTCAATTAGAAGGATAGGAATGCAACAAGCTAGAAATTGCGACACATTCGCTAGCCAAAACAGCTGTCTCTGCGCTACGTCTCTAGCATGACCCATGGAATGAGGCTCTGACGTCTCACTAAATGTCTCAATGTGAAAGGGCTAGCAATTTTATTTCATGGGAAGTTCAGCAATTTCTCAGGCTGATATCAGGTTTTTCCTACGATGAGTTAACCCGTCGCTTGGGTTGGTTTAATGTAGAGCTGCATTAGCGGGCTTGATGAACATAGTGGCGTGAATATTGCCTCATTTTTTGTCTCAGTTGTCTCACTTTTTAGGGCTTTTCTCATCGTCTTCTTATGAACTGCCTAGTTCATCCTCAAATTGATTCTCAACTGCTCAGGTAGGCTAGCTGCAGTACTGAGGAACCGTGTATGAATTCACTGCGGGCATCTGAAAGTGGTCTCCAGCTTGTGGATCAAGCCAGACGCAAGAAGCGTTGGACAAAGACTGCTGAAATATGGTGTTCTAAAGGGTTTACGTCTCGGTCAACGTTGAATCGATTTTGGGCAAAGCGGCCCATCCGGAAGGATGCATTTGTATCAATTTGCGATGCGGTTGACGTGGACTGGAGTCATGTCGCTGAGTTAACCGAGCTTGGGGTTGAATCTGTTGAGTCCAAAGAAACAACACAACAGAGCATCTCTGTCTACTCTGATGAACGAGGCGATCGCCAGTCACACGCCGGCACTGAATCATCAGCTTGCTTTTCACAGCGGCTCAGCCAACACGATTATGGAGACGCTCCAGAAACGGATGTATTTTATGGTCGAGACTCAGAACTGAGCACGCTGAAAGAATGGATCACGGTTGATCGGTGCCGACTATTATTGCTGTTGGGCATGGGAGGCATCGGAAAGACAACCCTTGCTGCAAAGCTTGCCCGGACAGTCAGCACAGCATTTGATTTCGTTATCTGGCGAAGCCTCCGCAATGCCCCCCAGCTAGCAGAACTGTTGACGGATATCATCCAATTTCTTGATCCCAAAGGACCTACGCTACCTGATTCTCTCGACGCACAAATTCGCTATCTGATTCAACAATTAACATCATCACGGTGTTTGCTGATATTAGATAATGCTGAATCCATTTTGGAAAGCGGCGATCGCACAGGACGCTATCGAGAGGGTTACGAAGGGTATGAGCAGCTTTTTCGAGCAATTGGAGACACCCCCCATCAAAGCTGTCTGATGATAACCACCCGAGAGCAACCCAAAGGATTATCAGCCATTGAAGGCGAACGACTGCCGGTTCGGTGTTGTCAACTCAGTGGCATACAGGTCGCTGATGGACAGGCCTTACTGGCAAACAAAGCACAATTTATCGGTTCAACCGATGACTGGACAGCGATCATCCATCATTACGCTGGTAATCCCCTTGCCCTCAAAATCGTCGCATCAGCTGTGCGAGACTTTTTCAGTGGCAACTTATCCCAGTTTCAAGAATTTATTCAACACTCCCCGTGTCTGTTTGATGATATTGATGACCTGCTAACCGAACAGATTGAACGACTGACATCACTCGAGCAAACCATCATGTATTGGCTAGCCATCAATCGAGAACCCGTTTCGTTTCAAGAACTGTGGCATGATTGCACACCCACTATTCCGATGGGAGAACTTTTGCAGTCGTTGACATCCCTCCAGCGCCGATCACTCATTGAACAGGTTATCCCGCGATCGCATTCTCAGCAGGCAGAATCATCGTCTGATTTACCTGCCCCACCTGACGGTTCCTATCGTCGTGAAGACGAATCATCAGTCAACGGATTCACTCCCCAACGACAATCACTAGACTCCACAGTCCGGTTTACTCAGCAGCCCGTCGTCATGGATTACGTGATTCATCAGCTCGTTGACCATGTCTCTAGAGAATTGATGGATCAAAACACAGCGTTACTGCGAAGCCATGCACTCATAAAGGTTCAGGCACCAGATTATGTGCAAAATGCTCAGGCCCGGTTCATTCTGCGTCCCATTATTGAAAAGCTAATCAAGCGCTTGGGATCTCACAAGCAAGCTTTGGATTATCTGACTCAACTGTTGACCTATATTCGATTGCATTCACCCAACAGAGTGCAGTATTTAGCTGGAAATCTCATCAACTTACTTCAGTATCTGGGTGCCGATTTTCAAGGGCTCGATCTATCAGGCCTTCAAATCTGGCAAGCCAATTTTAGGGGCATCAACTTGCATAATGTCGACCTTACACAAGCCGACGTATCTCGTTCAGTTTTTACTGAAACCCTCGGCATTGTCTTGTCAGTGGCGTTCAGCCCAGACGGACAACTGTTGGCAACTGGAGACACGAACGGTGATGTGCTGGTTTGGCGCGTCGAAGACGGTCAAAAGCTGTTGATTTGTCGAGGTCATCGCAACTGGGTCTGGTCAGTTGCGTTCAGTCCTGATGGACAAACGATCGCCAGCGGCAGTAGCGATCAGTCGATTCGTCTATGGGCAGTTAAAACCGGAGACTGTTCTCATGAGCTGAATGCCCATAAAGGCCCAATATGGTCTGTTCAATTCAGTCCACTGGGCGATCGCCTGTTTAGTGGCAGCGAAGACCAAACCATCAACGTCTGGCACGCCCAAACGGGTCAGCTCCTCAATACCTTTTCAGGGCATACCCACTGGGTTCGTTCCGTATCTGTCAATGCTGATGGAACGGTGTTAGCCAGTGGAAGTGAAGATCACACGATTAAAATCTGGGACATTTACACTGGTCACTGCCGCCAGACCATCCAAGAAGATGGCCGCGTTTGGTCTGTGAGTTTCAGCCCTAACGACCAACGGCTCGCAAGCGCAAGCGATACCTGTTCCAGAATTTGGGACATAGAAACGGGGCAGTGCCTCCATCAGCTTACCGGACACAATAATTGGATTCGTTCAGTTGCATTTTGTCCAGAAGGTCACTTTGTTGTGAGCGCTTCAGAGGATCGTACTGTCAAAATTTGGGACAGCCAAACTGGGCAATGTCGGCACACGCTGTACGGGCATAAAAACTGGGTTCGTTCGGTGGCGATTAGCTCTGATGGACAACGATTCTGCACAGGAAGTGGCGATCATACGATCAAATTATGGAATATTTATACGGGACAGTGCCTCCAAACACTTCAAGGCTATACAAACCGAACGAGGTCGGTTGCACTTTGCTCAGATGGCTCCACACTCGTCAGCGGTCATGACGATCATGATGTACGAATCTGGGATTTAAGCTCAGGAACCTGTACTCGTCAGCTCAAGGGACATACGAATTCTGTCTGCTCCACGATTTTCAGTCCTGATGGCCAACTGATAGCAACTGCCGGTGAGGACCTTACAATTCGCCTATGGAATCTGAAAACAAGTCACTGCCTTCAGGTTTTAAGTGGCCATACGAATCGAATCTGGTCAGTCGCATTCAGTGCGGATCAAAAATACATTGTTTCAGGAAGTGAGGATCACACCATTCGCGTGTGGGATATTGAAACCGGACGATGTCTGCATGTGCTAGAAGGCCATACCAGTTGGGTTTGTTCTGTTGCAACAGCGTTAATTCAGCACGATTCAACGCACTCAGATAATGGACAAGGCATGATAGGCGCGATCGCCAGCGGCAGCTATGACCAAACTGTGAAAATTTGGAGCCTCGAAACAGGCCAGTGTCTGGAAACCTTAGTAGGCCATGAAAATTGGGTTTGGACTGTAGCCTTTAGTCCTGATGGACGATCCATAGCTACAGGCAGCGGCGATCACACCATCAAGATCTGGAATATCGCCACGGGGCAATGCCTTAAGACGTTGCACGGCCATGACAGCCGTATTTGGGCAATTACATTCAGCCCTGACGGGCAAACGTTAGCAAGTTGCAGTAGCGACAACACCATCAAACAATGGAGCATCGAAACTGGAAGGTGTAAGCAGACTCTAGCCGGCCATGAAAACTTAATCTGGGCAATTGCGTTCAACCCTGATGGCAAAACCCTAGTCAGCGGTAGCCAGGATGAAACAATCAGACAGTGGAATCTTGAAACAGGCCAATGTATGCAAATACTACGACCCACCCGCCCTTACGAAGGAATGGCTATCACGGGAATTACCGGCTTAACGGATGCTCAAAAGCAAACGTTAGAAGCATTGGGAGCAATCAATGCCATCTCAAAACCGATTGAGGCCATTGATCAAACACCTCGATAGACATAAACATGAGCAAGGGTGGGGGCTTCAACCCACTTCCATGCGAACCCAATGAAGCGTACTCCTTCTGTTCAAGAAAGAACAAGCAGCGACACACCAATTGCCCCATAAAAAGTATCGGGAGTGGGTTGCCGGTTTTCATCAGCAGCTTGGCCCTGCCCTGAGAAGATGCGGCTCACGCGGAACCGATGATAGTTGCGTAATTGCTGTGCTAAGGAAATGTAGTGAACCTCATCCCCCTTGAACAACGCTTGGTCGAGTTCAGGTAACCGATGCCACGGACATTTCATCAGATCGTGATGGGCGTTGTGATAGCCAAAGTTCAGCAGCAATAGATTCAGCCAAGGATGGCGCTGAGATAGCAATGTCGAGAAAGTGTGGTGTTGCTCATGAGTGCGATCGCGTGCAGGTAACGGCGTCCCAACCGGAAACACTTCGTAGGTATGCTGAAATGCATCCTGAATTCGTAAGACGGTAATCATGCCGACATAGGCCACAACGTACAGCACCACAGCCTTTGGTGAATACCACCCCATCAAAGCAAATAGACTGCCTCGAATAATAAGCGTCACAATCACGCGGCCTTGCTCATGATAGCGAGAGGGCTTGAACCATACAGATGCAATCGATCGCCATCGCAACCAAAAGGCGATCGCCGGGATATACATCCACTCCAGCACCAAGATGCTCCACCGAAGTACCTTCGGCATCGTATTCAAAGCGTGCACCATATCAAATGCAGAAAAATCGACCCGATCGACATGGTGGGCAATATGCAACCGCATTAGATCATCGAACTGGGCATAGCACGCGCCATTCAACCAAAACATGAGCGTTCCAAAGTGCGCATTCCAGCGACGACCGGTGAAGATGGTGCCGTGCATAAACTCATGACTCAGGTAAGCAGAATAAATCAGTCCATGGGTCAGCAATAGCACCCCAACGGCGTTCAACCAGCCATTGGATGAGAATAACAAGGCGACTCCACTAACGTAGGCAATCAGGGTGTAGGCGATCGCCACCCCATTTAGTAAGGGTCTTGAGCCGTGGAGATAAGACTGAACATCAATAGATGGGCGGTCACCTGATGCGGGAGGATTCTCATTGGCCTCATCTGGCATCGGTTCCAGTTTTGGTGAATGATAAGAGTTTTGAGCAGCAGTCATGAAAATCTCCCTGAATAGAGTGCTTTGAATGATGTGTTTGAATGGTTCGTTTGAATGGTTCGTTTGAATAGCGTTGCGATGGGATTTAGCTAGATGTTTGAGAGTTTTTGAGAGTAAAG
>JBCBLF010000274.1:0-6231 GCA_038520475.1 Cyanobacteria bacterium J06627_8
GAGCCTTGTTGGATGGACAATGGGCTGACTATCCTCAGCCTGTTCATCCGATGGCGGTTCGTTTATTTATATTGCAAGCTCACTATCGCAAACCGCTGGACTTTACTCCAGACGCGATCGCCGCCGCAGAAAAGGGTTGGCAAACCTTAAATGCAGCGTTAACCGCAGAATTACCATCCCATGAGCGACCTGTGGATGCCCTGGATGCTGATTTGGTCAGCCGATTTCAGTCTGCGTTGGATGATGACCTCAATACTGCCGCCGCTTTAGCAGTGTTGTTTGAGTTGGCTAAGTCGATTCAACGAGAGGTGAACGTACGAACCCATCAAGCTGTCCAGAATCTATCGGATCAGCATCTCGATATTGCATGTCAAACCCTACGACAACTCGCTCACATCCTGGGGCTAGGAGCCTGTCAGCCAAAAGTTCCATCATCGGATCTGGATACGACTTGGGTCGAAACATTGCTGCACCAACGTCAGGTCGCACGTCAAGAAAAACGCTATGCCGAGAGCGATCGCCTGCGGACCGAGCTGCAAGCAGCAGGAATCACCGTGGTCGACCATCCGAGTGGCAAAACAGAGTGGCATCGTTCGTAGTCAAGATAAGATAATGCAGCTTAAGCCTTTGCTGACCGAACAACTTCAGCTCACATTGTCGGATTATGTGACGGCGATCGCCTGGTCGCCGACAGATAACTGCTTAGTTGCTGCTACTGGAGGCGGGGAAATGCACTATATTCAGGATTTTACACCTGAACTACTCCATGCTCCTACCGAACGATCCATTGATGCGCTCGCGTTTTCAGCAGATGGTCGTTGGCTTGCGGCAGGAGGACAGGTAGGCTGCATTACCCTGTGGAAACTGCCGTTGCACTCGTCGCCCTGTCCTGCCCACACCTTAGATTGCGGCTCGACCTGGATTGAACGGCTCAGTTGGCATCCCACTCACAGCTACCTCGCATTTCTTCAGGGTAAGACACTGCGGATCTGGGATGCAGAGCAGGCAACATTCAAGCGGGTGATTGAACTGTCAGATCGCCCCCAGGATGTGCAGTGGTCTCCAGCAGGGGATGTGCTGGCGATCGCCCTCAAAACCAGCATCCAAATCTGG
This sequence comes from Cyanobacteria bacterium J06627_8, assembly GCA_038520475.1. GTDB lineage: Bacteria > Cyanobacteriota > Cyanobacteriia > CAKZMO01 > CAKZMO01 > JBCCWF01. Next base: position 1,114 of record JBCBLF010000274.1, read on the forward strand.
CATCCGCTCCGGAGCGCCGTGCCGCTTTATCAGTGGGAACTCACCGCAACCCCTATTGCCCTCAACTGGTCTACGGATGGCAATTATCTTGCTTGTGCCACTTATGACCAAAGCATCGGCATTTTGAACTGGTCTGAGCTTTGCCATGTCAACCCAGAGTCTCCACCACCCCAAGAGTTGCCCGTTCTGATGAGCGGGTTTCCAGGAAAAGTCCGTGCTCTTGCCTGGGCCGATATTCCCGACAGTGACACATCCCCAATGCTGGCGGCTGCGACCCGCGAAGTGGTTGCAATGTGGTTGCTCATTCCAGAAGAGGGATGGCAAAGCTGGGCGCTGGATTTGCACAGTGAAGTAGTTTTGGATGTCGCATTTCAGCCTAAAACAGGACTGCTTGCCTCTTTATCAAACGATGGGTGGCTCATTCTTTGGAAATTGGCGATCGAAGCAGTGCAAATCTTGGAGGGTGCAGCGGATGGGTTTTCTTGTCTGGCATGGCATTCGTCGGGACAATACCTGGCAGCAGGCGGGCAACAAGGCGAATTGTTCGTTTGGTCTACTGGCACCGATAGATGAGCCATCGTTGGTTCACGATATTAGATAAGGCATTTGATATGGCTCAAATTCTTAGGGACTATCCGATCTTCGGTTCAGAAATTCACTGTCCTCAGTGTCATCAGACCATTCCAGCTTTGTTCTTGACAGAGACCTATATTTGTCCTCAGCATGGTGCGTTTGAAGCAAACCCAAATACCCATGAGTTGATTCACATTCAATCGGGGCGAAGTTGGCTGCAATGGAAAAATCAATGGCATCGACAGCATCTTCATCCTGATAGCTTGCGATTTGAAATTGCTGACGCCCTCGATCGCCTTTACCGCGGAGGCTACCGGGCGACACAGATCATCATTGCTCGCCGCTACCAGGAGCCTCTTGTCCCCACCTTAACGTGGTTTCAGCCTTTCGTTAAATACCAGCTTTATGGAGTGCCTGTGGCATTCAATCCAGATTCTTTAGCAGAACCTCGTTGGCAAATCATCAATTTTGAGTTTGAAACTGAACCGGGTGAACCAAAGGACCATATTTATCCGTTTCTACGAGCGTGGCGATAGTTACAAATCATACTATTGACCTGCTGTTGAGTCCCTCGGAAAACAAGCCTAACTGTCTAGTAGGAGATTAAGACGATGACAACTATCCAGCACTATGCAACGAACTACATTGAAAACGCCAAAGTCACGTTGGTTACTTCATCACAAGCGATGGAGGCAAAATCAGTGGAATACTGCATTGCCAGTGGATATGTCAAAGTGATCACTCAAGATGACCGGACGTTGATTACCCACATCAGTAATGTGGTGATTGAAGTGGCCTGATGTGACAAGCGTAATGTCCTTTGAGTTTGAGACGGTTTATCTCAACGGATGGGGTCAAGTCACTGACTCTTCTCGCCATACTGGAATCTGTTTCACGGAAGAATTGGCACTTGGAGTCAATCTAGAATTGATTTGGATTCCAGGCGGATCATTTTTAATGGGGGCTGCTCCTGATGAAATGGGGCATTCTTCAGATGAAATACCTCAACATCCTGTGACCGTTAACGCTTTTTGGATAGGTAAGTTTTTGGTGACACAGGCTCAGTGGAGAACGATCGCTGATCGTCCTTTAATTCATGATGAGCTAGAGCCAATTCCCGCCTGCTACCAGGGAGCTGATCACCTAGTTGAGCAAGTCTCCTGGTTTGAAGCGATCGAGTTTTGTGAACGACTAGCAGCCAAAACAGGTCGCTCTTATCGATTGCCCAGCGAAGCAGAATGGGAATACGCCTGTCGTGCTGAAACGTCCACCCCATTCCATTTTGGAGAGGTCCTCAATCGATCGGTGGCGACTTACAACAGTCAAGCTAGAGACCGTAAAATCCAAAAACTTTGGAAGCAGACCACTCCCGTCGGCAGCTTTGGGATTGCCAATGCGTTTGGTTTGTACGATATGCATGGCAATGTTTACGAATGGTGCGCAGACCATTGGCATGTTAACTATTATGGCGCTCCAACCAATGGTACCGCCTGGATTTGGGATGGAGATTCAACTCGACGAGTCATTCGTGGCGGTTCCTGGAATGATGTTGCAGCAAATTGCCGATCAGCGTTTCGTGCGCCGGATGATGCGGAGGATGGCCATGATGACTTGGGATTTCGAGTTGTTTGTCAAAACGTAGACAATTCTAGAGCAGAAGTCGTACCATGAGAACGATTATCATTCTCATGGTCGTTGAACCTCATGGAGAAGCCGGAAGAATATGATGTCCTTGTCGTGGGTGCAGGTGCAGCGGGGATTGGCATTGGTGCTGTCCTGAAAGATTTGGGGTTGGAAAACTTTGCCATCCTGGAGCGGCACCGCATTGGCGAGTCCTTTCGGCGCTGGCCGCAGGAGATGCACTTTATCACCCCATCGTTTCCCAGTCATGGCTTTGGACACCTTGACTTGAATGCGATCACCCGCAAAACTTCCCCTGCCATTGGCTTTCGGCGAGAGCACCTGACAGGGAACCAGTATGCGCAGTATCTGGAAACCGTTGCTGATTACTTTAAACTCCCGGTTTCGACCAATGTTGAAGTACAAAACATTGAACCTTTACCACAATGCCAAGGTTTTCTGGTTCATGTCCCTGACGGTATTCTCAGAACCAAATTTCTGATTTGGGCGGCTGGAGAATTTCAATATCCCAATTTAACGCCTTTTCCGGGTGCAGAGTTATGTTTACATAATTCTCGGATTCAATCCTGGACTCAGTTGGAAGGAGATAAATTTATTATCATCGGTGGCTATGAAAGTGGCATGGATGCTGCGTCCAATTTAGTTGCCTTAAACAAACGCGTCAGAGTTTTAGATCGCACTGGCATTTGGGCAAGTCCCGATGCTGATCCCAGTATTTCCTTATCTCCTTATACCCTTCAGCGGATTGAGTTTTGCTACTCTACCGGGCGGTTAGATCTAATTGGCAATGCTGCGATCGAAGAAGTGGAAGTCGTTCCTAATGGCTATGCCGTTTACAGCGAATACAACAAATGGATATCGCCCACAAAACCCATTCTCTGTACAGGATTTGAGGGCAGTTTGAAACAAATTGCCCATTTGTTTAACTGGTCTGAAGGCTATGCCCGATTAACGGAAGAGGACGAATCCACGATGACTCCTGGATTATTTGTAGTGGGTCCTTCCGTACGGCACGACAACCTCATCTTCTGCTTTATCTACAAGTTTCGCCAGCGCTTTGCCGTTGTTGCAAATGCGATCGCCCAACGCCTTGGCATTGACACGACACCCCTTGATAGTTACCGACAGGACGGCATGTTTCTGGATGACCTCTCCTGCTGTGACAACGACTGCATCTGTTAAAGCTACTCTTCACTTCCCCCCTCTCCGATTATGCCCCTCCTCACGCCTTCCACTCAAAGGTCGATCGTCATCATCGGCAAAGAAAATACCGGCAAATCTCAACTAGTTGCCTCACTCACAGGGCGCTCTCCCTACAGCACCAACTTTCGTGGCTCTACGGTGACCTGTGAAACCTATCCAGGAGATCGGATGACCTTTGTGGATACACCGGGGATTCTATACCGCTCTGACACCGCTACCACCCGCGCAGCACTGGAACAACTTCAGAGACACGACACGGTTTTACTGGTTGTGAAAGCGACGCATGCGGATGAAGATCTGGCGGATCTGCTTCCCTTGGTGAATAGCAAAAGGGGCATTGTAGTGATGACCTTTTGGGATAAGGTATTGTCCTCTGAGTTGACACAGCAGGCGATTCAGCGCTGGCAACAGTCCACCAATCTTACGTTGATTCCAGTGGATGCTCGGCACTTAAACACAACGCAGCGCCAGGACATTCAAGCTGCAATTGAGCAGCCCTCTGTGTTTCCTGAGCACTGGCAACCGATGCCGTTGGGATGGCGAATTGAACCGCATCCAACAGTATTGGAGCATTCCCGCTGGGGTTGGCTGTTGGCGATCGCCTTGCTGTTGATACCCGCCGTCCTTGCGGTCTGGTTTGCCAATACGTTTGCTGCGATCGTTGATCCACTTGTACAGGGAATGGTCGAACCGACGGTAGGAATGCTCTCTGGCTTACCGTCTCTGCCCAGGGAAATTTTGATTGGACGTTATGGCTTAGTCACAATGGGCCCGTTGCTGTTTGTCTGGGCAGTGCCGACGGTCATACTTTACGCTCTATTCCTGGGGGCTTACAAAGCGAGTGGTTTAGTCGAACGAATCACCGTTGCCCTGCATCCATTGTTACGGCCCTTCGGTGTATCGGGACGAGATTTGGTACGAGTCATTATGGGATTTGGTTGTAATGTGCCAGCCGTAATCAGTACCCGTGCCTGTTCCAGTTGTTCTCGCAAAACATGCATCTCGGCGATCGCCTTTGGTTCTGCTTGTTCCTATCAATTCGGTGCCACGCTGGGGGTGTTTAGTGCAGCGAATTTATCTTACTTGGTCATTCCCTATCTGGTCTATTTGACGATCACAACGTTGATTTATATGCGCCTGATTGCACCCAAATCAGCTCTTTCTCCCCAAAACAGTCTAATGATTGAGCATCGCGCGTTTCTAGAAGTTCCCCAATGGGCAGCGATTTGGCGCGAGACAAGGGGAACCCTCAACCAGTTCTTCACCAACGCCATTCCCATCTTTCTGGTGATCACATTGATTGCCTCTGTCCTAGACTGGCTAGGTGTTTTGAATGGTCTGAGTCGGTTGATTGATCCCGCAATGGGACTGTTTCGACTGCCATCGGAAGCGGCATTACCGATTATTCTGGCGTCGATTCGCAAAGATGGACTGCTGCTATTCGCGGAACCCACGACGGTCAGCCTGTTGTCCCCGGTGCAAATTCTCACTGGCGTTTATCTGGCGGGAGTTCTGTTGCCCTGTCTAGTAACAGCATTGACAATCGCCCGTGAACAGTCGTTCAAGTTTGCTCTGGGGTTTATGATGAGGCAGGCGATCGCCGCGATTGTGTTCGCCTCAATTCTGGCCTGGGGAGGACGGTTTTTGGGATAGTTTCGTGTCCCGAATCATTATGGAGGTTCAATCCAGAGAAAATCCCAG
>JBCBLF010000275.1:0-6157 GCA_038520475.1 Cyanobacteria bacterium J06627_8
GGCGATCGCTGGATTTGAGTCAAATCCATTCGTTCAGGTCGCTTCAAGTCGATTTCTAGACCCACCATCATTTCTGCAAGCTGATCGACCGTGCAATCTGCAATATCCGCTGTTCCAACGGTCTGACCATCCCGTAATACCGTCACGCGATCGCACAAGGCCATTACCTCATTCAACTTGTGACTGATGAAAATAATGGCGGTTCCCTGAGCGGCTAGACTCCGCAAGATTGCCATCAAGCCTTCGGTTTCCTGGGGCGTCAACACTGCTGTTGGTTCATCCAAAATCAGAATCTTGGCCTGCCGATAGAGCACTTTTAGAATTTCAACCCGCTGCTGCTCCCCCACCGACAGCTCCCAAATACGAGCCGCCGGATTCAGCGCTAGCCCATACTGTTCCGCTAGTTCAACCAATCGATAGTGCAGTTTCCGACGAGATTCCCTGAATACGTGAGTGGTCTGTCCGAGGATGATGTTCTCCGCAACGGTGAAGGGCTCCACCAGCTTGAAATGCTGATGCACCATACCAATGCCAGCGGCGATCGCATCTTTCGGGTCATGAAAATGAACCAACTGCCCGTTTAATCGAATGTCTCCCTCATCTGGTGCATAAAGGCCACAGAGAATATTCATCAGGGTGGTTTTTCCAGCCCCATTTTCCCCAAGCAGGGCATGGATTTCTCCCGCACGAACTGCAAAATTCACATGCTTATTTGCCATCACCCCAGGAAAAGCTTTAGTAATCCCTTGCATGTCCACAGCGAATGGCATTGATGGTGTCAGAGCCTCTATCGTCACAGGTTGAAGCTGCCTCACAAATGGGTCTATGGGTTAGTGTTGCTTACTTGGAGTTCCCAATTGGTATCAAGCATCACTGCAACACCCCTATAGCGCTACGCGCTCAACTCAAACCGGTATTTTTGAGGAAAGTCGCGCTGAGCGCGACTTTCCTCAAAAATGCATGCCCAGACTTATATGCGTACTGCTATACAACTTGGCTCGTTAACGCACTGACGTACTGCACCATCGAAATACGCTCCGATGACGGCAAGCAATGACATGCTCGATTACATTCAGATCATCGATTAGGTTCATGTTCTTAGTCAGAACCTACGCATTTCATCCGATGTCCTGAATCTTCAAAACAGTTTTTTCGCGGACTGAGCCCGCGAAAAAACCGTTCAACTGCAAAAGTCCGATTAGCTTCATGTTCATGAAGGGGGCGCTGCAATCTTCATGAACTGAGTACTCACCTATTGCGGAACAAACGGTACTTCTAGTTCCCCAGATACGATTTTCTCTTTCGTTTCTTCGATGGTTGCAAGCACGTCATCGCCTACTGCATCCTTAAAATCGTCCGTTACAGCAACCTGAATCACGTCATCTGGAATACCCAGGGCATAGAACTCATTGTCAAACGTGCCATCCGCTGTATCTGCCAACATCTGGTCAAACAAGGGCTTCATGTTCCAGAGCAAATTAGACGCAATGACCTCTGGTCCCAGAGAGGTCATATCACCAACATAGCCAGTCGCGACACCATCAATCTCTTTTGCAGCTTCAATTTGACCCAGGGTTGGCCCCTGCCCACACCCAATCCAGAAATCAACGCCCGTTTCAGCCTGAGAGAGCGCTGCTTCCTTCGCCTTCGCCACATCGTACCAGTCCCCCACTGCAGCACTAGTCAACGTCGCATCAGGGCGAACCTCTTGTGCTGCCGCCAACATCGCTTCGCCCATCGCATGACAAGCTGGAATGTCAAAACCATAGAGCGCACCCAGCTGTCCAGTTTCGCTCAGTTCTGCGGCAATCAGGCCGATTAAATAAGCTCCCTGGTAAAAGGGCTGATCATAATCCGCAACGTTCGTGGACGTGCCGTCAATTCCTCCAGCCCAGGCAAAGTTAGAATCTGGAAACTCTTCTGCCACTTGAAAAACAGCGTCTTGGTAGCTAAAGGAATGGGCCACAATCATCTCGTAGCCTTCCTCAGCATACTGACGCAACACAGCGGCAGCATCCGATGGATCAACGCTCTCTGAAATCGCAACAGTTACACCTTCTGATTCCAGCTCTTGCACCGCATCAAAAGCAACCTGATTCCAGGACTGATCGGCTGCAGGACCACTGAGCACCAACGCGAGTTTAGGGCCCTCGGCCTCGGCAGTTTCTTCTGGAGCAGCCTCTGCATCGGGAGCCGTTGCATCTGGAGTTTCAGGAGCGCCGCCAGCGCACGCTGTCACGACAGCAAGAGACAGCGCAAGGGGACCGCCCACGATCGCCTTACGAACAACAGATTTTGAAACCCAGGGAAATACACGCAGTAATGTCATCTTAAACAGTATCCTTATTTATCAATAAACACAGGTAAGGAGCTGAACACCTTTGAGTCAATGAAATCGACTAATGGATTGCCAAGATTTGGTTCTCTCAACGCACCACCATTCATCGGTCGCCTGCTAATAGGTGGCCTGTAGCCGACTGAGCAAATATTCTCCTGATTTGATGGGAGCATAGCGGGGTGGATTATCCTCGCTCTGACAGCTTGGGAAACAAATAATGTCTGCCTCCGCATCCGGTTGACAGAAAAAGGCAATGGAGTAGCGATCGCACAATGCTTTTTCTCCCTGGGGTAGGCCCACTCGATGTTTGGTCGAGCGAAACACATCATTGCTCCACCTCTGGGTTAAATCTCCGGTGTTAATCAAAATCGTGTCTGGAATGCAGGGAGCCGAAATCCACTCACCGCTTTTAGCTTGAACCTCTAAGCCACCCACATCATCCTGAAATAGCAGCGTGAGTGTGCCGTAATCGGAATGAGCTCCAGCCCGAATTTGTCCTGGCTTCGGAATCGTACTCATGGGTGGATAGTGTAGCAATCGAAGGGTATACCCACGGGACTGGTGCTTATCCACAATGTAGGTTTCTGGCATATCGAGGGCGATCGCAAACGCCTGAAACACTCGACTTGCCGCTTCTGCACACACCTCAAAAAAATCACTGATGGTGTTCTTAAAGGCATCGTGTCCTGCTGGCCACTGGTTCACGACGAATGCTCGCTCTCCATCAATAACCTCGTCAGGTGAGACTTCCCGCCCTACATTAAACGCTTCCTTCAAATCACCAGGCTGACGCTCATCCAAGCGCTCTCGTTCGACGCCGATATATCCACGATTGCTGGCTTCACTAGACCAGGCGATCGCCTGTTTTTCTTCAAGGGGTAACGCAAAAAACTGTTGAGACCGCTCAAAGGCTTGGGCGATCGCCTCGTAAGGAACACCATGATTTTTGAGATACATAAATCCGACCTCATGGCACGCCCGATAGATGGCTTGGGCAACCCGTTGTTTGCCGTCAGGGTCATTGTCAAGGAATGGCGAAAAGTCAATAACAGGAATATCAACAGCAGTGTCAACAGCCATGATGAACCTTGGGTAGAGAGCAGGGCAGAAAAGCCCACCAACGCTAATGATTAACGCCTAAACACCAGGAATGATTTGTATCAGAGTTAACGGTTGGTTAAGGTGCAGCCCCTTTCCTATTTGTGCTGATACCGTTTCTTTAAAGAATTGATCTGAGTTGGCTCAGCTCACAACGCAATCGGCTTCCAGTTCAACCAGCCAATCATCGTTAATAAATCCCGACACTTCCACAAACGTACAAGCAGGGCGAATCTCAGCGAAAAACTCTCCATGGGCCTTCGCCGCCTCTTCCCATCGTGAGATGTCTTTGAGCATCACCCGTGTCCGAATCACATGGTCTAAGCGTCCCCCTGCCTCTTCAATTGCCTTGCGGATAATCGTTAGGCAACAGTGGGTTTGGCCATAGACATTTCCAGGACAAGCCGTCGAGCCATCCGGAGCAATCGGCGCTGTTCCTGCCACAGCGATCTGGTTTCCAATGCGTGACGCTCTCGAAAATCCAATGGGTTGCTCCATCGGAGAACCAGAAGAGACGTTGATTCTTGTCATGGCAAATTTGAGATTGAAAGCTTACCCATAGCAATCCTAAATGAGTTGTATGCGTAGCGCTATAGAAGGTGGGACAGGAAACACCCCTGCACAAGCCCTTTCCAACGCTAAAGCCATCAAACAACGGACATAAGTCCTAAGAATAATTGAGGCTTGTGTGGGACTCGTGTACTATCAGTGCATGAGTGCTAGCGAATTCAATGCTCCAGCTTACCCCGCGACAACAAGAATTGTTTGAATGGATCGAGCGATATATCGCTGAAAAGCACATATCGCCAACGGTTCGAGAGCAAGCTGAGGGCATGGGGCATAAATCTCCAGCTTCCGTTCAGTCTCTGCTGAACCGCCTCAAAGAAAAGGGATGGATTACCTGGATTCCCCGAAAGTCGAGAAGCATCCGAATTTTGAAACAAAAAGGCGTTCCGATTGTCGGTGCAATTGGGGCGTCACCGTTACTCGAAACCTTTACTGACGATAATTTTGAGACCATTCCCTTTGAGGTATTTAGTCTATTTGGAAAGCCCAGCCGTGACGTGTCGCGCTACATCGCAGTGAGAGTTCGTGGAGACAGCATGATTGGAGATGCGATCGCCTCCGGTGACGTGGTGATCCTGCGCCCTCCAAACGGCGCTGTGAAACCGGGAACCATCGTCGCAGCAAGGGTTGGCAGCCAAATGACCCTCAAGCATTATCATCCGATTGATGAGAAGACGGTGCAACTCCGAGCGTCGAATGACACCTATTCCCCCATTGATGTGGATGCCGAGAGCCTGGATATTCAAGGGGTGTATGTTTCTCTATTGAGAGGTTTTCTTTAGGTAGGTTCACAAAAGTAATCGCCCTTGTCTTTTTAATCTCCTTCCTCCCTTACCATCACACGTGCAAGCCATGATGTTAGTTTGGGACCGAAAGGAATACCAGAGCGACGATAGAAATGGATTCAATGTCTGTTCGAGAAGCAAGGGACAACTTGTATCGACTCATTGATGACGTGGCCGAACATCACAAACCTGTGATCATCTCAGGAAAACGAAATGATGCCATCTTACTCTCCAAGGAAGATTGGGAAGCGACTCAAGAAACCCTTTATCTAACGAGTATTCCTGGAATAGCAGATTCAATTCGCACAGCAGCGGTACCTGTTGAAGACTGTGTGACTGCTGAGGATTTGGATTGGTGAACTGGTCAAATGTCAGGAAGTGTTACTGTTCGCAATTCAAAAATGCCAAGAGAAATATGACTTCAAGCTTTATGCACTCTGCGTCATGAGCAATCATGTGCATTATTTATTGGACCCCAAGCACCCTGAAGACTTGCCCAAAATTATGCACTGGCTTAATTGGTACACAGCGATGTGTTTTAACCGCATGTTAAATCGGACAGGACACTTCTGGGAAAAGCGCTATCACAGCACTGGTTTTCCCAATACTGACAAACGACGAGCATTGAATACCCTACGCTATATTCACGGGAACCCCAAAGCTGCAAATATGCAGCAGGGGTGGTTTTATGACTTTAGTAACTATGGCAGCTATGACCGACTGACAAATGATGGCATCACCCAATGGCACCCCGTATTTTTGATGTTGGGAAAAACGCTTGAAATCTGCGCCGTAGCCTATCGAAAGTTTTGCAAGAAATATCGACCCCATCCAAAGCCAGAACGCCAAAACTATTGGGGCAGCAAGCTACTTGCAGGACTAAAGATTAAAAAGAAGTCACAGAAAAAAAGCCCTGGGCAACTGGCACTGTGGGAGCAATGGGAAGCTCAACTGGCAGAGGCCCATGAAGTCACAGAAAAGTTTTTGAGAGCCAATAGCTACAACTCAGAATATGCAATTTCGCTGATGCCTCACTTACCCCGGTACCAGGTATCGGATTCTCAGGAGACTGATTCTTCATGACTTAAAGAGATTGAAATGAATCTTTTGAATACTCTGAAAGCTCTATCACTTACACTTTACAAGTCTGGATGCGAGAGAAGAGAACAACCCACACCCTCCCAAAAAACCAAATCACCATCTCTTCACCCTCCCCTACCACCACCCCCACCACACACCCCCCACAAACCCTCCCGGGGAGGTGGCCAGTTGGTGCTGACGTGTTAAACGTTACATCGAAATAGTCAATCCACGTTGGTTGTAACAATCGAGTTCGTTTACGCCAACCGACGCGATCGCCAAACTTTTC
>JBCBLF010000276.1:0-6128 GCA_038520475.1 Cyanobacteria bacterium J06627_8
ATTCATGAAGCTAAAAGTTCTGGCCTCACGCCAAACGACGTCATGGACCTGCATCAAACGATGGAGCGACGCGTTGACGATCACGACGGCGATACACCTGATGAGGGCGGTGATTATGATGTGTTGGCGATCGCCGCTGGATTGTATGAGAGCTATCAACAGCTGCTGAAACAGCGCGGTCTGATTGACTACGACGACATGATTTTGGCGGCGCTGCGTGTGCTGAAAGACGACACTACTCGGCAGCTATGGCAATCTCAGGTCTTTGGCGTCTTTGAAGACGAAGCCCAAGACTCATCGCCCCTGCAAACCCAGCTCCTTGAACTACTTGCTGGGAAATCGATCGCGGATCAGCATCCAGCAACATCCAGCAAACCATTCCAGCTCACACCAGATTCATCGATATCGATGAATCTGGTGCGCGTGGGTGATCCGAATCAAGCCATCAACTCTACCTTCACACCTGCCGATCCGCTCTTTTTCCGCACTTTTTGCCATACATGCCGCCAGCAGGGACGCCTAGCGGAAATGACCCAAGCAGGGCGTAGCACGCCCATCATCATCGACGCAGCCAATGCCATGCTGATGTGGGTGAATGACCGCTATCGGTTTCGAGAGTCCCCCTTTCGTCCGCAAATCATTCAGCCGGTTGGTCCCGATGATCCACAACCGGAAGCAAATCCAGCCCCTGAGGGGAGAGGATTAGAATTACACACACCAGAAACTCCCGATGAGTCGATCCAACTCATTGCCCGTCGGGCCGCTCAGATTTTACGGCAGCATCCCAATCGAAGCGTCGCGATTTTAGTGCGCGAAAATAAACAGGGAACCTATATTGCCTCCCATCTCCAGCAACTGAGTGACAGCACCAGCACGGATAAATCAACGGATAACGCGATTGACTTGAACGCTCTCGGCATTGAGATTTACGACGTCGGACAGCGCGATCGCCGCTCTCACATTCCAGCCGAACTGCTACCGATGCTGCAATTTCTCAATCGGCCTCATTCTCCTGACAACCTCAAAGCCGCTCTAAAAGTGCTGATGCAGCGCAAGCTTATTCCTACTCAAGATTTGAACGAACTCGCGGCCTATCCTGAACAATTTCTCTATCCTGGGCCCCTTGACCCGCCCCAAGTGTCGTTTGTCGGAGAAGCCCGCCGCTATTGCGCAAATCTATTGAAGGCGCGAACCGAACTCCCCCACTATCAGCTCATCCCATTCCTCGCCTTGACGCTGCGCTACGACCCCTCAGAGCTGGCCACTGCTGACAAGCTGGCCGATGCGATCGCCCGCCGCACCACCACTGAACAATCCCTCACCTCGATCTTGATAGCGCTTAGCGAAATTGTTCGGTCAGAGCAATTTGAACCTGTGGACCCCGATGATGAAGATACCCGCTACACCCGAGGCGGACAAATCACCATCATCACCATGCATAAAGCCAAAGGACTTGATTGGGACTACGTGTTCATTCCGTTTCTGCAAGAACATAGCATTCCTGGACGGGTATGGGTCCCACCGCAACGCCAATTCTTGGGCGACATCAGTCTGGCAGCCATTGGGCGATCGCACATTCGAGCAGGAGTACACGGACAACCTGCCCTGCCTAGCGTAACCAAAGCCTGGGAACAAGCCCAGCAGTTAAAAGTGGCCGAAGAATTTCGACTCCTCTATGTGGCGATGACCCGTGCAAAACGACTGCTGTGGATGGCTGCAGAAAAACGATCACCCTTTACTTGGAATAAACCTGAACAGCTCGACGAGCGCCCCCCGTGTCCGGTGTTTCCCATGTTGGAACGGTGGTTAACTGAGCGATCGAAGTGATAGGCTATCAATCCAAATACATCACGCCTGTGATGTATTTGCACTGGGTTAAGTCCCTAGGCCACCATTGATTGCCAACTGATAGCATTCACGACCATGACAAATCCATCTCTTCAATATGGCGATCGCGCCATTCAAGACACCATCGAGAATTCCCTCGAAAAATGGCCGAACCCATCAAAAAATGCCTACTCTATTCACCTTGAGCATCCAGAATTCACGGCGCTTTGTCCGCGTTCCGGCTATCCCGACTTCGGCACCATTGTCGTAGACTACCAACCCAACGAATGGGTCGTCGAACTCAAAGCCTTTAAGCTCTATATCAACTCCTTTCGCAATCAGCGCATCAGCCATGAAGCGGTGTCCAATGAAGTTGCCGATCGCCTCTGGAATGAACTCAGCCCTGTAGGATTGCGGGTCATTGGTGACTACACCCGTCGAGGCGGTGTGAAAACCGTCATCACCGTCTGCAAAGGAGATTGCAGTTTATTCGCTGAATACACACCAAACTGCCTTTAGGCAGGCATGTCGTTGGGATAAGCCTGTGCACTGTATTCAATGCCAGCCTGCATCAAAACTTTTTTCAGTCAATCAGGTCCTGATGCATTCCCACTTGAGATACTCACGTCTGCTGATTTTGGAAGATTACAGTGGTTGTTGCCAGCAATCAATTTCTGATTTGCCCCCACAGGGGACTCAGATTCAGGTTGAATGCTGCAAGCACGTCTTCACCGGAAAGTGATAGTGGAGCTTGGAGAATATCAACTGATTGCTCAGCACGATAAACGGCAACACGCTTGTTCTCAGGGTCAATGAGCCAGGCTAACCGACAGCCGTTTTCCATGTATTCTTCCATCTTTTTCATTCCCTGCTGTCACGAGTCGGATGGTGATAGTAACTCCATCACAAAATCGGGGCACAGGGGCAAAAATCGTCGCCGTTCTCTCGGTGTTAGCCCGTTCCATTTCTCCATCGGAATCCAAGCAGCATCAGGCGATCGCTCTGCTTCATTAGGTAACGAGAATCCAGTAGACGAGTCAAACGTTTTGCCAAGTCCTGTTTTTCGATTCCAAATCACTAGATCAGTCGTCAACTCAGCATTCCATGAACCTGTTTCTCCTCCGGTTGGAGATATAATCACCAATTCTCCGTTTGCAGTCAGTTCGAGCTTGGTGTCAGGATTCGCTTCACACAGCTCATAGAATTGCTCAGAGGTTAGTCTAGTAATCGGTTTAAGGTTCAGAACGGTAGTCATGGGCAATGACCGAACGACGGTTCAGTTCAATCGTATTCAGATTGATGCCAATTTAAAGAACTAGCACCTGTATAGCAATCCCAAATGAGTTTTTGGGGTGGGACGGGCTACGTCCGTCCCACCCCGAAAACTCATTTTATAAACCATTTAGCAAAGTTATAGCCGTCGCCAGTTCCGTTAGGACAAAACGATTTGGCTGTTGGATAGGCACCCGAATGATACTTGGTGTCCTAGAGTAAATGGCTCAAGCGATAGATTGGCCAATTGGTGAATTGACTCTGGCATTCGTTTCTAAGTATAGGCATTCGTTTTGTTAAGTATAGAGTTGTATCTTTTTATAGGTTCACAAGTACGTTTATGTTTTGAATTGTGTACAATCTGCCAGAACGTGTGTTCATTGCATCTCGCTGTTGGCTGAATGAGCATATGTCGCACTGGCCAAGCTGTTTGACGTCAGATGAGTGCTGTTCGGCATCGTGTTCATCTAGCTTCAGCTTGTGTCACATCGATGAAGGAACGAGCCGTGTACATTCTCTTACTCTCTATGGGTATCGATTTCGGCAATGGTCATCGTTGAATCAGTGGATCATGATTTATTTGTGCTGGGTTAATGTTGTTGGTTGATGTGGGCGATCGCCCAGCTCATGGCAGTCGCACAACTGCAACCGACATCGTGGCATCACGCACAGAGTGGCATCAGATACAGAGCCAAAGGTATGGAGAGCAGCGTATCCATCTCTGCATGAATGATCGGTTAAGGTGCTACACAGGGTTATCGTGCAGCTGTTGATGGCTTTTCGTTGCTTAAGCCTGCTTCACATTCTGTTTTAAGCCCATTAACGTGAACGTCATCATAGCTAGGCCACCACTCACATTCAGGTCCCTGAAACAAAGTTTTCTACTTTGAGGAACATCGCTTCATGAGTTTTTCGATTGCATCATTGATTGCCAATTTCCCAGATGAAAAATTGGTTGCCCCCAAAGCGTTAGAAAAAAAGCTAGAGTGCGAAACCGATGATAGTGTTCGACGGCTTCAAATTGCTCTAGATGCTCTAGAAAAAGTTGGCATTCTGGTCAAAGATCGAGGCCGCTATCGTCGCATTTTTGAAGATGACGTCGTTGAAGGCAAGCTACGATGCTCCAGTAAAGGCTTCTGTTTTGCTATTCAAGATGACGAGAGTGCTGAAGATATCTACGTGCGTGAGTCGCATCTCAACACGGCATGGAACGGCGATCGCGTCCTTGTCAAGGTGACGAAAGATGGCACTCGACGACGAAGTCCTGAAGGGGAAGTCCGCCTCATTCTCGAACGGGCCAATCAATCAATCTTGGGTCGCGTTAAACAATCGAACGGCAATTTTCACGCGGTTCCATTGGACGATCGCCTGCTCTTTGAACTGTTGCTCGCTGAAAACGGCGTTGACCTCGAAAAGTCAGTTGATCAACTGGTCCATGTGGAAATATTGCGCTACCCCCTCGGGCAAAGTGCACCGGTTGGACGCATCGCAAAAGTACTGGGTACTGATGCAGAAGAAGCCTCTGACATTGACATCGTTTGCTGTAAGCACGACCTCCCACGGGAATTTTCAGAGGCTGTGGAAAAAGCAGCAAAGTCGTTGCCGACCCGTCTCCGCAAAAACGACCTGAAAGATCGACTTGACCTACGCAACCTTCTAACATTCCGCATTGTCGGTGCGACACTGACCGAACTGCCAACGGCAGACGATGCCATTAGTCTAGAAGCACTATCCGATGGTCAGTGGCGATTGGGGGTCCACATTGCCGATATTGCTCACTATGTCGAGTCTCGTTCGCCTCTCGACCGCGAAGCCGAACGCCGAGGAACATCGGTCTATCTCGGCGAAACTGCGTTATCGATGCTGCCAGAACTGGTTTATCGGCGATGCGCGCTTCAAGTGGGAAGCGATCGCCTTGCTATTTCAGTCCTCATCACGCTGAATGATGCGGGAGAAGTGCTTGAATTTGAGATTCAGCCCACGATTGTCAATGTGGATTACGAACTCAGCTATCAACAAGCTCAAGCGATCTTAGAGCGTCGAGTGGTCGAAACTCAGGAAACACCCGTTCAGGAGAAGCCAAAATCTCGACGTACGCGAAAAAAAGTGATTAAGACTGAAGCGTCAGAATCCAATAAGGATGATTCTTCTTCTCCTGAAGGTGACGAACCGCCCTCTGTCACCACCTATCGATTACCCTCGCTCGATGAAGTCAAAGCATTTGAGCCGATTTTCGAGGTTCTCGATCAGCTCTTACCTCTGAGCCAAGCCATACGAGAACAGCGTCGCAAGCGAGGTGCCTTTGAGTTAACGCTTCCAGACCAGTTCATCCCCGATGAATCTGGTAAAGCCATGGGCAAGTATCTGTCCACAAAATTTCAATATGACGATGAAGGTGCCCTTGGAGCATTAGTCGTGTCGTCCCTTCTGCCAGCCCGTTCGATCGTCATCGAGTCGATGCTGCTTGCAAATCAGATCGTGGCCTCACATCTAAAAGCTCTACAGGTTCCGGCCATCTATCGAGTTCATCGAATGCCGGACATGGGTGTAGTTCAAGAACTGTTTAAGCTCATCAGCAATATGGGCATCGAGCCTGTTCTAGAGCAGGAAGACGAGGTGCATCCTTATGACTATCAGCGACTCACCCAGCAAATTGCAGAGTCTAATGTCGAAAAAGTACTCACTTATCTATTGCTCGATACCCTCAAGCCTGGGCACTACAGCATGAACCCTGGGGCGCATTTTGGATTAGCGCTGGAAGATGGCTATACCCATTTCACATCACCCCTAAGGCGGTATCCTGATCTGCTGATTCATCGCGTCCTCCATGCCATCTTCCAACAGGGACGCGATCGCCGGTCTGCTCGCTCAAAAGAGCGCGTTCAACTGCGCCATAGCTCCTGTCATGGAAAGATCAGCTGGAACATTCTTCCAACCAAAGTGCAAGACGAACTAGAGCACTATTTCAGCACGATTACCAATACGCTGACAGAGCGCGAAAAGCTTGCTCAAGATGCCGAAGCCGATCT
>JBCBLF010000277.1:0-6107 GCA_038520475.1 Cyanobacteria bacterium J06627_8
GCCTTCAACAAACCCAACCATACGAGTACGTTGAAGGCAACACCAAAGCTCTATACCTGCAAGGTTCTGATGTGTTTGCATTGACATCCCATTCCGAAAATTTTGGAGTGGCTGTTCTTGAAGCTTTGGCTTCTGGTCTTCCTGCTGTTGTGACGCCAGGTGTTGCTCTCGCTCATCTTATTGAGCATCATCAATTTGGCATTGTTTCTGCTCTTGATCAAGAGAAAATCGCCGCTGCAATCCTTACTTGCTTAAACCAGCCAGACCTCATGGGAGAGATGGGCGATCGCGCTAGACAGTTCATCTTAGAAAACTACACCTGGGACAAAATCGCATCTCAGTTAATCGAAACGTACGACGCCATTATCAACAACAAATCCTTGCCTCATCTCTATGCTTGAGTCCATTACCCCGCTCATTCTGACCTACAATGAAGCACCAAACATTAGGCGAACACTGAATCAACTGACATGGGCGAGTCGTATTGTCGTAATCGATAGCTACAGCACAGATGCCACCCCAGACATCCTGAAACGTTACCCTCAAGTCGAAATTATCCAGCGAGAATTTTTATCCTTTGCCGATCAGTGTAATTTTGGTCTGACTCAAATTCGTTCTGAATGGGTTTTATCCCTAGATGCAGACTATGTTTTAAGTGATGACTTGATTCACCGGCTCAAGGAACTAAAAGACAACTCAGCGATTGATGGCTACAGTACTCCATTTAAATACTGCGTCTTTGGCAAGCCCTTGAGAGGGACACTGCTGCCTCGCCGAACCGTCCTGTATCGCACCGCAAAAGCCACCTATCAAGAAGATGGACATGCCCATCGAGTGCAAGTTGAAGGAGCAACCGCTTTACTAGCGGAACATATCTATCATGACGATCGCAAGCCGCTTTCTCGTTGGCTCTGGGCACAAGATCGGTATATGGTGCTGGAAGTGAAAAAGCTCCAGGCAACACCGGCATCCGAGTTGAGTTGGGGCGATCGCATCCGACAGCAAAAAGTCTTAGCCCCCTTTGTCATCCTGGTGTATTGTTTGATTTTGAAGGGTGGCATTCTTGATGGCTGGCGTGGCTGGTATTATGCATTCCAGCGCATGTTAGCTGAGCTGTTGCTCTCAATTAAACTGATTGAAGCAGAAGTATCGAGTTCATCCAACGAACTTCCAAGCTGAAGGATAGAATCGTCTGTTAAAACGAGCATCTGGCAACTGAATCCCCACAACCGATAGACTAGAACGGAATGCTGACTAATTTCATCAGCCGAATCTCGATGTATCTCCGTTCAAAAACCTATCGAACCATGTGGGTTGCATTTGCTTCTACCCTTCTCTTTCTAGCTCTCAGCTTTATCCCTTTTCGTTTAATTCTCGCTCATCTTCATGCTCCTTCCCCTCAACTTATACTGACGCTCGGAGGCGGATCCGGACGAGAAGAATTTACTGCTCTATTTGCTCAGCAAGTTCCTGATTTAGATATTTGGGTGTCGTCGGGTACTTCACCCCAACACGCCAAAGATATTTTTCGACGAGCAGCGATCGCCGATGACCGCATTCACTTCGATCGACGAGCTATTGATACCGTAACCAACTTCACCACCCTGGTCGGTGACTTTTGTGATCAGGACATTCACCACGTCTTCCTCATTACCTCTGACTTTCACATGCGTCGCGCACGGGCGATCGCTTTTTTCGTCTTTGGCAGTCGAGGCATTACAACAACTCCTGTAATTATTCCTTCCAAGCAAGCCAACGAATCTCTATTTCGAGTCACGCGGGATATTGGACGATCGATCCTATGGATATTCACAGGTCGTGCTGCAACACGATTCCATCCACAATTGAGAGCCTCCTCTGATGGACAAAAGGGCTATCAAAGGAGCAGTTTTACTTAAGAGTAGGTTGCTGGTTGAAGAGAAAAGGCAATTTGCTCGATTACTGAGCTGTTGCAAAGAGCAGGGGCTGGACTCCCATCCATGTGAGTCGACACCCCGTGATAACGAGAAGAGATAGTACGATTTTTCGAAATGTCTCTGGGTCGATGGTTCGGGAGATGAGAGTGCCGATGCCAAAACCCAAGAGAATAATTGGAGCGGCGATCGCCAACTGCCCGAGAAGCTCACTGCTCAGGTGATGCTGTACGGTATGACCGATCACGACTGCAACCGAATTAAACCAAAAAAATCCCGCTAGATTACTCTTAAATTCGTCGGGTAGCCAACGGCGACATTGACCGTAAAACACAACGGCGGGGCCTGGCGTATTAAAACTCCCGGTTAACACACCAGCGATCATTCCAAACCCATATCCCCAAGTGTTGGATGTCAATTTGGGTAGCTCAACGCTGGCAAGAGAGTAGAGCGCATATCCTCCAACAATAATGCCTAGAACAAACAAAGCTGCGGATTCTGGAACATATTGCAAGCCGTATAAACCAATTGGAATACTGAGCAAGGAGGCTCCCAATAACCTCAATATGGCTTTCATCTCAAAGGTTTGCCGATAGGTGAGCCACATGATGGTGCCGTTGAAGAAGCCAGCGACGGCGACCAAGGGGGTTGCCAATTCAAGGCTCGTTGCGCTTGCCAAAATAGGCATCGCCGTCAGAGCAAAGCCAAATCCTGCAATACTTTGGGTTAAAGCGGCAAGTCCCATCGCAACCCAAATCGCAATTGTAGTTGCTGTAATCTCAAACATGATGCTAAGGACGTGTCACTTTAAATATGCAGTCAACGATGTGCTCGTCTGTTGCAATGATCTCAACATAACAAACTTTGTTGCGACACAATGGACAATAAGGAAATCTGGATGTGATGGATATTTCTAATTTCGATTAGCTATGACGACTGCTTCCTCTAAATCGGCTCGGTGGCAATTTTGGATTGATCGAGGGGGCACCTTTACGGATTTAGTCGCTCAAAGTCCTGAAGGAACGCTGGTCATTCATAAATTGCTGTCAGAAAATCCGGAGCGCTATTCTGATGCGCCACTTCAAGGGATTCGTGATATTCTCGGCATCTCATCTGATGCTCCGATTCCATCGGACCGGATTGAAGTGGTAAAGATGGGAACAACCGTTGCCACCAATGCCCTGTTAGAACGGAAGGGCGATCGCACACTACTGTTGCTGACGAAAGGCTTTCGGGATGCCTTGAGAATTGCTTATCAGAATCGCCCAGATATCTTCGGTCGCCATGTTATCTTACCTGATCTCCTCTATGAACAGGTGATCGAAGTTGACGAACGCTATAGTGCTCAGGGTGAAGAACTTCAACCCTTGGTGATGTCTGATGAATTCTTATCTAATCTCCAACGTGCGTATGACTCTGGAATTCGAGCTGTAGCGATCGCCCTTCTTCATAGTTACCGGCATCCCGATCACGAAATTCAGCTTGCTCAAGTTGTTCAAAATATTGGATTTACCCAGGTCTCTGTTTCTCATCAGGTCAGCCCCCTCATCAAGCTGATTAGTCGAGGGGATACTACGGTTGTCGATGCTTACTTGTCTCCTATTCTTCGCCGCTACATTGACCGTATCGCCAGCGACCTCCTTCCTTCAAGCTTATCTGGCTCTACGCACGGCGCTCTTGACGACTCCCTTAACCCGTCCACTTCACCTCGACTCATGTTTATGCAATCGAATGGTGGATTGACGGATGCCGCGTTGTTTCAAGGCAAAGATAGCATCCTTTCTGGACCTGCAGGGGGCATTGTGGGCGCGGTTCAGACCAGTCAGCAAGCTGGATTTACGAAAATGATTGGCTTTGACATGGGAGGTACGTCCACGGATGTGTCTCACTATGCGGGAGCATACGAACGCACCTTCGAGAGTGAGGTGGCAGGCGTTCGCGTGCGAGCACCGATGATGTCGATTCATACGGTTGCTGCGGGTGGCGGTTCGATTTTAACGTTTGATGGTGCTCGATATCGGGTTGGCCCCGAGTCAGCCGGAGCACATCCCGGACCTGCCTGTTATCGCAATGGGGGTCCACTGACTGTAACCGACTGCAATGTAATGGTGGGGAAGCTTCAGCCTGACGTCTTTCCTCATGTGTTTGGAGCTGATGGAAATTTGCCTCTGGATACCGATGTTGTGCATCAGAAATTTGCGGAGCTGACTCGCCAGATTCAACAACAAACGAATGATCTGCGATCGCCTGAGAAAGTCGCAGCAGGATTTTTGGCGATCGCTGTGGATAACATGGCCAACGCCATTAAGAAAATCTCGGTCCAGCGAGGGTACGACGTTTCAGCTTACACCCTATGCAGTTTTGGAGGGGCTGGGGGGCAACATGCCTGCATGATTGCCGATGCGCTTGGCATTGAAACCATCTTCTTACATCCGTATGCAGGCGTGCTGTCGGCCTATGGCATGGGGCTCGCAGATATTCGTGCCCTACGCGAAAAGACGATTGAACTGCCGTTATCCACAGATGGCATTATGGCGGTCAAGCTAGAACTTGAGCAACTGGCGCGTGCGAGTCAGGCTGAAGTAACGGCCCAAGGCGTATCTGATGATCGTATTCGTCTGAGGCAAGCGCTGCATTTACGCTACGACGGAACAGACTCCTCTCTTGAGGTTCCCTTTGATTCTCTCGACGCGATGCGAGCGGCCTTTGAAGACAGCTATCAGCAGCGCTACGGTTTTGTGATGCAGGGCAAACCGTTAGTGATTAGCATGGCTTCTGTTGAGGCCATTGGCTCGATGCCTCTGCCATCCGAATCCTCCGTCAAGCTAGAACAGCGAACCCATCAGGCGATCGCCACTGTTCAGGTTTACACTGCTGAGGCCTGGCATGATACGTCGGTATATTATCGTGAATCTATCCTGCCCAATACGCCTATCATTGGCCCTGCCATCATCATTGATTCGACTGGAACGAACGTCATCGAACCGGGCTGGTGCGCAACTTTGACGGAGACCAATGCACTTATTCTGACAAAGCAGAAGGCAGAAGGCCTAAAACGTCAGCCGTCAGCCGTCAGCCGTCAGCCGGTTGGTTCCTCGACGTCTTTATCTTCTCCATCACCTGACCCAGTCTTACTCGAAATTTTCAATAACCTGTTGATGGCGATCGCTGAGCAGATGGGTTTCACGCTGCAAAACACCAGCTATTCGGTCAACATCAAGGAGCGATTGGACTTCTCTTGCGCAATTTTTGACCAGCAGGGGCAGTTGGTGGCGAATGCTCCCCATATTCCGGTGCATTTAGGGTCAATGGGGGAGAGCGTCCAGTCTCTTATCCATGAGAAGAGCAACAGTCTCAAACCCGGCGATGTCTATGTGCTAAACAATCCCTACAATGGCGGCACGCATCTACCCGATGTGACGGTCATTACCCCAGTGTTTATCGATGATTCCAAAACTTCTGTTGGAGCATGGCATTCTGCACCTCAACAGAATCCAACGGAAATAAAGCCGTTATTCTACGTCGCGTCGCGGGGACACCATGCTGACATTGGTGGCATTACGCCCGGTTCCATGCCACCAGCGAGTACGTCTGTGGACGAAGAAGGCATTCTTGTTGATAATGTGCAGCTGGTTGATCAGGGAGAATTCCAGGAGGCAGCGATTCGAGCATTGCTAACCTCTGGACCTTACCCGGTGCGAAATGTAGAGCAGAATCTTGCGGATTTGCAGGCTCAAATTGCTGCCAATGAAAAGGGCGTTCAAGAACTGAGTAAGATGGTGGCGCAGTATGGATTGGCGACTGTGCAAGCTTACATGCAGCATGTGCAAGACAATGCTGAAGAATCGGTGAGACGAGCGATCGCCACCCTCAAAAATGGCAGTTTCACCTATCCAATGGACAACGGTGGTCAGATTCAGGTCACTATCACCACTAATGCGGATACTCGTGGTGCTCGCATCGACTTTACGGGGACTTCCCCCCAGCAATCGAATAATTTCAATGCCCCCATTGCGGTGTGTAAAGCCGCTGTGCTTTATGTGTTCCGGACGCTAGTGGATGATGCCATTCCACTCAACGCTGGGTGCCTCAAGCCGTTGGCGATCGCCTGAGAGGTTTCCACATTACCCGCGACAACCGCCGCAGGATAGGTGGGATTCAGCATTGAACCCTCAGGAATAATCATCTCCAACG
>JBCBLF010000278.1:0-6071 GCA_038520475.1 Cyanobacteria bacterium J06627_8
ATTTCAAGACAGGGATACGAACTGTGGCCAGATGACACTACGTTTCGTACAGAAGCGGCTACAGGAGATTTTCTAATCGTCGTCGCCAGTCTTGATCGATTGACTCAGCATTGAGTAACTCCTGAGTCATTAAATCTGTTTCAGTTGTGTAAGCCAAATCGTCAGCAGACACAATGGTCTCAGCAGCAAATTTCTGAGCGTAGGTCAGTTTTTCTTGAACATCGGATGACGGCTGATCAAGTTGATTCGCCCATTCAAGGCGTTGGTCATTGCGGGTTCCAACATTTTTATTGGCTCGGCGGACCCACAGATATCGCAGCGCCGGGACCAGGAGAAACGCGATCGCATAGGTAAAGAAGACCCAGTATCCAGCTTCGACAAACCCAACAATGAACTGTCCTGCTTGGGTGAGCTGACTGATTAAACTATCGTTAAACAACAGCTCAAAGGCAATCACAACCGATACGTTGGCGATCGCCAGTAGCATGACCCAGTTCCGCTGAGTAGGGCTCGCCAAGCTAAAATGCCAGGGTTCCTCTTTCAGATACTCAGGAACGGGTGGAGTATCATAGTTTTTCGCCATGACTTGCAGGGCAGGAAAATGATATATCAGCCCCCCCGATGGACTCACTTCTGGCCGTCCCTTAAAGCGCTGAAGAATCGGCAACATGTGGTCGTCAAGTTCGCCTGAATAGTTATCTGGGTCAACTGAGGGTAAATCAAGATATGGAGAGACTTGCTCAGCTGTTACAGCTCCATCATGACGACGAATCACGCTTGCAATCAACCTCCAGCGGCGATCGCCTAGATCAGCGTTTGGGTTGCCATCTCCAAACAAAAATGAAAAGACGGCTTCCAAGAAATTCATCTTGGGAGAAGCGGCTTTATCACGAGTTGAATAGGGTTCTGAGGGTCGGCGTTGAGCCTGCCACCGGCTAGCTCGTCGTCGATAGTGATCAAGCACAAGCAAATCATGGAGTGAAAAGGGAAGCCCGCTACGATATGGCTGCTGATATCGGTCACGAGATCGCTGATCCCGTTGCCTATTATATTCTCTTGTACCACCGCGCTGATTGACGACAACGATAAACAGAGCGAAAACGGCGATCGCCACGATGATAAGGGACGCAATCAGGACAATACCGAATGAAATTCGAATCAGATAAAATAAGACATTCCAAATACGTAGCCAGAGCGCTTTCAGTTGAAGGGTAAGCGAAGCGTTTCTCAAAATTGCGCGAACATTCTTTGGAAACAAGTAAACGACGTCTCCAGCTTCAGATACCTGAAGATGCCCATTTGCCTCAGATGCCAGAGCTAATAGTTCTTGTTCTGCCAGTCGAACGTCTAGTCCAGCCTGAGCTGCAACGTCTCCAGCCGTCACTCGATAATCTAACGACTCGACCGCACTAAGCAACCTTGAATCTGGAACCATTCCTCACCCCCGAGTCGCACAATCGTCCTTTCTCATATGCACGGGACTGGCACAAATCTACGCTATGTGATGCATGTCGCCATCATCAATACAACTGCGTCATCCCTGATTTCAGTATAGGAAGTACGAGGTCGTGTTGTGTTGCTTCTGCTCAGCTGATTCAAGTTACGGCACTAAACTCATCTCAGTACCAGCATCAATTCTAGAAACCTGATGCGATCGCACCTCTTAGCGGGCTTCAATCTTCGCACACATGGATTCAAGTGGGCATTGATAGCAACGCGGGCGAGTACCTTTGCAAATGTGTTTGCCAAACGGGACCAGAAGCTGGTTGATCTCAACCCAATACTCTTTTGGCAATGTATTTTCTAATGCCTTCATCGTTTTCTCAGGCGTTCGGGTTGCGACATACCCCCATCGATTTGTCACGCGATGCACGTGTATGTCAACGCTAATACACGGATACTCCAATGCCACGCCCAGCGACAAGTGTGCACATTTTAGTCCTACGCCTTTGAACCGAGTGAGCACGTTTGGATCAGCGGGCAGATGACCATCAAACTCATCCAAAATTTGCTGGGAAATAGTGTGAATCTGTTCGGCTTTATTTTCTGGAAAGGTGGATTGCTGAATCAAGTCCAAAATGTCAGATACACTCAGCTGGACCATCTGTGCTGGGGTGCGAGCACGGGCAAACAGCTTCTGAGAAACCGGGACGCTCACTTCGTCATAGGTGCGAATTGAGATAATGCAGGATATCAACTGTTCATACAGAGAGCTGAATCCCTCATCAGCCAGCTGAAACATCGCTGCCTTTGGAAAGGGCTCAACGGCTTCACGCAATAGGGGAATCGCTCGATGGATATCAAACTCAGCGTTGAAAGACATAGATAGATACCCAAACAAATAAACACCCAGACAACAGGGGTAAGAGCACTAGTACTATCCTGACGCATCTTCCCAGTGTTGGCTATGGCGATAGGGCAGAATCCAAATGTCCGGTTTTCACATAAATCAGACAGCCTTCAGCACTAAAGGGCGTGTGAACACTTCCAGGTGGATTACGAAGCCAGGTTCCCTTAGGATATCGGCCTTGTTCATCTTCAAACACGCCGTCAAGGACAAAAATCTCCTCTCCCCTCCAATGCCGATGGGGTTGAAATTGATTGCCAGGAGCCCATTTCACCAGGGCAACATTTTCACTACCGTAGGCATGGAGGGGCATGACCTCTAGTCCAGGTACCAGGCCAGGAATCCAAGTAGCCTGATTCGTATCGATCGCCACCCGAGTTTGATCCTCTGAATTCATCTGCCAGAGCTTCACCAAGATGGTACAGCCCTCAGCACTGCTTGGCGTATGTTTTGAGCCAACCGGATTGCGAACATACATCCTAGGACCATAGTCACCTGTTTCATCAGAGAAAATGCCATCAAGGACGATAAACTCTTCGCCACCGCTGTGAGTATGGGCTGAAAAGTAACTACCTGGGGCATATCGAACAATAGACGTAGCGCGGGCAACCTCCTCGCCATCTCGCTCTAGCATCCGACGCTGAACACCCGCCATTGGCGACTCTCGCCAGGGCAGTTCATTCGTGTTAATGACAACGCGTTCAGTTAAGTCTGCATTGAGCTTCATAAGTCACCTCCACGTTCGAACAACACAAACCACAGCGATAAATACGTCAATCATGAGGCCAAAACCTAGGACAGGGAATACCTTGATTGAATCAACGGATAGATAATCTGCTCAAACGCAGCCTGCCCATCCGTTGAAGAACGAGCCAGCAGTTGAGCCCCTTGCAACATCGAAATGAGTCCTTTAGCCTCGTGCTCTGGTGATGGAGAGCACTGCCAGATTCCTTGGTCGCATCCTTGTTGAAGAAGGGATGATAGCCAAGCTTCAGTCTCTTGAAAATAAGCCCAAATTTCGCTCTGTATCGGCTCAGATAACACCTCAAAATCGGCAGCCAACATGGCACACAAACAAATCTGGCGTTGAGACAATCCATCTCGATACAGATTGGCAAACTCCATGAGCTTTTCGTCCAACCGCATCGGAGACCGTGAAATGCGATCGCATTGCTGACTGATATTGTCTCGATACCGCATCACCAATCGCTTAACCAACTCATCTTTAGATGGAAAGTGATAGTGAATACTCGCTTTACGAATGCCAACCTGTTGAGAAATATCAGCATAGCTGAAGGCACTATAGCCCTGCCTTCGCACCATATCTTGAGCAACGTCTAAGATTCTTTGAGCTGTATTTTTTTCCATACTTTAAATATTTACCATCTAGTAGGTAGATGTCAAGTCTGAATTTTAATCCCTATTGCAGCACGCAACTGCGTTAAGTACCCGAGCGATCTGTAGGGCCATACCTTGCCCAATCAACGCGGCATAGCGCCGTCACTCAACGTTGAATTAGGTACAAAAATTTCAGTCATCAGGTCTGGATTTGAATTTCTGAAGATTAAGCAATGCCAAATTTCGCGACCGTTCTGGGCTGTTGTTCGTATCGTTTCAATGGCGCTGCTGATAGAACAGGATGGACTGATGCAGATCACTCGTAGAAATGTAGGATTAACCGTTGATGACAGTCTGATGCGTGTTTACATTGCTGAACCCGCACCAGAGGGCCATTATCCGGGGGTGCTGTTTTATTCCGACATTTATCAACTCGGCCGTCCGATAACGCTGTTAGCCGATCGCCTCGCAGGGTACGGCTACATCGTCGCGGCACCTGAAATCTTCCACCGCGTTGAACCCATCGGCACGATTATTGAGCCGAATGACCTGGGTCGCATGAGGGGAAATGATGCAGCTCGTCGGACAGCCATTGCCGAATATGATGCAGATATCACTGCTCTAATGGAATGGTTGCAAGCAGAATCGAAGGTGAGATCAGGGGCGATCGCCTCCTTTGGATTTTGCATTGGTGGGCATCTGGCATTTCGGGCAGCAACCATCCATACTGCGATTAAAGCAGCAGTCTGTTGCTACCCTACGGGCATTCATAGCGGAAAGCTGGGGCGTGGGGTCGCCGATACGCTGTCTCGCATCCCGAATATTCGTGCAAAGGTGCTAACGATTTTCGGAACTCTCGATCCTCATGTTCCACCCGATGGACGTCAAACGATTGGACAAGCTCTTGATCAGGCCAGCATTCACCATCAATCCCTGGTGTATGAAGCCAATCACACGTTCATGCGAGATGATGGCTATCGCTACGATCCAGCCGTAACCGATATCGCTTGGCAGGAAAGTATTCAGTTCCTTGCATCTTGTTTCGAGCCATTGGCGGAAAAAAGAGAATGATGAGTTAGCCTCTTCTGATTGCCGGGAACACTGAGCTCAATGTTTTCATGGATAAAGCTTACGCATGTCCCTAGGTGGTCCGCCACCACCTAGAAACATTCACAAGATACAGAGGACTTGCATCCGCCCTGATTGAAAACAGATGTTCAGCCATGGCATCCGAATAGCTCGGATGGCGGTATTGTCATGTTTCAGAATCAGTCGGCATTTAACCATCCATCATCTGGCTCTTCGATAAGTAGTACGAAGCATTATCACGACACCATTGCCCGAATGGATCGGGCGATTGCAGCAGCTCCCTACGATAGCGACTTATGGGTTAATAAAGGGTATGCATTCTACGGTCTTGGGAAAACGCAAGAGGCGATCGCCAGTTTCAATGAAGCACTGAAACAATTTCCTGAAAATGCTCGCGCTCTGCATGGTAAGGGATTGTGCTGGGCGAAACTAACGCGCTACAAAGATGCGATCGCCTGCTTTCAAAAAGCGCTTGAGCTGGACCCTAATGATGGTCAGCTCTGGTATAACCAAGGAACTGCCTATAATCGCCTCGAACTCCCTAAAGAAGCCATCGATAGCTTTGACCAGGCGATCGCCCTGCGTCCGAAAGATCATCGTGCCTGGTTTAATCGAGCCGTTGCCCTAGGAGCGCTGCATCGATATCGCGCTGCCTTAGAAAATTTAAATGTTGCTGTTGAGATTAAGCCAGATTGTTACTACGCCTGGAACTATCGAGGATTCACCTTAACGCGACTGAAACAGTTTGACGAAGCGATTGACAGCTTTAATCGAGCCCTCACGCACGAATCTCATAATCCGAGTGCTTGGTTTGGAAAAGCGAAGGTACTGGCAATCCAAGGACATTTCAATGAATCTCTGGACAGCCTCTATCGGACATTTGTGCTCAGTCCTTACTTGTATCGGGTGATCGCGCAAACAGACTCAGATTTCGATCGGCTAAGCGACCATCCCAGGTTTAAGAAGCTGATTCGCGGACAATAGTTGATCTGCGAAAACTCAATATCACACGGCATTCAACAGCTAGGTTCGTAAGGCTGCTTCCAGCGCTGCAATGCCTGCCATTCCGACCTCAACGTCTTGGTCTCCAGTGCCAGAGCCCACACCGACAGCACCAACAACTTGCCCATCAATCACAATGGGGAGTCCACCCTTTAGATTCGTGAGTTGTCCACCCGTTGTCAGTGCTAGCTTAGTTTCAACATCAGCAGGAATTCCACCCGTCTTGGCTCGGCTCGACGCAGCCGTCACCGCTTTTTGAGTCGCTGAAAGCTGGCTGAGCACCTTCGCTCCATCC
>JBCBLF010000279.1:0-6038 GCA_038520475.1 Cyanobacteria bacterium J06627_8
ATCAACAGTAGGCGTCTTTATTTGCGATCGCTATGGTGAACTCCATATGCAGGCGATCGCAGATGCAGATAACGTTGATCAACTCCCCTCCGAAGAGGAGATCAGAAGTTGGGCAGAGTTTGTCGATATGAAAACACCTGGATGCTGTGCGCCACTTTGGTAGACTCATATTTTGAAACTGGCTTGATGATGTTCAAGTTCATAACCATGATCGTGTATGTCGAGTCGTCATACACACACGGCACAACTGAAAACCTGCTCTATTCTTCTGAATCAAATTATTGAAGTGTCAAGAGCATGAGTGATTGATGAATTTCTGGCCCACACTCTATAGGACGCTAAAACGCGTGGGCTATACTCCAGTTGTTGACTGCATGATTCAGTCATCATTGGCCTCAAACTCGTGTTTTCTTTTGATCAGGGCTTTAGCAATACCGCCACATCTGCACTAGAAATTAGATTGAATCTGCATTGAATCTGCTCAGACTTTTAAAGGACTCAGAATTTGTTGAGTGCTTTTCTGCTGAACAGTGAATTGTGTTGGTTGTGATGATGAAGTGGTGCGTGGATTCGTTAAGACTCCTGACCTGAAACTGTGTTTAACGCAGTTGCCTATCTTCTTATAAACAAAGATTCGTGAAATTGATGCAGATGAAAAGGCGATCGCCCCTCCCTGATTAAATCTGCTGATGATGTATTGCTTAATCATCAGGGTTAGATGAGAGACAGAGCTATGGCAGAACTATCGCTGTCGTAAACGACGTGCTGCTATGGACAGTCAGTATTAAGGGCATGACCCGTCTACCTGAATCGCTCTAGCCACTTAGGTTAAGACCTCTAAGATTATCCAACGGCTTAACACATCGCCAAATGGCTCGCCGGCTAATCTGAACGGAACTGACGACGGCTATATCTGACATCAATTGCAACAAACGGAACTTTCATTATTTGCTTTCACTGTTCTGCCAGATCTTGCCTCGGGCTAGGTTGTAATATTTATGAATTCAGAGTTTCTTGAGTCAATGGAGCCTGCTTTAGACGTGGTGCTAGGTGGGCGTTATCACGTTGTTCGACAACTTGCATCTGGAGGATTTGGGCAAACCTTAGTTGCTAAGGATTTACACCTGCCTGGGCAACCCATTTGTGTGGTCAAACAATTGAAATCTCAGGCAAAAACGCTTAAGGGATTTCAGGTCGCTCAACGGTTATTTGATACAGAGGCTGAAGTGCTTTATCAGTTGGGGAGCCACACACAAATCCCTCAATTACTGGCACACTTTACCCAAAATCAAGAATTCTATCTGGCCCAAGAGTTAATTGAAGGCCATCCCCTTTCTAATGAGCTCAAGCCTAAACAACCCTGGCCTGAGATAAAAGTCGTAGAATTTCTAGCGGATATTCTCAATACCCTAGCCTTTGTTCATTTCAATCGGGTTATTCATAGAGATATTAAACCGTCAAACCTGATTCGTAGAAAACACGATGAGCGTATTGTCTTAATTGATTTTGGGGCCGTGAAGCAAGCTGGCACACATGTTTTACTACCCCAGACAAGTGCTCACACGATTGCCATTGGGACACAAGGCTATATTCCTAACGAACAAATTGCAGGTATGCCTCAGTTCAGCAGCGATATTTATGCTGTTGGCATGACCGGCATTCAGGCTCTTACTGGACAACACCCGAAATGTCTACGACCGAATCTTCGAACAGGCGAAATTGAATGGCATCAACATGCACCTGAAACCGATCCTGAATTAGTTGCCCTGCTTGATCGCATGGTGAAGTATGACTTCCGTTTTCGCTATACCACTGCATCTGAGGCCCTATCGGCCCTTCAAGCCTTACCAGATAGGCTAAAGCAAACCATCTCCTTTCCTTTTGAAGTCGATACGACTGTTATCCCTGAGCCTAAAAACTCGCATCCAAGCTCAGCGATAGAGTCTTTACCGGCCGAGCCCATAGAGTCTTTGCTGGCTGAACCTCAGGAACCCATTTCTCCTCCATCTTCTAAGAATCGATCGCCTCTAGAAACTCCCAGAGCAACACAACCCCCAGTCAAGCCTGGAAAACCTAATTCGCCTAAAGAAGCAGATAAAGCAGGTCCTTCCACGCTGGCTAGGAAAATCAGCGACAATCGTCCAAATCTGCGGCCGACACCATCCCATGAACCCGTGACACCAACTGCATCAACTTGGGATCAATTTTCACCAGGGCAACAAAGTCTCCTGATATCGATAGGCGCGATATCCATTGGAGCCATTGTTTCAGTTCTCGTCATTAGCATCATCACATGGCGAATCGTTGCCCGCCAAATCGCAGAAGAACCTATTCTCCTCCCTGACCCCATTGAAGAACCTGCGCCATCGACTGAACCACCTCCACCCCCAGAACCGAGCAAAGAACCTGCTAAGAATACAGATCCATCCAATTCAGAACTTCCCAGGCTAAACACGACCTTTCAACAGACCAGACAATCTCAGGAATCGGAGCAATATGAGCAAGCATTGGCTGAGTACGATGCAGCGATCGCCGCTAATCCTGGGTCATCCGATGCTTATCTGGGTCGGTGCTACATGCTGAATCACCTCCAACGATATCAAGAGGCGATCGCTGCTTGTGATCAGACCCTTGCTCTTGCTCCCAACGACACACGAGCTTTTTTGGGTAAAGGATACGCCCTTGAACTCCAAGAACAGGTTAACGAAGCACTCGAACTGTATGACCAAGCACTGGTCATTGACCCTGATTTTGCAGAAGCTTGGGTAAATAAAGGCTCTGCACAACTTAAATTAGGCAACTTCAACGAAGCGGTGCAATCATTAAATAACGCGATCGCCATCAACCCTGGTCTAGGCGAAGCTTGGCTGACCCGTGGGGTTGCCCTCTGGGACTCAGGTCAACCCAATGATGCGGTTTTATCCGTCGATCGCGCGTTAGAACTTGCGCCTAATTCTCAAGCAGCTGCAAATTTACGGGCACAAATGCGCAGTTTTGGGTATTAACTTCTGTACTTAACGCAGTTGCATATTGCTATGTAGCTGTTCTCTAGAGAAATCGCATGAGAATCCCTCGGGGCTCTATTGTGTCGAAGCTGTCCACAGCATACCGTCGTTATTGCAGATACTCAGTGCACCCATAGCTTTAGCCATTTAGGCTAGGACGCCAAGTATCACTCGGTTCCCTAACCAATCACCAAATGGCCCGCCGTCTTGCTTGTCCTAACGGAACTGGCGACGGCTATACTACAACAACCATTTCTTACCTGACTTTGCAAAGCTGATACACAGGACTTGACAGCGGTTGTGAAGAAATGGGGCTTTGGATGGGCAGTGCGCATCCAAAGCCCCATTTCTTCGTTATGGATTTGAGCAGCTTACGGCATGACTACCGCTAACCCAACTCATTATCGGTAGTCATGCAATAAGCAATCGGATTAAATGAAGCTGAAGTCAATCTCGGCGATCGCCCCACTTCCAGCAAAGACAACTTCCATACTGGCAACCGATTCGACATCCACAGCCAGCGTCTGAACACCGTTGTCTTCTAACGCAGGAATGTCGATGACCTCGATAATACTTTCATCGATATCAAAGAGGGTGATGCTTCCGCCGCCTTCTTCAATATCCAAAAAGGTAAGGTCATTAACTGCCGTCAACTCATCGAATGCGACGCGGATTGTACCGCCTTGAGCTGCATCATCGGCATCTGAGGAATCTCCATCCTCTGAGATGATCAACACATTTCCAAGGGTGTCTGATGCCAAATCATCATCACCACCCGTGATGTTGGCCGTGTCAAATATCATGACTCCAAACTCAGACAGCGTCGAGAAGGTTGCTCCTTCAAACTGATCCGTGACAACCGTTCCCGATGCCAATCCTTCAAAATCAATACCGTCCCCTTCAACAGGGCTTTCAAGTCCTACAAGAACGGTGTCATCACGGAACATGAGATTTTGAATCCGCTCGTCTTCTTCAACCGGCGTATCGGCAATATTGAATGCAGTTTCAGTCGTCGGGTGGAATTCTGCGAAGAACTCAGCGACGGCATCGACCTGTCCATTCACCGTTGCCCCAGGAAATTCAATCTGGTTGAAGTCTGCTGGCGCAGGCAGCTCTTCAAGATTCACCACATTCGCGAAGTCAGGATCGGCAACGGCCAATGCCTCAAACGTATACCCGTCGGGTTCATCAATCCCATCCCCGAGGAGACCGGCGAGAAATTCGTTGATTACCACTCGCACAGGTGCATCTGCATCACCAACAAACTCTCCATTCTCAACGAGAACCGTGGTTGGCGTTCCATCAACGTCAGTCAATGCGGCACTGATGATGCGATCGCCTGCCGGTAAATTAGGGTCGAAGCTAAACGCCACACCACTCACTTGAGGAAATTGACCGGGCTCGTCATCTAACGTCGGTACAGAGAGTTCGACCCCATTTTCAAGCTGGTCAACGAGATCCGCTTGAGTAATGGTCTGCAATGTCAGGGAATTGTCGAAACGGAACACATCACTGATGGCCAGTTGGGAAACAGCCCCCTCTGGACGAAATTCATTGGCTTGAGGTGGCAAGAAGTCGCTACCTGTCACTGGGTCATTCACCAGATCTCCAAGTTGAATGCGAATGCCACCCGAGTTTTGCAATGAAACCGTGACGCTTGGATCGATTTTCTGAGCGTAGAGCAAGTTGGCGTCAGCAGACACGTTACCCAAATTGGTCTCTTGTGTGCGAACGTCACCCCGAATCCCATTCAGGAACACATCAGTGAAGCCTGCGATGTTACCATCTTGCGTTTCAACCACGCTTTCCACGGTTCCAGTGATGTTCTGGACCTGACCCGGAACCGTGTCCAAGACATAGGTGATTTCTCCAATCAAGTTATTGGGGTCAGCCGCGATCGCCCCCAAATCAGCGATTTCGGCGATCGCGGCATTGTCTGTTCCCAAAACATCAATCACACCTTGATCCGTTGTTCGAAAGGCTCCGCTTTCGATGCTGTCGATAGATTCTGGGATTAAAACCCCATTTTCATCAAACTCAACAACTAACCGCCCCACATAGGTGTACTCACCATTCGTAGAGAGGAGAACAGCCGGATCACCATCAGCATTTTCAGTCAGTACTGGATATGTGTCGCCGGGTTCATCTGCGCCAAATGGCTCATCATTCTCATCTAGCAGAATGAAGTCAGACCCTCCAGCAAGGAAGACGTCCACTCCACTCACGAGAGGAGCTAGCTCTTCTTCAAAGCTAAATTGCTGCAAATGGCTGACGACCACTATTTTGTCGATGCCTTCAGCTTCTAAGCGGTCTACCTCTGCGTTAGCAATATCAGCAAGTCCTTGTAAAACGGCTGAATCACTCGGAGAACCATCTGGACCAATGACTTCTACTGCACCGTTGGACGTCAGACTAGCGAGGTCGGGAGTCGTTAAACCAATGATCCCAACTTGTTCACCGTTTATCTCTTTGATAACGGAGGGCGCAATTTTATTGAAGTCGAGGAAATCGTCATTCCCTTCACCTTCAGGCGGACGGAAGTCCTCTTCGTTACCAGAAGCAGCTGCTGCGGCATCGAGTTCGGCGATCGCCTCTAGGGATAAAACAAACTCTTCAGCGTTGAGTAATTCATCAGTGAACAAGAATGGCAAATTAGGGTCCGCACTAAAGTCGAGATTTGCGGCAAGGTAAGGAAAGAGGGAACCTGGGTTCTCAAGTTCGCCTAGGATGCCAGCCTCGTCAATAAAGCCACCAGCCACCTCAACACCGATAATATCCGCCAGTTCGAAGGTACCCAGATCAAACTCGTGGTTACCCAAAACAGACGCATCAAAGCCAATGAGGTTCATGATGGCCATATCAACCCGACCACTATCGGTCTCGATTTCATTGGGTGCTGTTTCGCCAAATAGCGTACCGGGCTCTAATTCATAGATAAACTCGTAAGCTGATCCTAATGCAGCCTCGATACCAGCATCGCTACTGGTGTCACCCGCCGCTGAAAAAAACGGTCCAGAAAGATAGTTGTCGCCA
>JBCBLF010000027.1:0-32051 GCA_038520475.1 Cyanobacteria bacterium J06627_8
CATCGGCAAAACAGCCTTAACTGCTAAGTTTGTCGATACTCTTGCGCTACAGGCAACGGCTCCCTTTGAGCAGGTCATTTGGCGATCGCTCCGCAATGCGCCACCGTTGAGCGAATTGCTCGGAGAACTGGTTCCGTTTGTTTCCAATCAGCAAGACAGTAGCCCAACCATCAGGCGATTGCTCTACTGGTTACAGCAGTCAAGGTGCCTGATTGTTCTGGACAACATGGAAACCATCTTGCAGGAGATGGAGCATGCGGGCTACTTCCGTACAGGGTATGCCGACTATGGTGATTTACTGCGCCTTATTTCGGAAGCACGCCATCAGAGCTGTGTTGTTTTAACAAGTCGAGAAAAACCTGCTATTGTCGGGGCATCTGAAGGCATTGACTTGCCCGTGCGATCGCTTCAATTGGCGGGTTCGCCTGAGGCTGCCCGCGCGTTAATCGAGTCAAAAGGCTTAGTCGGAACGGACCCCGAAAAGCAACAGCTCAGTGAACATTACCGCCATAGTCCTCTGGCGCTCAAGATTGTTGCTACATCGATTCAGAGCCTGTTCGAGGGACAGATTCATCTTTTCCTAACCGAAGACATCTTGGTGTTTAACGGCCTGCAACGCTTGCTCGATCAGCAGTTCCAACGGCTAGGGGACCTGGAAAAGACCGTCATGATATGGCTCGCGATCAATCGTGAATGGACTTCCATTGCTGACTTAGCAGAGGATATCCAACCCACAGTCACTCGCCCAACGATCATCGAAACCTTAGAATCCCTCAGTTGGCGATCGCTCATTGAGCAGCAACAGGGACGATATACTCAACAGCCTGTGGTGATGGAATATGTGACGAGGCGATATGTTGAGCAGGTGATCGACGAACTCAAGACCGGAAATCTGAAGATCTTTCTTAGCTATGCCGTAATTAAAACGACGGTCAAAGACTATGTCCGATTAAGCCAGGTTCGTTTGATTCTAAAGTCAATTACTCATTTTCTTACTCAAACCTTTTCTCCTCACTCCATACTCGAACAACACATTCGATATTTGTTGGAAATTCTTCAACAGCAACAGTTTTCTGGCTATGGTATTGGTAACCTCATCAATCTTTGTATTGACCTCGGTATTGACCTGACGGGCTTTGATTTTTCGAAGGGTCTAATTTATCATGCTTGTCTTCATCAGACGCAGCTACCTCAGGTCAACTTTGAAGGGGCAACATTTATCAACGTACGGTTTATTCAAACCTTTGGCAGTGTTCTTGCCATCGACTTTAGCCCAGATGGTCAATTTCTAACTGCGTCTGACACAAATGGTCAAATCTGGCTGTGGAACATTGACGATCTGGATCAACCTTATCTAGCCTTTCAAGGACATGGAGATTGGGCCTGTGCATTAGCATTTAGCCCAGATGGAAAAATATTGGCGAGTGGCGGTGATGAAAACTATGACACCTTGAAACTATGGGATGTGCAAACCGGACATCTGTTGAAAACGATTGATAATCCGGGCAGTCGAGTTCGGGCGATCGCCTGGAGTCCTGACCAGTCAATGATTGCTGGCAGCGGAGTTGATGGCAAGATCCACGTTTGGAATCCTAAAACGGGACATCCTGTTCGCAAAATTGACGGCCACGCCAATAAAACAGAAACTTTAGCATGGCAGCCTGTTCCACAAGCCAATGGCACATTCGTTATCGCAACGGGCAGTGCTGATGAAACGATCAAGCTTTGGGATAGCTCGACTGATGTCTGCCTAACAACAATTGATGTTGAAGATTCGGTATTTTCGGTGGCCTGGAGTCCCGATGGATGTTTCTTAGCCAGTGGTACGAA
Source organism: Cyanobacteria bacterium J06627_8 (assembly GCA_038520475.1). Taxonomy (GTDB): domain Bacteria; phylum Cyanobacteriota; class Cyanobacteriia; order CAKZMO01; family CAKZMO01; genus JBCCWF01. The sequence continues at coordinate 1,831 of JBCBLF010000027.1, forward strand.
ACAAGGCGCTGTTGATGTTTGGGATGGTCAGACTGGAGACCATATCACTCGACTCAACGGCCATCGGCAATGTGTTTGGGGATTGTCTTGGCATTCGAACGGATATCTACTAGCCAGTGGTGGAGACGATCAACGCATTCGTGTTTGGGATATTGCTTCACGCAAATGTCTTCGCATTCTACAAGCCCATGAAAATCCGGTGCGATCGCTCAAATGGAAGCCTAATTCGAAAGAGCACTCTATCTTATCTTCTAGTTGGCCGAAACCGGAACAACCTATAGGGTCTACTCCAGGTAATCTGACTCAGTCTTCTCCCCATGCTGAACATATGACAGTGCCTGATCATGAGACGAATGAGGGTGTGAGGTCAACACTCCCATCCCAACCCTCATCCCTGGAATCAGCAACACGTGACCATATCGATAATGACTATCTGTTGGCCAGTGGCTCTTTTGATCAGACTGTGCGGTTATGGAACCCTAAAACCGGAAGTTCGATTCGTGTGTTAAAGGGGTATCGCAATGCCCTTCAGGCCCTTGCATGGCATCCACGTGAACAACAACTTGCAAGTGGCGGCCACGATTGTATGATTCGATTGTGGAATCCTCAAACTGGAGAGTGTGAAGCAACGTTATCCGGACACACTGGGCCGATATGGGCGATCGCCTGGAGTAGCGATGGGACTATTCTCGCCAGTGCAGGAGATGATTACCGTATTTACCTCTGGAATCTCCAAACGAAGCAGATTGAGACCACGCTAGATGATCATTCAGCAAGTATCTGGGGGCTTGCATGGCACCCTAAAAGGCCCATTCTTGCTAGTGTTTCCCATGACCAAACGATTCGTCTGTGGAACATAGAAACGCGACGGTGCGAGCAGGTGCTAGCTGGGCACAATCATTTTGTTCGTACCGTTGCCTGGAGTCCGAATGGAGAACTCCTTGCTACGGGTAGCTACGACCGAACACTAAGACTGTGGCACGCTGAAACAGGGGAGTGTTTAAACTGCTTTCATGACCCAAGCAATTGGGTCTGGCAAATGGCGTTTAGCCCAGATGGGAAAACACTCGCGACTGGAAGTAGCAACGGCATCATCAAGCTCTGGGATGTTGCGAAAGGTGCGCTCAAGGCAACACTAACCGATCATCAAACCTCTGTGTGGGCCTTGGCCTGGGCACCAGATGGGCAACAACTGATCAGTGCCTCCCATGATCATACCCTCCGCATCTGGCGTGTCAGTGATGGGCATTGTCTACACATTCTTAAAGGTCATACCAACCTCATCTGGCGAATGGTGTTGAGCCCAGATGGAAAAACTGTTGCGAGTTGCGGTACCGATGAAACGATTCGGCTATGGGATACGAGCACGGGCAGATCGTTAAGTACCCTGCGTCCAAAACGCCCCTACGAAGGGATGAACATAACGAATGTGAAAGGATTGACAGAGGCTCAACTCACAAATCTCAAAGCTCTTGGTGCTATCACGGTTGGCGATCGCTAACCTGCTTCCTTATTCGTTGATGGCTGTTTGTTCGGATTGAAGCGCATTAAGCTGTTTCTGAAGTTGTTCAAGTTGTTCTCGGCGTATATCATCATCCAATTGCTCATTATTCTGAAGATCCAACATCTGTTTTCCAATATCCAGTTCCCGAATGGAGTTCCAGTCCTTATCTTCAGCGGGGACAAAGCCAGCCCATCCTAATGGAGTCAAAACATCACGGTCGCTGTAGGTATAGAAAAAGTTTCTAATTTCTGTTTTCAAGCAGTCAGGTAAATCGTTGCGGTAAGCGATTGGTGCTGTGGGAATGAGCGGAGACGTCCAAATCACCTCAATCTTACTCCGTGTTTCTGGATCAGATTCTTCTAAAGACTTCAGCGTTTCGCTATTGTTCGTTGCGACATCAACCTGCTGATTCGCTACTGCGAGAGCTGTTGCCTCATGACTGCCGGCAAAAAGCAACTCCTGAAATGCCTGGTCCGGATTGATGCCATTTTGAGCAAACACATAAAGGCTGGGAACAAGATACCCAGACGTTGAATTTGGGTCGTTGAATGCAAACGTTAGACGACTCGCATTCTCAATGACATAGGCGTCTCCATTGCCTTGCTCAAGATCAATGTCAGTCACCATTGGGTGATCTGGATACGTAATCAGATGAGAATAGTAGCCTTGAGATTCGTCTGAATTCACCGTTCGCACAAACGCTTCTGCACTAGAGCGCGTGGCAGCCTCAATGTATGCTTTTCCGCCATACCAAGCAACCTGAAGCTTTCCCGAACCCATTGCTTCAATGACACCTGCATAGTCAGTGGCGTAAAATCCATTCACTGGTCGGTCAATCGCTCCAGCCATAACGTCGAGAAAAGGCTCCCACTGTTGCTTCAAGCTATTTTGCGATTCAGTCGAACTAATTCCAAACTCAATTGCTGGGATATCAGGAGCACAGGCTGCTACTGTGTCAACTTCTGTTGAAGGGGATGAGTGACAGCCAGCGATCGCCGCATAACCTAACCCACACACTAGCAGTCTCAACGTTTGCCAATGGTCATGTTTCAGCATAGTTAACCTTCAGGCACGGGAGACAACTGCTAATTTTATAAGGTGAATGGCGAGTTTTAAGTCATCCTCAAAATAACACTCTATTGATTCATCTATTGCAAATGAAATAAGCGTTAGAAGAAAGCGATCGCCCTCCTTAACATGTGAATGGCGATCGCTAGTCTGATGACTTACTCATCTTGTTGGATGGTAACGAGCCACATAAGCCTTTACTTAACCAACAGATACAACACTATATTTTTTAATCCTAATACGGAAAAATATTGTCACTTTTCTTGCTAAGAAATAGTGTCATTCCTAAAAAACAATTGTGCTCAAGAAACTCTATGGTATTCATTTAAATTTAGTTTGGAGCACCTAGAGCCTAATCCTACATTGTTTCCTTGGCGTTATTGAGAGCGTTACAAATATAAATAGGTATTCTAAAACACTGAGCTTTACTGTCGTTGATTAGATGAGGACATTAACTGGAAGTAAATTTTTAGTTAATTGCCAAAAGTAAATTTTTAGTTAATTGTAATTTATCCCTAACTTAATCTCTGGATGGGAGTGTTCTTGTTGGGAATAAACTATACGTTGGTCGCATTCCTTAATCTCAAAATAAGCATTTTGCATGTTTCGACGTTGCCCATTGTTGTCGAAATGGCTGATGTTTGTTCTTGATGATGAATGGCACTGCGGCACCTTTTGGGGTGCCTTGAAATGAGTATTTCGAGTAACTTGAACCCTTTGTTGTAGATATTCCCCCTTGAGAGACGTTTCAGAGCCTTTCGCTGATTCATCGAATATCTAGATTAAGGAGTCTTCATTTACGATGGTAAGTTCTACATTGCTCGGCTTCGCAGTTTTGCCAGCCGATACCTTCGCTGATGGCCCACAATCGGGTGCAGATAACGGGAATATTGACGCGGTTAATCGAATTCAGCCAATTTCTGCTAATGGTCGTACAGGGCCATTTGACGGTCAGCCCGTTCAAGGCTTTAGTGCTGTTCAGTTTGCTCCAGGAAGTGACGGAAGCACTTTCTGGTTCTTGTCGGATAATGGTTTCGGCGGCGAGTCAAATAGCACAGACTATTTATTACGCTTATATCAGGCTGCTCCTAGCTTCAATGGAACAGGTGGTGACAGCAGTGTTGATATTCAGGGATTTGTTCAGCTTAGTGATCCGGATGGATGGATTCCCTTTGATATCCAGAATGAAGAGACGTCAGAGCGTTTACTCACGGGAGCTGATTTTGATATCGAGTCTTTTGTGATTGCAAACAACGGTGATATCTGGGTCGGTGAAGAGTTTGGTCCCTTTTTGCTCCACTTCAACAGTGAGGGTGAACTGCTTGAAGCTCCGATTGCTACTCCCAACCCTGTTGAGTTGAACACTCTGAATGGCCAAGATCCGTTAGTTATTGCACACCGAGGTGCCAGCGGCGATTTCCCTGAGCATACATTAGAAGCCTATCGGGCAGCGATCGCCGCTGGGGCTGACTTTATTGAGCCTGACTTAGCCATCACTAGTGACGGTGTGTTGATTGCTCGCCACGAACCTACTCTGGCCCAGGTTCAGCTCAACGGGGATGGTACCATTGCTCTTGACGAAAATGGCGCCCCCATTGTCCTCCAGAACAGCACGCTAACCACTAACGTGGCTGACCTGCCTCAGTTTGCCGATCGCCTTACTGTCAAGAGCTTGGACGGTACTCTGGTTGGTGGTTGGTTTGCAGAAGACTTCACCTTTTCAGAGTTGGACGAAAGCATCCGTGCTCGCCAATCCCGTGACTTCCGTGACCAGTCCTTCAACGACCTGTTTAAGATTCCTAGTCTGGAACAAGTGATTGAGCTGGTCCAAGAAGTAGAGGCTCAGACTGGAGTGCAGGTCGGTATCTATCCTGAAACCAAGCACCCGACGTTCTTTGATGAACAGGGATTGGCACTAGAGGAGCCCCTCATTGAAACCCTCAAGGCCACTGGTTTTACTGACCCCAACCGTATCTTTATTCAGTCTTTCGAGTTCCAAAACTTGATTGAACTTCAGGGCCAACTGGACGCTGAAGGACTCGGCGATTTACCGTTGGTTCAGCTTTACGGCAACGCCACTAGCAGTGCTAGCCCTAGCAGTGGGTTCTCTGTTCCCTTCGATATCCGCTTTAACGTGGAAGAGGGTAACGATCTAGAAGCGATCTACGGTGCTGAATTCCTCGCAGCCGCTGAGAATCCCCTTTCTACTGACACCATTTACAGTGACTTGGATAGCGCTGAGATTTTGCAAGTCATCAGCAATTTGTATGCGGAAGGGGCGGGGCCTTGGAAAAACAGCATTTTGCTACGGGAACCCATCGACACCCCTGTTGATGGGAATGGCGATGGTGTTGCAGAAATTACCAATCATTTGACAGGAGAAATCACCTCCTTCATCGATGATGCTCATGTTGCAGGGCTACAGGTTCACCCCTACACCCTGCGGGATGAGGAGCGATTCTTAACTTTGAATCCTGATGGTACGCCCCAGTCTGCTGAGGAAGAATTCCAGCAGCTGGTAGAAATTGGTGCAGATGGTTTCTTCACTGACTTTGCTCGCACGGGTGATCCAGTTGTAGACCAGCTAACGTCTGACAAAGTTCGTTCTCCCAACAACCCTGATTTTGACTTCGACACCCTCAACGGTCAAACCCCTTTGGTCATTGCACACCGAGGTGCCAGCGGAGACTTCCCTGAGCACACCTTGGAAGCCTATCGTCTGGCAATCTACCAGGGTGCTGACTTTGTTGAGCCTGATTTGGCGATTACTAGTGATGGTGTGCTGATTGCGCGTCATGAGCCAACCCTTGCCCAAGTTCAGCTTGATGATGATGGGGCGATCGCGCTTGATGACAATGGCAACCCGATTGTTCTGCAAAACACCACTCTCACGACTAATGTGCCTGATTTGCCTCAGTTTGCTGATCGCCTCACTGTCAAGGAATTGGATGGTGCTCTGGTTGGCGGTTGGTTTGCTGAAGACTTCACACTAGCGGAAATTAAGGAAATTCGTGCCGTTCAGTCCCGTGATTCTCGAAGTGATGCGTTTGACGAATTGTTTGAAATTCCAACCCTTGAAGAAGTCATCGACTTAGTGAACGAACTCAGTCCCGTCGTGGGCAAAAACATCGGGATCTATCCTGAAACCAAGCACCCTACTTTCTTCGATGAGCAGGGCTTGTCTCTGGAAGAACCTTTGGTACAAACCTTAGTCGAGACTGGGTTCACAAATCGCAACCGCATCTTTATCCAGTCTTTCGAGATTGCCAACTTGATTGAGTTGCGTGGACTGCTTGAAGAAGAAGGAATCGGGAATATTCCTTTAGTTCAACTCTTTGGTGACACCAACGGTGACTTCATCAATGCGGGTGGCGGCGGGTTCTCTGTTCCTTTTGACTTGGTTGCCAATGCTGACTTGTCTGATGCAGAGAAGGAATCCATCTATGGTGATCTGTTACCGTTCCTTGATTTCGAGAACCCTGGCTACGATGCCTTAGCCAATGCTGACGCCATTGTTGAAATCAGTTCCTACGCTGATGGTATCGGTCCTTGGAAGAACAATATCTTAGTTCGTGAATCTATCGATTCTCCAGTTGATGGTAATGATGATGGCATCGCTCAAATCACGAGCCAATTGACTGGCGAGATCTTCCCATTCATCGACTTCGCTCACGATGCGGGCTTGCAAATTCATCCTTACACTCTACGGGATGAAGAGAACTTCCTTACCCTAAATGCAGATGGGACACCCCAGAGTACTGGAGATGAGTTCCGTCAGTTGATTGAGTTGGGTGCTGATGGCTTCTTTACTGACTTTCCTGAAACAGGTCGGATTGTTGTTGAACAGTTCGAAACGGCTGAAGAATTTGCGAATCTTCGTGGGTCTCGTGGGTATGAAGGCATGGCATTCAGCCCCGATCGCCAGACCTTCTATCCAATGTTGGAAGGAACGGTATTCGGTGACCCTGAGGGTTCTATTCGCATCTATGAATTTGATGTAGAGAGCAGTTCGTTCGAAGGGATTGTTGGCCTGTACCAGACAGACGACCCAAGCCATGCCATTGGCGATTTCACTCCAATTAATGATGAGGAATTTCTTATTATTGAGCGGGATGGCCGTCAGGGTGAAGATGCAGCCTTCAAGAAAATCTTCAAGGTCAACCTATCTGAAGTGGATGACGCTGGCTTCGTTGAAAAGGAAGAAGTCGTTGATCTCTTGAATATTGATGATCCACAGGATCTTGATGGCGATGGCGAAACAACATTCAGCTTCCCCTTCGTCACGATTGAGGATGTCTTGGTTCTCGATGAAACAACGATTTTGGTTGCCAACGACAACAACTACCCATTCTCGATTGGTCGTGATTTCTCTGGCTCAGAGATTGACAACAACGAAATCATCCAAATTCAGTTAGAAGCAGCGTTGGATCTCGATGATCGGTTGGGTATTGCTGGATTACCTCCTACCCCCATCGATTTCGAAGGCGAGGGTCTCTCTGCTGGAACGCTGGTTACCGATCAATTCTCTGGTTTGACCATCAGCACCGATGAGATGGGAGTCATGATCTTTGACACCGCGAATCCAACAGGTGGTGATGATGATCTAGCAAGCGATACTCTCGGAAACGTCTTAATCATCTCTGAAAACGGCGATTCCTCAGATCCTGATGACAATGCTAGAGGCGGTACCATTCAGTTTGTTTGGGATGATGCGGTCAACATCAGTAGTGTCGGTTTGCTGGACATCGAAGAGTTGGGTGGTTCCATTAAACTCTATGGGGCCAATGACATGATGTTGGGTATGGTTGACACTTCCACCGCAACAGATAATGGAGATACAGCAACCATCGGTATTGGCATCAGCGATGTGATGCGGATGGATGTTGAGATGACGAGAAGTGGTGCGATTACTCAAGTCAACTTCTTCTAATCTCGCTTACTAGAGAGACTCCTCTGAATGAAAAAATAGCGATCGCCCAGGTTGCGTGCCTCTGTTGCAGATTCCTGCTGCAGATTTGTAAAGGGCGATCGCTTTTCCTCGAACGTCTTTCTTCCAAAACGGATTCTCTTAACGAAAGACGGTTAGAGTGTGTGGGTAAGAAAATCAACTGACGCTTGGTATTACCCAATGCCTTCTATGATGCTTCGCAACCAATGCCATTCCCATCTTCGTCGAGTTGGTGAGGGTCAGGTGGAAGCACTCTAAAATTCCTGAATTCAATATCTTCACAATCCAAGTCGGGTGGTGTTCGCGGGATGCAAACATCGAGGTATGCGTCCTCACAATCGAGCTGCGCTGTCGCTGAAGTGATGACGAAAATGGCGATCGCACTGATAATCGACACAGCAATCAATCCAAGGGGTTTAATGAAATGAGTCACAGCAGTAGCGTCCTGAGTTAACTATCGCTTTCACCCATACCATCGGAAATCTAAAGGCACATCCCACTGAGTGTAGAATTCAGCCCTCCAATCGCTCAAGCCATTGAGGGCTGATTAATCGGCTGTCAACCAAGTGGATTCTAGCAGGAAGTATGATGGGCGATCGCTTCACGTCAATGCTAATTGCGCCTAAAAGATATCTGTTACAACTGCCGGATCACACGAGCTGGATTCCCGACAACTACGACATTCGCGGGAAGGTCTTTGGTTACGACTGCTCCAGCCCCTACGACAGTGTTCTCCCCAACCGTAATCCCAGGACAGATGATGACGCCACCTCCTAACCAGACGTTGTTGCCAATGGTGATTGGCTTTGCGGCTTCCCACTTAGCAAGACGTGGTTCTGGTTCAAGGGGATGAGTCGGCGTTAAGAACTGAACGTTCGGGCCGATCTGCACATCTGCACCAATCGTAATCGTCGCAACATCGAGCAATACCGCACCATAGTTGATGAACGTCCGTGCCCCAATGTGAATCTGATACCCGTAATCGCACAACAGTGGTGGGCGAATCTCTGCGTCCTCACCGAGTGTCCCAAGCAACTCACGCAAAATAGTACGACGTGCATCAAGATCTGCCGGATCGCTGGTATTGAATCGTTGCATCAATATGGATGCTCGCTGACTATCAGCAGCAAGTTGTGGGTCATTAGCAATATACAAATCGCCAGCAAGCATCCGTTCCTTCATGCTGCGTCGATCATGAATTTCCTGGTTTTTGTCACTCATATCTGCACTCCAATTATAAGTTAAGGAGTTAAATAACCACTTTAAGCAATTTGTGTCCATTTCCTAAAATGTCTGAAACCCTAGCTCACAGAAACTTAGAGGTGAGTTGCTTCAAATCTCATCTCTCGTGAGAATTAAATAATTAGTTTTTCTTTTCCCGAATAGAGTCGAAAGATTTTTAAAGTATTGTTTGTCTTTTTTGTTCTTGGTTCAGTGTTGATAACGGCAGAGTTGTGCGGCGGTCAGTACCTTAGACTTGATATGAAACTTTTGCTCTGCCGCACAAACCCAACGTTAGCTGGCTAGACGCAATCTACCATCGCACAGCTTGCAAACCTTCCACATGCTGAAAATGTGCATCACGTGTGACCAACACTAAAGCATACTGTAGACCCAGTGCCGCAATCCAAATATCATTTTCCGGTAGTGGATGCCCTTTTACTCTCAATCGATTTTTAACGTCACCATACTGTCGGGCTGTAGCAGCATCACAATCAACAACAGTGACATCTGCAACAAACTCCTCAATCCGTTCTAGATTTTGCTGAATTCGCCCAGACTTCCGCGCACCATAGTGCAGTTCTCCAAGGGCAATGCTGGGGATAAAAATTTCGTCAGATTGCTGAAGATGATTAATAATCGATTCTTGCCCGGCAAATAGACCAATGATTATATTGGTATCCAGTAAATAGCTACCACCCATCCAAGTCTACCTGTTCGCAACCTTCCTCAATAGCATCCTGCATTAGGGTTAGATCATGCGATTGGATAGAACCAGCAAACTTAAGTAACTTGTGGCCAGGTGTGCCCTGAATTTTGACTTGGCTCAACATACGAGCAAATTGAAGAACTTGCTGCTGTAAGGAATGCGGCATATTGTTTAGCTGCTCAATGACTTGATCAATGATGGATAAGCTCATTTCTATCTCCTCCTTAAACCAATTTTACAAATTCCAAGGGATTACAGCTAAATGTATCTTTAGTCTATGATCCTTCACGTCTTGTCGCTTCCCAGTCGACAGCATATGCTGCCAGAAAATAGCTGCACTGTGAAAAATCAAATTCTATGGCAATTAATTTTTGAAAAAACTGCGCTTGTGACTCGGTAATAGAAAAGCAAGCCACCATTGGATTATCAGCTGGCATCTTCCACATTCTCTGGATCAACATTAGGTAAAACAAACTCAAACACTAATTCATCAGTAGTGTTTGAAAAACATTCAATTACACGAATGAGCCAAGCTGGTTCCTTCATCCTAACTAAGCAGTCAAACGAGTCATAACGTCGGCTAAAGATATATTAGGTATCAGATCGCTGGATAACCTTCTGATTCTCCACAATTATTCAGCCGGTTTGATGGATAATACCCAATTTTTTAGGATCCACACAGCAAATCTGTAAGATAAGCCCATAATTTTGGAGTGTTATCCGGCAATTTTGATAGTTAATCCTGGAATGATAGAGCGTTATCCAGCTATGGTAAGCGTAGTACATTAGATTCATGCTTTCCTTCAGAATTATGACAGGGTGTCGTCGTAATTCCAGCACTACACTGCAACTGAAGTCTAGAGGAAGACAAGCGATGACGTTTGTGTGTCTTGAGTATCTGAGCATGGAGCGCTGCGACGCTCTATCGGAAGAGGAGCGCTCCGCTCTGGAACACGACTCGGTGGCCTACGATCAGGAACTCGCTGAACAGGGAGTCCTGGCAGATGCAGTGTTGTTAGCACCCGACAAGACGACTGTACCGGCCGACGCTAACATCCGAGAAAATCTTGTTGGCTATCTGATTATCCGCGTCGATTCCTTGAAGGAAGCGCAAAAAATCGCTGAGAGGATTCCGATAGTCTCCTACGGGCGTGTTGAAGTCCGGCCGGTTATTTCATCGTTATCATAGGCTCATGCGTATTGAGCGTCTCTTATCCATCGTGGTGTATCTCTTGAACCGTGACTTAGCGAGCGCATCGGAGATGGCTCAGCGTTTTGGAGTATCGGTTCGGACAATTCAACGGGACATGGAGGCGATCGAAGGTGCCGGGATTCCAATCTATGCCCAGCCTGGCGCGTATGGCGGATACGGGATCGTCGAAGGCTACAAGGTAGACCGGCAGCTTCTGACTATGGATGATCTCTATTTCATTCTCACTGCGTTAAGCGGTGTAGAAGACGTTTTGCAGGATCAACGGGTTGCTCGGACGATAGAAAAGATCCGCACGATCGCACCGTCAGGCTCGCTTGAGCTCCTTGCCAAACGAAATGAAAAACTTGTCATCGACTTCTCCTTGCTGGGCACTGAGGCCTGTCGAGAGTCAGTTTTTCAGACGGTGCAAAAAGCCGTGGAACAAGAATATGTTGTTCGCCTGGTCTACCTCAATAGCCATATGGAGGAGAGCAACCGAGTTGTAGAACCGTTGACGATCGCCTTTCGTTGGCGGTCCTGGTACCTATACGCCTGGTGCCGACTCCGCGAGGACTACCGTCTCTTTCGCATCTCCCGCATGCGCGAGGCAGAAGCATTGCCGGAGCATTTTCACCGCCGCCATATGACTTACCAAGAGTTTGTTGGCGAGTTCCATTACAGTTCAGGCAAGTTTGAGATCGTTGTGGATTTTGCATCTGAGGTGCGGTCCCAGGTAGAGGAGTGCTTTCCCAAGCAGGCGTGCCACGTCAGCCCCGATGGAACATTACGTGTCACTGCTCGCGTGCCGAACGATGCGTCGTTCTTCCAGTATCTGCTTTCTTTCGGAGATCAGGCTGTGGTTGTGGCGCCGGACCATGCACGTGAAACGGTAGCGACGATGGCGAAATCGATTCTCAACCGATATCAACTGCCTGAATGATGACATAGGGTTGTCGTACGAATACTTCACAGCAGCGAACGGTTGAAGATTTCTATTGCTGAGTTCACGATTGTCTGCTGCCGCTGCGTTTTACCGTTAACTGTCAAGTAAGGAGATGGATATGAAACTTGGAGCTGTGAATCATATTGCAATTTGCGTATCCGATTTGGCACGCTCAATGAACTTTTACCAGCCAATTCTGAAATTTCTAGGCTATGAGAACAGTGAGAGCTTCCCAGGGGTCGAAATATGGGAATCTCATTCAACTGGAACCGCCATAAACCTATGGCAGGGGAAGGAGGAGCACATTGAATCGAGGCACTATGACTATGCACCAGGACTGCATCATCTCGCGTTTCATGCAGCGGAGCGCAAAGACGTTGACGAATTCTACACGTTGCTCAATGAAATTGGTGCTGAGATTGTAGATGAACCCGCAGAGTATGATTATGCTCCTGGATATTATGCGGTGTTCTTCCGAGATCCTGATGCAATCAGGATTGAGCTCGCTCACATTCCTACAATGTCAAATGTCTCAGTTGCTGACTAGTCTTTCACGCTAGCAGACGGATAAGAACCGTCAATATAGACGTTGAGATTATTTACCGTCGCTGCGTTTGGTCGTTAAGTGTTCTAGTGGTTGTGTTATGGGAGTCGTTAACGATGAAGATGATACGCTGTGCCAAACCTGACGAGTGTGGGCAACTTTCTAAGTTGGCTCTCTGCTCTAAAGCATACTGGGGCTATTCAGACGAGTTTATGGCAGCCTGCCGTGCTGAGCTGACTTACAGTGTCGATGACATCCAAAGAGAGACATTTAATGTACTTACTGATCGGAATACCCTAGTGGGCTTTTATGGGTTGATAAAAGAATCGGAGATAATCTACGAATTGGAGGCACTGTTTGTAAAGCCTAATTTCATCGGTCGAGGGTATGGCCGGTTGTTGGTAGAACATGCTAAGCGAACGGTGATAGCGTTAGGTGGCGTGGAGTTAATGATACAGAGCGATCCTAACGCGGCTGATTTTTACACTAGGGTCGGTGGTCAACGAATCGGTGAGCGTGAGTCAGACAGTATTGCAGGTCGCTATTTACCCTTGTTCTCTATTAAACTTGTCGAGTAAGTAATATTCTAGATATCAGAACTGAGACCCACTTCAAAAGGCTTTAGCGACTTCCTATCATGATGCTCATTCAGCTGAACTCCAGCACTTGCCAGATTCATCAATGCCGCGATAAGAGGTAACACCACTTCTGTAGGGAGCATCACAAAATTAAGTTGCTAATGCCAATCTAAGGGCTAGTGCCGTGATTGGAGCATTAGGTGACGCTGATATTTTCAGGCGAGAAGGAATTGATTTTGATGAGAATGACCTGCCAAATATCGGTCATAACTTGCCTTCGCTATTTAATACAAAATGTTACGCAATGCAGAATTTTATAGCTTGTGAAGTGAGAAACCTGTGTCCTTTGCTGCCTTATACAAGGAGGTAACTTAAGCACAACTCTTCCTTACACAACTTTTTTCATTATTTCAAAAGGTTCTACTGGCCTCTAGAAGCGCTAGCTCGCTGACATAGCACCGCGCAAGAATTGAAATCCATTAGATATTACTTTTCTGGACTGTTTATTTCTTGGGGATTTGCTGGCAACAGTAGTCAAATGTAATTTATGCAGAGGAATCCATCATGGCTAATATACGAGGCACTGACGGGGTAAATATACTTGAGGGGACAGAATTCAGTGACACATTGTTAGGCTTAGGTGGTAACGACACCTTAATCGGACGCCGAGGCAACGACTATCTCTATGGTGGTGAAGATGACGATACCCTAGAAGGTGGTGACTTTAACGATACTGACTACTTGTATGGTGGGAATGGCAACGATACTTACGTTGTTTATGATGAAAGAGATGTCATTATTGAATCTCCAACTGGAGGCATAGATACCTTATTTACTGGCATCAAAGGACCTCGAACATTAGGCAATAATCTTGAGGACTTAGTCGTACCTGGAGGTTTTGGTCAGGGTAATGAGTTAAATAACACAATCAGACTTTACAACGAATATTTCAACGTAAAAGCAACTTTGAGAGGGCAAGGCGGTAATGATATTCTCTATGGTGGCAATAACGATGATACTCTCGATGGTGGCATTGGTGATATTCGAGAGACCAGAGGTTACGCAGGGTCTGGTGAAGATGTAATGATCGGTCGCGGTGGTAATGACACCTATTACGTTGATAGCGCAGGGGATGTTGTTAGTGAGTACGCTAATCGAGGTAAAGATAGGGTCTTTTCCTATGTCAACTATACCCTAACGAATCATGTCGAGGATCTGTACCTCCGAGGCACTGCTTCCAGGGGGACGGGTAATAATCTCAACAACTATATCCAAGGCAATCGATATGGCAATGTTCTTGATGGAAAGGGAGGAAACGATTTCCTTTCAGGACAATATGGCAATGATACCTATTATGTTGATAGCGCAGGGGATGTCGTATCTGACTTTGCTAACGGCGGGTTCGATCGCGTTTACTCTACAGTAAATTTTACCTTGGGTGATCACTTGGAGAATTTAACCTTGCAAGGCACTGCCTTTAGAGGGTACGGCAATGATCGTAACAACGTCATCGTCGGCACCAATTCTGGCAACTCTCTTTATGGATTTGATGGTAACGATCGAATCAATGGCCTTGGTGGCCCCGATTTCATGGTTGGGGGCAAGGGTAATGATATTTACTATTACGGTGGCATCGGAGATATCATCATTGAGAGCGCAAACCAGGGAATTGACCGAGTGAATGCGTTGAGTGACTATACCCTGGGCCGCAACGTTGAAAACTTAGTACTCTTTGAAAATGTCTACAAAGGTCACGGAAACAGATTGAATAACCTAATCAACGGTAACGCTTCTGATAACTCTTTAAAGGGCTTTGCTGGCAACGATAGGTTGAATGGCAGTTTCGGAGATGATCTTCTAGACGGAGGGGCACTAAACAACAAAAATGAAATCGATCAGCTAACTGGAGGACTCGGTGCTGATACGTTCATCCTTGTGGATGATGGGGATATTTATAGAGGACTCACCGTTATCCGTGACTTCAATCGATTTGAAGGCGATCGCATTAGTCTACCGGGTCAGGGAGCAAGGGCTTTGAGGCGCAACAACCTTGTCTTTAGACATGGGACATATCGAAATCGCTCAGGGGCATATATGGATCAACTCGCAAACGGTACTCGTGACCCTGTTGCATTCTTTGAATATAATGCGTCGGGTGGCATTGGAAACCTGGCAGCAGTCAATAACCTCTTTGCAAGTAACAGATCACCTATCATCTGATAGCTGAGCGCTATAGCACTGATCAATTTACAATCCCTCAAATAGCTAGGAATCTAGCTATTTGAGGATGACCACAATTTTGTGAGGGCTCGTAGACGAAATATGACTCTCTCATAAACGATAACTCAGTGTTATCGCTGAGTTGCCATATCAGTACTGATACTTAACATCTTAGGTACAATTCCTTGTATGAGCGATCGCACCTAGGGAGACTAACGACGTTCTTTCCGCATCCGTTAGACCAGTAACACCAGTGATATTCATACCTTCATAAGGGCGCTTTCCCTTGAGCGTTGATAATCGAGTCTTGTTGTCAATGTCCCAAAGATGGATGGTTTCATCATCGCTACCACTAGCCAAGATAGAACGCTGAGGGTGAAAAGCTAGTCCAGAAATATCGGCTGTGTGCTCAGTGATCGTGTGAACACATTCCCAGGTTGCAGTATCCCAAAGGTAGATCTTAGTATCGCCTCCTCCACTGGCAAGGAGTCGACCATCTGGGCTAATTGCGATAGCAAATGCTTGTCCCATCGCGTGCTTTAGCGTTTGCACGCAGCACCCTTGGGTCATATCCCAAACTTTGACAGTACCGTCGAGACAGGCTGATATGAGCAATCGACCATCCGGCGTGCAAAGAACAGACGCTATTAAGCCCTGATGACCTGTCAAGCATTGGACAACGGTTCCAGTTTTTGGTTCCCAAACTCTGATGAGATGGTCGGAGCTACCACTGATCAAGTATTGGCCAGTCGGATCCCAGCAAATTGCTGCAATCCACGATTGAGGAATCGTTATTATTCGCTGGCACTGACCGGTTTGCCACTCCCACACACGAATCGTACTATCTTGTCCAGCAGTCGCTAATAGTTGCCCATCTGGGTGCCAGGCGACACTCATAACCCCATTGTCGTGGCCTATGAGTGTCTTAATACAATCACCACCAGAGACTTGCCAAATTTTGACGCTGTTGTCACGACCACAACTTGCGAGTCGCTGACCATTCGGGCTCCAAGCGGTGCTCCAAACCCAATTGCCGTGTCCCTGCAATGTTTGAATACAGGTTGCAGTCTGCCAATCCCAGAGCCGCACCAAACTATTACTGCTGCCAGCAGCCAACGTTTGCCCATCGGGACTAAAGGTTAGGCCATAGGCATAATCAGTGTATCCAATTAATGTGTAGAGGCTATTCCCAGAATTCAGATCCCAGACTCGGACACGGCGATTGAGAGCACTGCTGATTAGGGTATTTCCATCCGGACTGAGAGCGATCGTCAAGATGAAGCCTTCGTGCCCCTGCAAGATTTTCAGACACTGTCCCTGGCTGATATCCCAATGACGGACGGTGCTGTCTTCACTCCCACTGATTAAAGTCTTGCTATCAGGGCTGATGCAAATGGCAGACACAGCTTCATGATGGCCCTCAAAAACGCCCAGGCATTGGCCAGTTTCAAGATGCCAGTATCGTATTGTACAGTCATCACCCCCTGAAGCCAGCCAGGTACCATCGGGACTAAAGGCCACCGTTCGCACCATATTCTGATGCCCCTCCCAAACCTGTAAAGCATCCCCCGTCATCAAATCCCAAAGACGCACGGTGTGGTCATGACTGCTGCTAGCCAAGAACGGCTGATTAGTGCTGAAGGCAACGGATGTAATGCTATTCTGATGCCCTTTTAACAGGCGCACCTGTTCTGTCACTAGGTCGTACAGCACGATCTCTGAATGGTTGCTGCCGATGGCCAAGGTTGTGCCATCGGGGCTAAACGTAATCTTGAAGATGAGTTGGATGGTCTGAGGGAGCGTTAAAACGTTGAGACATTGCCCCGTCGTTGCCTCCCAAATCCGAATTTGCGAAATATTGTCTGCACTGGCTAGATATCGGCCATCAGGACTATAGGCCAGGCTCCAAATCCAAGTCTGACTGCCCTGAATCAGGTTATGCAGTTGCCCATCGACGGTTCGCCAAATCCGGATATGACCAGCCGTACCTGCCGTTGCGACATACTCCCCATTGGGGCTGTAGGTCACAGCCATAATGCTGCCAAAGTTCTGTCTGAAGACAGTCGCGTCAAAATGGGCGTGAGTAAAATTCACTCTGTGCAGCGGTGTTTCCCGTAAGTCTGCATGTCGCACGGTCAGGCAAGACACGTCGAATTCCGTCAAGTCCAATCCCAGGTGAATGGCTAAGTTGAGGATATTTCCAGTCCCATAGCCAGCTCCGGCCATCCACGAATCGGGGGATTGGCTTAGTGCTACTTCTCGTTTCCCCTTGCTTCCATTTCCAGAATCCTGAACAACTGCTAAATCTGCTTCACTACTCTGTCGGAGACGATTGAGTAAGGCTTGTAGGTAGCACCGTAAACGCTCAGGCGTTGATAAGGTCTGCTGAAGCAGTGCCGTAATGGGGGCGAGAATGAGCTGGGCTTGAGTGGCGCAAATGTAGTCCTCTGTCGTGGTTTTCAGCAATGCATATTGACTAAGCAGCGTGGGACCTGTGTCTAATTCGTGCGTGACGAGTTCTTGAAAAACCTGGCTGATCAAATTATCGGTGATGTATTCTAACACCACAGGTTGTAGGTAATAGCGGCTGCCATGTTGCTCGACCAGCGCTCGCCAGGTCAGAGATTCTAGGGCTTCTAAGAGTTCGCTTTTAGAAACCGCCGGGACAATATCCTTATGCAACTCTGCAGCAGATGTCCAGGTGCGATTGATAGCTAACCATCGTAAGATGGTTTGCTCCAGAGTAGAAAGCCGTTGCCAGTGCTGATCGAGCAAGCGACGAATGCCATTGAAGCTGATGGTACCGGCTTGCAGAAAGTCAGTAATCTGGCCCGCGAAAAGATCCTGAATGGAGGTCGCCACAATTTTCAGGGCTAGCGGGCTACAACTGTACTGTTGACATAACACCCGTTGCTCTGCAGTGGAACCGACTAATCCTTTGGTCTGGATGAGGGGTAAGGTGATCTCTAGAGAGCCCTGCAATGGCTGCGTTTTGACGCTGAGTTCAATACCTTCGAGAACAGCGATTTCAGAGGGTTTCTCCCGACTGGTGAGAAGCAAACAACTCTGGTGCGGCGTTTCGCCAATGATTCGGAACAGTTCTCCATAGCCTTCATAGTTAGGGCGGTAATGCCCTGTTAGTCCAGGTTTTAGTAGAGTCTCAGCATTATCCAGGATGAGTAAACAGCGATGTGATCGCAACTGTTCTAACAACACATCCATTGATCCATCGATGACCGTCTGGTCGGTAAGAAAAGCCACCATGTCGGTTAGTAATTTATCCAAAGGGGGCGCATTGCGGAGCGATCGCCAGAAGATGTAGTCCATCTCTCCCTGAAAATCACGAGCTACCTTAGTCGCCAAACTGGTTTTACCGATACCGCCCATTCCTAACAGGGCAATCAGACGGCAGTCCCCAGAGCCAATCCAAGTATAGATTTGCTTGAGTTCCTCAGTACGCCCAAAAAAAGTGGAAACATCAGGAGCGGTACTCCAATCGCAGCGAGTCGCTAGCGGGGGTGAGGATTGGAGGGGGGAAGCTAGAGAGGATACATCCGGGGTCCAAAATTTCTGGCGTAGGAGGGAGCGGAAGTTTTTTTTAGTGACTTTTTCCCCAAGAGCCTGAGAAAGTGCTTTCCAGAGCTGAGCCGCAGCGATTTTGATGTAGTCAGCGTCGTAATCGGCAGATTCCGCAATCTCTGCATATCCCTTGTCATCCCAGGATTCCAGAAATACCAAGGTTTTTACCGTATTGAGGGAACCCGGAGGTAGTAAAGTATCTAGGAGCTTGAGGGCATCTTCTGCCTGCATAACCAACAACATCCTCTATCCGCATAAATCAATGAATCAATCCCCACTCCTAAGCAATACTGATTACTTTTAGATTACTGACAGGCTTTGAGCAGCTTCATACAATATACATGCTGTGGATGAAGCCTTAGAAGCGTTGGAAGTCTCTCATAGAGAGATCTTCATAGAGAACCCAAATGAATACATGCCTCAGTCTCTCTCCCATCAGTCGAGATCAGCCTTGAGACTCAGAGTTTCCTGGAGTAGAAGACACCTAACGCCTCTAATGCAGTAAGGCAGAAAACGATGGATCTAATGGAGACTATCAAACAGCAGGCAAAGGTTTTTGTACCTAATTCAACCTCCTCTCAATTATTATCTAAGCTTGCCTAGGCTTAACTGAATCCCTTTGAGTAATGGGCTCAGTAGCCCAGTCAACAATCCCTGTGCTGCTGATTTAAGCACATGGAATTTGCAAGTTTATTGCTAGTGTTCAGTCACTCCTTTCTTTTCTGCACCCTTGTGATGCTGAATAGCGCTGGCCATAAGGGCGATTTTAGCATCTAGCAAATGAACCGTGAGCACAGTCTTGTTGGTCAAGTCGTCAAGCCAGTTTCATTGAGTTACATCATCTGGTTGCGGTACTTGTACCGATTAGCCTTCTTGTGACGGGGCTCAACCGTATATCTGGGCAAGCGCATGTCGAGACTAACGTCTGACGGCAGTTGTGCAACCCCCGTCAGACGTTAGTCTCGTTATCCCGATGAGAATCTCGCCGCGCTGGGGAACAAGAGCCTTGAAAAGTAGGCAAAATTCAGTCATCCCAACATGCTTACTTTTTGCTTACTTTTGTCTATAACTAAGACCTGAGTCTCATAACTTTTTTCTGACTGACAAGTTAAAAAGAGTCGCAATACACTACTAAGCAAGCAAGAATGTATTGGAAATCATATGAGGATTTCAGTCAAACATTGTAGAAATAAACCCGTGGTTGAAATCTATATTTAAGGTTGGAAACTTGGCAACTACAATCACGGTAGCTTTTTGTCTTGGATCTAATCTCATATCTATCTCTGTGCTTAGGTTTTTCTTGACGACTCTATCAGAAGTTCAGGATTTGATAGTAAAGCAAAATTAGTTGACATTTATCTAGTTCTAAAAAAGCGTCAGAAACTGATTCAATCGTCTCCTTAAATTTAGTTAAATTGGAGGTTTGTCATGAAAATAGAACGATTCACTGAAAAACAGTTATCTGAGGAAGAGAAGTCACAGTTAGAAACATTGAGAACTGTGGTAGAGAAGGCCCTAGAGGATGGTCAGCTGTCCATTTACGAGCGTGAGAATATTCAAGCTCTCATCTGGGCTGATAGTAAGATGACTTACGAAAAGCTCCGTGTCATCAATGAAACAACCTACCAGATGATGGGGGATATTCTGCCTGAGTTGGAATGGCGCAGAGTTCATTAAATCGTGCCTCTAAGTTTATCTTATTTCTCATTGAATGCACTCTCAAAAATCCTCTTTAGAGAGATAGGTAATGTTCAGTTGAAGAATCAAGATGAAATAGATAAGTCAATTTTAGAGCTTGATTCTTCAACTTATAAATTATTTATTTTCTGTAAATGAAGAATAAATTCGTGATTCTTTTCAGAATATGTTCGGATTGAGATCATGAAATATGACTCTCACTCTAAATGATTGATGACAAAATCTGATTTTTCAAAGTACTCATTATTGACTTGTGAATATTCACAGATATTTACCTTTTGCACACATCTCTCGAGAAGATATTCATCTATTTAATGCGATTTTGATGTTGACGTTATGGAGGTATTGATAACACATGTTCAGACAATTATCTTACGATTCTCCGAGTTAAGCTCTATGGTATTTTCATTTGATTATGAAGATTTTTTTAGTAAAATTCCTTTGCCAAAACGATTCGCAGTGCATTTCAATAATCTCTAACCCTATTTTAAAGAGACATTTGAAATGAACTCAATCTACCCGTCTGACATGAAGAAGTATCAGCAACTTTTAGCCGTTCTGATTATTCTTTTCTTACTCTCACCTTTCCTTGAATCAGGGTTTGGCAGCATTATTTCTGATTTGTTACTGCTGTACACCATTGTTCTCGTGGTTAGAAGTTTTGTACTCCCCAAAAGTCTGCTATTTGCTTACATCGCCATCGCAAGTTCTTCTTTTTTTATGCAACTCAGCATAAATTTGGGATGGTCTCCACCCTTCGACCAAGCCTTTGATGTGCTCTCTCAAATCGTCTTCGCTCTTTACATTGGGGGAGCTGCTTATCTAATTGGTCGTGATGTTGTTGCAGCCCCTCGAATTACGGCCGATACCGTGCAAGGGGGCGTGAGTGTTTATTTGCTGATTGGCTTTGCCTGGGCCTTACTCTACAGCATCGTCGCAACGATCGATCCTGATGCGTTTTCGCAGCCCTTGATGATGCAAGATTCTTACCTCAAAACTTTTCACTTTAGCTTTACAACACTGACCACGCTCGGATATGGCGATATCGTCCCCATCAGTGAAGTCGCCTTGGTGCTAACTAACTTGGAAGCTATCGTTGGCCAGATGTATCCAGCAGTCTTTATTTCAGCCTTAGTCGGTGGGTATTTGGCCCATCAAACTTATCCATAAAACCCATTGACTAAATGATGTTCGTTGTTACTCAAATGCTTGTTTTATGAACCCTGAAAACCCTAATCCTCAACCGCATCTGGAGTCTGGCAACCCTAAGGAAAATCAAGCTGATCGCCAGACTTCAGACGCCGCTCAGGTCATGGAAGAGCCTGAATCCCTTTTGACTGATGAATTCCGCAGTTTGATGAAATCCCAGAAGTCTCTGTGGCCCATTATTGCCCTGGTCATGCTGGCGATCGCTAGCTTGGTAGGATGGCGAATCTACCAAGGGCTGACGTCGTCTAACGCTGGAGAAGCGACTGAAGTAGCCGATACCCTAGCCCGTTTACCGGTGCGGGTTGTCCAGGCTCAAACCGACTTAGCCCAAGGTTGGGTCTTTGATGAGGGCACCTCGCTGCCGGTGCAGATCAGGATTCTAAACTTTTATGCCAGCGGCGATATCACCTATGTGGCTAGAAATAACGGTGTTGAATTGAAAGAGGGCGACTTCGTTTCCCGAGGGGAACTGTTGGCCACTATCGATGATCGCCGACAGACGGCCAGTATTGAAACCGCTGCTGCAGATATTCAAGTTGCCATCAACCAGCGCGAGCAGTCAGAAGCTTCGCTGTTGCAGGCTCAAGCAAATTTAGAAAAAGCGGAGTCTGATTTAGCCTTAGCCGAGACCGAACTCATCCGATATCAAAGGTTATTTGACCAGGGAGCTGTGTCCGAAAGCGATCGCGATGTCTATCGCAACCGCGTTGATCAAGCCGAAGCTGCTTTCAAAGCAGCCCAACAAGATATTCGCTTTGCAGAAGATGGGTTGGAATCGGCTGAATCTTCCATCTCTGCTGCCCAGGCGCGACGGAATCAAACAACCGTTGATTTAGAAGATACGCAGCTCGTGTCGCCCATTGATGGCGTGATTGCCTACATCAACATTCAAGAAGGCGAATACTGGAATACTCAATACCTCAATGTCAGCAGTCCCCAAGCCGTCATTGAAACAGCTCCCATCGTTGTGGTTGATCCATCAACGTATGAGGTGGAGTTAGAGATTCAGGCGGATGACGCCGATGCGATTCGCCCTGGCCAGCGCGCTTACGTTGTCTTGGAAGAAGCCGTCAGCGCAGCTGAAGCAAACGGCGTCGACCGCCAAGATCTGCTGGCGATTGCGCAACAGCGGGGCACTCCGGGTCGTGTCTTTGCTGTGAGTCCATCCCAAACCCCCGGCGGTCGGGGCACTGAAATATTAATTCGTGACTTTCAGCAAGTGCGCAACCTGAAGGTCGGTGCCCGAGTCTATGTCTGGATTGAAACCGTAGCCAATCAGGGCGCCGTGGTGTTGCCAATGGGTGCTGTATTGGTCAGGGGTCAAGATGCGTTTGTCTTTGTGGTCAATGAAACGGATGGGACGGTTGAACGGCGTCAAGTGGTTCAAGGAGTAGAAGGATTGTCTAAAGTAGAAATCCGTTCTGGCGTGAAGCCAGGCGAACTTGTGGTCATCGAAGGCCAAAATCGCCTGGTGGATGGGAGCCCTATCGAGATTGTTAATCGGGAGCAAGTGCAATGAACTCAGAAATGAACTCAGAGCAGTTGTCCCCCACTCAGAATCCTGCAACCGATGAGGTTACGGGCGATCGCCCAATCAGTCATGGAACTGAGCCCCCAGCGACCTCAGTATCTCCGCTGATGACATTCTTTTTTACCCGTCAAATCTTTGCGATTCTCCTGTGCTTCCTGCTCTTGATGGGAGGATTCATGGGGTACTTCTCCATGGTGAAGGAGGGCGATCCTGACATTAAGATTGCCCGAGCCATGATCACGACCCTTTGGCCAGGCACCGACGCCGAAACGATTGAGAACCAGGTTACAGACAAAATCGAGGAGGAAATTAAAAGCCTCCAAGGGTTAGACGACTTTACGAGCGCCAGCTTCAATTCGTTTTCGATCATCGATGTGGCCTTCAAAGCTGAAGTGCCGGTCGCCGAAGCCATTCAGCAACTACGCGGCAAAGTGGATGATGCTGACCCCGAGCTCCCCGCCGAATCGACAGGACGTGAGCAACCTGACTTTGAGCAGTTGTCTGAGCAAGACGCACCGGTCTTAACCCTAGCGCTGACAGGGGACGGGTTAGATATTGCCCTCCTGAGTCTGGTTGCCGAGGATTTGCAAGAGCAACTCGAGTCAGTCCAAAACGTCCGTGAAGTCAACCTGTCGGGTCGGCGGGAAGAGGTGATTCACGTGCAGATGATTCCCAGTCGGCTAACCACCTTGGGAATTGCTGCCACTCAGGTCAGTGATGCCATTCAGGGGGGAAACTTTGATACCTCTTGGGATTTAGTGCGCGATGATGAAATCGGAACCCAGGTGCGCTTGTATGGCCGCTTTCGAACGCTGGAAGATCTCAGAAGTCTGCCCGTCACTCGTTTGGCCGACAACCGAGTTGTTCGCTTGGCGGAGGTGGCCGATGTTTACCGAGGGCTGGAGCGAGAGGAGGGTCGAGCGTCCCTGAGTTGGGACGGCAGTGAGTTTGCTCCCACCGTCACCCTGGACGTCGTGAAGGTGGCCGGCAGCGACACGATCCAGGTTGTCGAAGATGCTCTGGCAGCGATGGAAACCGCCCGTGAGAATCCTGAAGTTTGGCCCTACGGCATGGACTATCGCGTCCTCAATAGCAATGCCGAGACGATTCGCAATGACCTCAGCGATTTGGCTGGCAATGTTTTGCAGGCATCGCTCTGTGTCTTTGCCATTCTGTTTGTCGCGTTGACTTGGCGCGAAGCTTTGATTGCTGGGTTGGCGATTCCCTTAACCTTTGCAGGAGCCATCTTTATTCTTTGGATCATGGGCTACACCCTCAATTCGATGGTTCTGATCGGCATGATCCTGGCTTTGGGGTTGCTAGTGGACGTGTTTATCCTGATGCTGGAAGGCATCCATGAGGGTCTGTTCATCCAAAACTTACCGTTTGGGCAGGCTGCCATCAAAACTGTCAAAACCTATGCAGCTCCTGCCTTTGCCGGACAGCTCACCACCATTTTGGCGATGGCCCCATTGATGGCGATTTCAGGCACCATGGGCAAATTTGTTCGGCTGATTCCCATTAGTGCCATTACCTGTCTGGTGCTAAGCTACATCGTTGCTCTGCTGGCCGTTGTCCCCCTATCTAAATTTCTGCTAAACAACGTCCACGGGAGTTCTGGCAAAACTTTTGTGGATCGACTCACGGAGGAATTTTCAGCCAAATTCGCCCAGTGGAGCCTACGGGTTACGGTGCCCAATCGTCACATCGCCCGATTATGGACACTAGGGACGATTGCCGTGTTCGTCTGTGCCATGATCCTATTTGCCCAACTGCCGTCTTCGCTATTTCCGGATAACGATAGTCGCAAGGTGAGCATCAATGTGGAGCTTCCCCCGGCGGCCACGTTAGAGCGATCGCAGGAGGTGGCCGACCGGATTGGGGAAATTGTGCGCGCCTACAGTGACCCGAATGGTGAACGGGTCTTTGAGAGTGTGGTGGAGTTAGTGGGGCAGCGCAGTAACCTGGTGGCCTCCAGTGAGCTGAAACCCGAAAATTCCGACTACTTTGTGGGGCTGTCGGCCATTTTTGTGGAGCGTCATCAGCGACAGCGACCCTCCTTTGACTATGTGCGTGAGCTCAGACAAGAACTGAAAGATACGGTGGTGCGGGACTATCCCGGAGCCATCCTCGCCGTTCAGTTTGAGCGGATCGGGGGCGGTGAAGATCCCATTCAAGTGGAACTCTACGGCGAGGACTTACAAGTTCTACGGGAGATTTCCGGTCAGGTCCAGCAGGCACTGCGAGAAATTCCAGGCACTATGGACGTTCGCGATGACCTAGGTAACCTGCGGGAAGATTACCGCCTGGTTCCCAGACGCGAAGCCCTCGATTTCTACGGCATCAGTCCGGAAGATTTGGGATGGCAGGGGCGCTACCTGATGATCGATAATGACGTGGGCGATTTTGCCATTGGCAGTGGTGAAGAGGACTTGGAAATTCGTCTCAGTACTCAGTGGCCTTCGCAGCAGGGGGCGATCGGTGGCCCGTCTGAATTCGATGAGTTTGCCACTATCCGGTTTATTACCCCTGATGGCGAGGTGTTGTCTGCCAATGCTCTGCTAGAACCGGTACAGGATGCGGTTCCCCTCTCCATCACCCACCGCGATAACGAGCGCAGTGTCACTGTTTTGGCTAAAGTCATTCCTGGACGGGGCTACTATGACACCGAAATCCTAGCAGAGCTGACCCCTAAGCTTGATGCCCTCCAATATGATCCCAGTGCTGCTGATTATTCCAGTCGATGGCCGCGAGGGTACACGTATCGATTTGGCGGTGATGCTGACACCAGTAGCGAAACCTTCGGTTCTGCGGGTCAGATGTTGGTCGTGGCTATTTTCCTAGTGTTTGCGGTGCTGGTTCTCCAGTTTGGCTCTTACACCCAGCCTGTCATCATCATTCTCACGATCGCCTTTGCATTGATCGGAACGACGTTCGGTTACGTCTTGCTCGGGATAGCGTTCTCTTTTCCCTCGGCTATTGGGGTGATTTCGCTAACCGGCATTGTGGTCAACAATGCCATTGTCATGATTGACACCATGAACGGACGTCGCCGCCAGGGATTCGATGTGCGTCATGCGGCAGCTTTGGGAGCCAGCGATCGCCTCCGCCCCATCCTCACCACCTCCATCACTACTGTGATTGGTCTGATTCCCTTGGCCTTTAGCAAGGCCCAATGGTTCCCCCTGTGCATGGCGATTATTTTCGGGCTGATGTCAGCCACATTGATTGCCCTCCTTGTGATACCAGGGCTGTATTTGCAATTGACGTCCGATAAGTCATCGGAGTAACCGGGCGATGCCCTTAACTGCTGCACAGACGCGATTGATCGTGTCCATGAATGTCTTGATTTTGCAATATTGAATTAATCTATGATTTTTCCAACATTCTTCTCAATACAGACGCAATTCGTTGCATCGCTTCCAATTCCTACAATTCTCGCGTCAACTGGAGGAGCCGAAGGCGAAACCTATGCGAAGGCGCTTGCCATCGCGGTAACCCTGACAACGGTTTTAGTCTTCATCACCGCGCAGATTTTGGGTGAAATTGCGGTTCGCATGGGTTTTCCTGCCGTGTTGGGTGAGCTGATTGCGGGGTTTGTCATCGGTGTCTCAGGCATTCATCTCCTGATCTTAGGAGACGGGGCTCAAGTTGCTGATTGGGCCGTGGCGATCGTTCATTGGGTTTCTGGTGGCGACAATACGACCATTCAAGAGATTTTTGCCGGGCCAGTGAAAATTTTGCTTAATGACTATGCCGGAATTGGGGTTGGTGTCCTGTTGTTCAAAATTGGTCTGGAGGCTGATTTAAAGGAGCTCATCAAAGTGGGGCCACAGGCTGCATCTGTTGCCGTTGCTGGAGTTGTCCTGCCCCTTGTACTTGGCTTTTGGGGCTTATCGTCCCTGTTTCATCTGGGAAACATTCCAGCCATTTTCGGTGCCGCAGCTTTGACTGCCACTAGCATCGGCATCACCTCCCGCATCATGCAGGACATGGGAGTGTTGAACACAAAGGAGGGACAAATTATTCTGGGAGCCGCTGTTCTAGATGATATTCTGGGCATTGCTATTTTGGCGGTGGCCGTCGGTATTGCTGACCATGGAACGGTTGAGCTTTCCAGCGTCTTTGGCACCATTACGAGTGCATCCTTGTTTGTTGTTGCGGCGATCGCCCTCAACAGGTTTTTTGGTCCGCTTTATATCAACTTCCTCGACAAACTTAACAACCGCTACAGCGTGCTGATTGGGGCCATCGTCTTTATGTCTGTGATGGCGAGCATTGCCCAAGCCATTGGCTTGGAAGGAATTCTCGGCTGTTTCGCAGCCGGCATTGTGTTAGGAGATACCAAAGCCACCCGCGACTTAGAGGAAGCCTGCGATCCTCTGGTGGCCTTATTTGCAACTATCTTTTTTGTCACCATTGGCGCCAAGACTGATTTAACGGTATTAAATCTCGCTAATCCTGAGAGCCAGGTCGGCTTGGTGATTGCCCTTTTCCTAACGGTGGTGGCAATTATCGGCAAAGTTGCAGCCGGATATTTTGTGTTTGGCGAGGAGCCGGTCGATCGACTCGCGATCGGTACTGGCATGGTTCCTCGAGGCGAAGTAGGACTCGTATTTGCGGGGTTGGGGGCGGCCACAGGGGCGCTATCGGCATCTGTTAATGTGGCGATTGTGTTGATGGTCGTCGCAACGACATTTGTCGCACCACCCATGCTGCGCTGGGTGTTTGCCAAAAAGATTCAGGCAGCCTGAAATCCCCTCATTTTTCGGTTCTGTCGCAAAAACAAAATCAGGATATGAAATCCCTCTTCCTTATCCATATCTATGCAGCGATACCGAAGATTTGGTGGATGAAAGAGATCTGTCCGGTCACATCATTCCTATCGACATGTTGAATCTGTTCTTTGCGGATCATCGCCATCGCTTCGTACCCCTTGAGCGTCCGTCGAGCCGTGTTGAAGGAGCCAAAACCCAAACCAGGCTTGACCAATCGTTTGATGCGGCGATGGTCTTGCTCAATCATGTTGTTGAGATACTTGACGGGACGGAGTTCGGCCTCTTCTGGCAGCGATTTTTCCGTTTTGAGGGCATCTGTTGCCGTCGGATAAGCGGCATTCTTGTCTACGTTGATGACACGAGGGGTGGACGTGTAGCGAGCCTTCAACGCCTTTTTGAGAAACCGTTTGGCTGCTTTGGCATTGCGTTTAGCACTCAACATAAAGTCCAACGTCTGGCCGATCGAGTCCACGGCTCGGTAGAGATAGTTCCACTTCCCTTTGACTTTCGCGTACGTTTCATCCACTTTCCACGAATCGTTCGTCGGGCGCCGATGCGGGCGACAGCGTTTGTCGAGCTCGGGGCCATACTGCACCACCCATCGATTGATCGTGCTGTGGTCAACCGATAGGCCTCGTTCCGCCATCATCTCTTCCAAATCCCGATAGCTCAAGGCGTAGCGGCAGTACCAACGGACAGTGAGCAGAATGGTTTCAGGCTGGAAGTGCTTCCACTTGAACAGAGATGGATAGGACATGGCCTCGGGACGATCAGATAGATGACATCAAGAGAATAAGAGTTCAACTGTATCATCTCGCCATTCTTGCGACAGAACCATATTCAGCGGGATATGCCCCTCATAATTTCGCTCATTGATGCGAGCACCTCGCTCAATCAGAAATTGCGCAACATTGAGACGATGATGACGGATAGCAATATGGAGTGGGGTGTCTCCATCATTATTTGTTGCATTAATATCGACTCCGGCCTGAAGGAACAAAAACGTCAATCTTTCCCCATACAATCGTATACTGACAGGCTCACAGCAGCAGGGGATGCCAGCAGCAGGGATGGACGAGATCGCTGCCACGACAACATCTTCATTGAACGGCTGTGGCGGTCCATCAAGGACGAACTCGTCTATTTGACGACGGTTGAGGATGGTCATCACTTAAGTCAGGAGGTCGCCAGGTGGTTAGACTGGTAGGATTAGAAAAGTCTGCATCAATTGTTAGGCTACCGTACCCTAGAAGAGGTCTGCCGGTAAGCGTGAAGCGTCTCTGGGAGCGCTTGAAGCAAATGTAGCGATCTCATCTTTTCAGAGCTTAGAGATCCCTCGAAGGGCTCCAAAGGACTGGGTCCACTTCACTTCAATCGGGCCAAATAGGAAGCACATGAAGGCCAGTAGCGGCTTTGTTCGAACAGGAAACCTGGAAGCCGAAAAGGATGATGGGGAATAGCAATGAAGCGCGCAATTATAATGGGTTTGCTGACGGTGCTATTGGTCATGGGTGTTGGCTGTGCCGGACTTTTATCTCAGGATAAGATTTCGACAGATACGTTTGAGACTTTTACCGACTGGTGTCACCACCGAGGTCAGTTACCCCAAGAGGCTCGGCATACCGTTAGAACACTTTTGGAGAAAGTCGATACACGCTCGTGCGACCAAGCTAACAGCGAGCTGACCCGGCGACGTTGGCTTGACCTCCGGAACGACGAAATCGTCGATGTCTCTCCGCTAGCCAGCTTTACCAATCTGACAGAGCTTTTGCTTTGGGACAATCAAATCGCAGACGTTTCGCCCTTAGCCAACCTCATCAATCTGACCCGGCTTGACCTTCTTAACAATCAAATCGTGGACGTGGCCCCTCTCGCCAACCTCACTAATCTGACTGAACTTTGGCTTTTTGGCAATCAAATCACGGACGTGACCCCCCTCTCCAATCTCACCAACTTGACTAATACCAATTTAATGTGAGACTGCATAGAAAAGAGCCTCTAGAATGAAATCATAAGACGATAGAGACATCACTGCTTCATGAGTCAGTTGATCAAAGCCTTCCTGAACCTTGTCGCGCAGGGCTTGCAAGGATGGAAAAATCTCATTCTTCAAGGGTGCTTTGAGAAACTCCCACATTCGTTCACTCGGATTGAGTTCTGGACTGTGAGCGGGTTGAACAATCGGAATAATATTTTCCGGCCATCGTAACGCCGTACTCATATGAGCGGGAGCTTGATCCACCTGAAGGAAGGCCCAATCCTCCCCAAGTTGCTCCGAGAGCCAACCGAGAAACGATTGAAAACACTCGCCATTGAGCTTGGGATATTCATGGAGAAAATGGGCTCCGCTCAAGGGCCCAAACGCACCGTATATCCAGAAATTGTCTCGTCCCCACTGCACCTCGACCGTCGGTTTTACCCCTTTAGCCGTAATCACCTTCCCCGTTTCTGTTTTAAGCCCCACCCGACTCTCATCCTGGCACAAATAATGAATGACTC
>JBCBLF010000280.1:0-6022 GCA_038520475.1 Cyanobacteria bacterium J06627_8
ATAGGGCTGTCTTTTTGCCTGCATCCGAGTTCGCAGATCTTCGCGTATGCCAAAACTAAGCACCGGATGGAGTATCTCCATCCACTTTTCATGAGAATAGAAGCTGAGCGTAAGAAGATTAGCCAGCTCTCTGACATCGTTAACAGATGCTGTCCTTACGAAAAACGATGGTGTGTCGAGAATGACGTTGTGTTTGATAGTTTGTATGTTCTCCCAAAGCCTGAACAAAGTGATGTCAGTTAACATGTGGCGTTTTGCTTGACTCGTGCAGGATCCATAGCACTGTGATGAAGCTTGGGAATGAGCCCAAAAATGTCGACAATTGAACGCTTTTTCATCACGCTTACGGCTGTGGATAATGAACGACTGAACTCGTTATCACCCACAGGCAAGTTCTAACTAGTGTATGACAGAGTTATGTCATTTATAAATGAGGGCACTCTTATGTTGGGCATCACATCCAGGGTTGATTGTTCAGAGTGATCTGATTGCGGTCGGACCGGTCGCAACAAAGCGTGTATCCCGTCAATCGCTACTGCATGAATCGTAAAGTGGATGTAATGCCTCAAGGATGTGCTCTCATCTACCAGGGTGAGAATCAAAGACCATCAACAGCAGATGGCATAAATCTGTGCCATCGTGATTTAAGGTGCAATCTCCCCATCAGTCTCCGCTCCAGCATTTAGAGTTGTGATGTGACATCAACATCAATGAGACTGAATCATTCAACATGTATGGTGTATTCCAACTGATGCAGCGATCGCAGCTGCGATCGCCATCGTCAGCACCTGCATGGACTTACCCTGTGATTCTTTACCGGAAGAGGTATCAATGACATCTCCGTCGGGTCGGAGACAGGCCATTAGAAAAGTGAAGCTACTGGCTGTTGACGACGAACCTGATAATCTTGATTTGCTGTTTCGAACCTTCCACCGTGATTTTCAGGTGTTACGGGCAGAGAGTGGTCCTCAGGCACTAGATATTCTCGAACAAGAGGAAGACATTGCAGTCATCATCTCCGACCAGCGCATGCCATACATGAGCGGGACGGAATTCTTGGGGTTAACCGCTAATCGATATCCCGACATTATCCGAATTATTCTGACTGGATATACCGATGCTGACGATCTTGTCGAAGCCATCAACGCAGGCAAAGTATTCAAATACGTCACAAAACCCTGGAATGACGCCGAGCTGAAGTCGGTTGTCCAGCAAGCAGTTGATACTCACAGCGTCTTAAAGGCTCGAACCCACGAACTACGCCGAACCCTTCACCGAGAAACGTTGTTGAATGCAGTTTCAAATGCCGTTCGTGGAGCATTGAGCTCTCAACAAATTCTACAGACGGTTGTGGAAACCATCGGACATATGTTTCATGCCGACTGTTCTGTCCTTCGTCCTTTTCAGGGAAATCGGCTTAGTAATGATTGGTATCTTCACACCTCTCCATCGTTAGCATTCAGCACGACAACACCAGAAGAGAGCAGTCTTACTCCAGAGCAAGATAGCTTCGCACCAGAAGTCAGCCTATCACCTGCACGACTTGCCGATCTGTTGTGGGATATTCGTGAAGTTCAAGTTATTCAAGCAGCAGAGAACAATGAAAATGAATCGATGGAGTACGATTCTGAGGTTCGTTATCATGCCTATCGACAATTAGGAGTTCATTCAAGCCTGCTTGTTCCCATGCTGTATCAGCAAGAACTGCTAGCCATTCTTGCTTTACACCACATCAAAGCTCCCTACATGTGGGAAGACGACGACATTAAGCTAATCACACTCGTTGCTGATCAGGTGGCGCTAGCTCTGTCTCAAGCTCGCGCATATGAGCAGATTCGAGCCCTAGCAAAGCGAGAAACGTTGGTGAATATGATCACCACAGCCATTCGCTCAACGCTCAACCCAGAAGATATGTTCGCAGCAATTACTCAACAGCTCGGACAAGCTTTACGCGTTGATGGGTGTGCCCTATCGTTGTGGACCGAGGATGACGCTTTTGTCCACTGTGTTGGGCTCTATGATGCAACAGTTAAGACACCACCAGAAGATGATTCTCCCAGGCGATTTAATCTTGGAGAAACTTGGACACGTCCGCTAATGAGTGATGAGTCCATCGCAGCTCACTCAAACCAAGCCTCTGCGGCGATGAGTCGAACATTGCCAGAATCCATCGCGCCGATTGACGGCAATCCTGTCCTCAAGCAATTGATTGCGACCCAGGAACCGGTCGCCATTAATGATTTAAGACAGCATCCAGAGCTAAACCAACTCGACTTGCCGTTACGATCGCCCGCACGAGCGTTATTAGTGGTGCCACTGATGTCGGAAGGGCAAATCATCGGCAGTATTTCGCTCCGTCAAGTTAATCAGGCTCGGGTTTGGCAGCAAGACGAAATCGACCTCACTCAAGCTGTGGCGTCCCAAGCGGCGATCGCCGTTCACCAGGCTCGATTATTTCAGACCACTCGACAGCAGGCTGAGAAGCTCATCGAGCTCGATCGTCAAAAAACAGAATTTTTTCAAAACATTTCCCATGAATTTCGCACACCTCTGACCTTGAATATCGGGCCTCTTGAATCTGCTGTCGCACAAGGGGGCGACCTACCTCATGAACAAGCTGTCATTGCGCTTCGAAACTCACGCCGTCTGCTTCGTTTAGTCAATCAGCTCCTTGACCTCCAACGATTAGATGCAGGCCGGATGCAATCCATGTTTTGCCCGTGCGATTTGCAGACATTTGTACATCATATTGTCGAGACATTTCGTCCATATTGCGAAAAGCGCCACATTCGCTTAGAAACCCATTTCCAACCTTGCCCGACGGTTTATCTAGATGTTGAGAAATTTGACAAGGTGCTCTATAACCTTCTATCAAATGCGGTCAAATTCACCCCAGAGTATGGCCACATTCGTGTATCCGTTCGACCGGATGGCGATCGCTGTATGCTGCAAATACAGGACACCGGAATTGGTATTCGAGACGATCAAATTCCCTACCTATTTGAACGATTCCGACAGGCTGACGGCTCAACAAATCGTAGCTACGAGGGAAGTGGTTTAGGGTTAGCGTTAGTGAAAGAATTGGTTGACATGCATGGTGGTGATGTCAGCGTTGACTCGATTTACGGTGAAGGAACAACGTTTACTATTACTCTCCAGCAAGATGCCCATCATTTGCCATTGGAGCAGGTATCAGACGTTCCGGCTGAGATTGACGGCGATCGATCAACCGTCGAACTTGCCGATATTTATACCGATGAAGAGGAGCACGATAAAGACCAACGACTTGATGATTCGCTGACTCGCCAAGCGGTGAACTCCCACGAGCACTCATGCACCCCAACAGCCAACATACAGCTGCTAAGTCCTCGAATCGATGACGATGATGAGTCGCTACATATTCTCGTTGTAGATGACAATCCGGATTTACGGCGATATGTCAAACGGGTGCTCGAACAAACTGGCTATCACGTTTCGACCGCACGTAACGGTGAAGAAGGGATCCACTTAGCACAACAATGTCAGCCAAACCTAGTGTTAACCGATTTAATGATGCCGCGAATGTCTGGGTTAGAGCTGATTCAGGCGATTCGACATGATGAGGTTCTGAGCGGCACTCCCATTATTTTGTTGACGGCAAAAGCAAACGAAGAAACTCGTATTGAAGGGGCTGAACAGGGTGCAGATGCCTATCTATCAAAGCCGTTTAATCATCGAGAGCTTCTTGCTGAGGTCCGCAATTTGCTAGCCCTCAAAGCCAGTGAGCGACGGGTCGCAAAACTCAATACCTATCTCACTGAAACGGTCTTACAACGCTTTCTTCCTCAGTCCCTTGTTGAAAAAGCAGCTCACGGGGAGCTAGCGTTGGATTTGAGCCCAGAGCCTCGGGTGGTAACGATCTTGTTTAGTGACATTGTTGGTTTCACACAGCTGTCCAACACGCTCCGATCACGTCGAATTGCTGAGCTGCTTAATGAATACCTCACAACAATGACCCATGCCATTTTCGATAAGGGCGGCACGATCGATAAGTTTATGGGAGACGCAATTCTCGCCATCTTTGGAGCCCCTAAAGAAGTTCCGCCCGACGAACAAGTGCATCGGGCGATCGCCGCTGCTCAACACATGTACAAAGACTTGAAAGAGCTAAATCAAAAGTGGCACCAACAGGGGATTCCAGAAGTCCAGTTTCGTTGCGGTATCCATCAAGGAGAAGCCGTTGTCGGCATGTTTGGAAGTATTGAACGGTCAGATTACACAGCGATTGGGCCAAGCGTGAACGTTGCTGCACGCATCCAACAGGCAGCTGATCCAGGTAGCATCCTAGTTTCTGCCAAAGTTGCCAAATATTTGGATAACACCACGATTCAAAAATGTAGCCCTTTGAACCTCAAGGGAATCGATGAACCGGTGCGCACCTTTGCCATTCAAACTGAGTTATAGCGCTACGCGCTTAATCCAAACCAGTATTGTTGAGGAAAGCCCCGCTCAGCGGGGCTTTCCTCAACAATACATGTCCAGACCTATATGCGTACTGCCATACAACACGAATCATAGGAAAAATGCGACCGCCCAAAGAGTGTATGACACCGAGAGCTTAATTAGTCGGGCACGTTAATGGATCGTCTGGAATCGGCAGGCAGACGCTGAAACAGGTTCGCCCAGGTTTTGACGTCACCGTCACAATACCCTGGTGCCGATTCTGTATAATGCGAGCCACTGCATCTAGGCCCAAACCTGAACCTTTGCCCATCTCTTTTGTGGTGAAAAATGGCTCAAAGATACGGGATTGAATATCAGCTGGTATACCAGCACCAGAATCGATAATTTCAACCCGGACGTAATTTCCATCTCGAAAGGTTTGGACTTCGAGCGTTCCCTCCTCATCCATTGCGTCGATCGCATTGTCAATTAGATTTGTCCAGACCTGGTTGAGTTCGCTACCAAACGCGCAGATTTTCGGCAGGCTGGAATCGTAGGTGCGGCGGATCTTAATGACATGCTTGAGCTTGTAAGAGAAGAGTTTGAGTGTATCTTCTAGGCCATCGTGCACATCAACAAACTGCTGCGCTCCTCGATCCATATGGGAATAGGATTTCATTGAGTGAACCAGATCCGAAATCCGTTCCGCTCCTCGTAATCCATTTTTAATCATCGACATCACGTCAAATGACAGAGCCAACCAGCGAACGCCCTGGTCACGTAGCTCAGTTGGATCATCACGCCAGGGCTCTGTAAGCCGTTCTAACGTTGATGACTGGATACCTGCGGATGCTAAGGGTTCGGCTAGTTTCCAGGCATCTTTCACACCATAATCTTCTAGCCAATCGAGCAGTTCGTCTTCGCGATCGCTCAAGGTCATGGCATCGACGGTTTGATTCAAAATCGTCTCATAGCCAAGATTGCGCGTATCTTGCCAGTCTTGGGTATGTTCAGGGTCAGGATTTTGTTGTCCATAAGTCAAGTTCATGTATTCCAGTTCACGGATCGCTGGAACGACATCTCGCAAGGCTCGCACTAATGCCGCAGCTGGATTATTCAGTTCATGGGCGAGTCCTGCCGAGAGCGTTCCTAGTGCCGCCATCTTTTCCCTGCCCCGGATAAAGGATTCTAGTCCTCGGGTTCGTTGATGGAGTGCGCGAAAGATACTGCGTTCAAAGCCTCGACATTCGTGCAGCAGCGTTAGAAAGTCGCAACAGTTAATCTGGTAAAGTTCGCAGTCTGTCAGCGTTCGCATCGACACCAACACTGGAGCCTCTGTCAGCACTGGAATTTCGCCAAAAAAGGAAGGAGCATCGTGTTGCCCAATTGGCATGTCGACACCTTCACTCAAGCGAGTGATTGTAACGCGGCCTTTGATAAGAATGTAAAAGCCATCCGGGTGGGCCCCTTCTTCAACGATTGACGTTCCAGGTGGAAGAAAGAGTTCGTTGGCGCGATCGCACGCCCACTCCAGTCTCTCTTTCGGCAACTGCTGAAACGGCTCTAGCGTCAACAATTCTTCAATACACAGCACAGCACG
>JBCBLF010000281.1:0-6022 GCA_038520475.1 Cyanobacteria bacterium J06627_8
CCGACATTCAGCTTCGATAGGTGCTTTATGTTGAGCAAACAGATTGAAGGAACAGGCCGATTATCAGATGAACCAAACAACCATTCATTAGACCGTGCTGTTCTTCGACACGAAGGTGTTTCAACGACAGACACGAATTGAATCATACTAGCGAACTATTGTCCTTAACGTGGTGTTGCTGATTTCACCGATCGTGCTGGTTTCACCGATCTATTGCTGTTCCCCCGAGCATCGTTCACGCCATGCCGATCGCAAATTTCTTTTGAAACTGAATTTGTGATGAGTTCGATCGGTTCTACAGCAAGCGATTGATTTCTTCGCACAAGTGATTGATGTGCGAGCTATCGTTGGCTCCAACTTAAAAAAACGTTGAGACTTCATGCAGGATTTTAAGAATTCATTTATGCTTTTGCTACTTAGTCTGGGACAGGAGTGCATTGTTTGCGTTTAAGAGTGTCAAATCGAGGAGCTGTCTCTCCTCTTGATGGTTGGCAACTCACTTATTTCGCAATGTACTGCCATTTATTTAGCCCTGGAATCTATTTGACTAACGTTGAAATGCTGCAATGGTCATCAGCCAACACAGCAATAGAAGAAATGGTTGCCCTCCCTTTTTCGAACGAGTTTGAACGTTTTGAACCCCGTACTGCATTGACATCAACCTATGAAGTCTACGCCTGATACGACTACGATGAAACAGTCTAGAGCCTCCGCTCTAAATTCATCACCAACACGCCAAGCAGCTAAATCGGATGCTGGTGCACCGACGCAGCCACGAGGGAATAATGCAGCCGTCCCGATTACGATCTATCGGGAACTTGTTGCTGAACTCCAACATACTCAGCAACGGTTGAGAGAGGTTAGCGATCGCAACGAGCAGCTTGCTGAACACAACCAAAAACTTCGCCACGAGATTGAGCAAGTTGTTCAAGCTGCGCTCAACGTTCGAACAGTAGCCAACGATTTACAGCCCGATGCACCAATCTTGCCCCAAGTGAACGTGCAGCAGGCGCATTCCCTTCATGATGCCCTCAGTCATTTAGGGACAGAGAATCAGCGAATGGGTGAGTCAGCCGATCAACAGCCTCTTAATCATGCCAGTTCCTCAATTGAGGAGCCTGTGAAAGCAGATGCTAAACCCGAATGGGCAGTTCGCAATATTGCTCAACAATCAACGCCTGCCCAGATTAGCCCACCCACTGCCCCATTAGCCGATACAACAGGTGATGTTCAGGCAAAGACAGCGCCGCAACTCGACGATCATATGGCCGCAGCGGCGATCGCCCGTCAATTGCCGAAATCGCAGGTTCCTGACCCTCAAAAGCCAGTAATCACCGCTATTGGGAATGACGGTTCTCAACATGCTGTGTCAATCGAAACACTCGATGGGACAGTCACTCTCAAGCTTCCGACCCCGAATCAGCCCCTCACAACAGGTCAACAATCGCACGCAACGTCGAACTCCATCGATCGTTCATCTAAACGACTCTCATTGGGTGGATGGTGGCTAACCGTCATCGTAATCGCTGTGGTTGTCTCTGCATTTAGCGCTGGCTTTGTGGCGATGCTGTTTTTACAAGGACAGCGAAGCGTAGATTCAAATTAGTTAGGATTTGCGCATTTCACACAAGGTTCTGGGCTTTGGTGACAGCTTCTGCAAGTGCAGCCCGCGACAAAATGTTTCATTGCATCAGCTCTAAGTATTGCATCAGCTCTAAGTAGTGACGATCGTCCTACAAGCTCGGGATGAGTGATGAGTGACTAGCCGTTGCAAAACATAAGCACAAAAAAAGAGCAACCCACGATGGATTGCTCTTTTGAGTTGAGATATTTATGCCAATGCGCTAGCACGCAGCTAGACAACGGCTATGCAGTTGCAGCTATGCAGTGACAGTTTTCTTTGTCTTTGCATCGAGCTCACCACTCTTGTACAGAGAAGCATAGTACTCAATAGGCTGCTGATTGATCTTGCTTGCATTACCAGCTGACCAGAAGGACTCATAGCGGTTGCTGCAAACTTCTTTCATGTACTTGATTGCAGGCTTCATGAAGTGGCGAGGATCAAAGTTGGAAGGATCCTTAGCAGCAGCTTCGCGAATTGCAGCAGTAATAGCCAAGCGATTGTCAGTGTCAATGTTGACCTTACGGACACCACTCTTGATTCCCTTCTGGATTTCCTCAACGGGAACACCATAGGTCTCAGGAATGCTTCCACCGTTCGCATTGATGAGGTCTAGCCACTTCTGAGGAACAGAAGAAGAACCATGCATCACGAGGTGAGTGTTTGGCAGGCGGCTGTGGATTTCTTCGATGCGGCTGATGGCGAGAATTTCACCAGTAGGCTTACGAGTGAACTTGTATGCACCGTGGCTGGTTCCGATGGCAACAGCAAGTGCATCAACCTGAGTTTTCTCAACGAAGTCAACTGCTTCATCAGGATCGGTCAATAACTGGTCTTTGCTGAGGGTACCCTCAAAGCCGTGACCGTCTTCTGCTTCACCTGCACCAGTTTCTAGAGAACCAAGACAACCCAATTCTCCCTCAACGCTTGCACCAATCGCGTGAGCAACCTTTACAACTTCAGCTGTAACATTAACGTTGTAGTCATAGCTTGCTGGAGTCTTTGCATCAGCCTCCAAAGAGCCGTCCATCATAACGCTAGTGAATCCGTTGCGGATTGCAGAGTAGCATGTTGCAGGCTCATTACCATGATCCTGGTGCATGACAACAGGAATGTGAGGATAGCTCTCAACTGCAGCCATCACCAAGTGGCGCAAGAAGTTCTCTCCTGCATATTTACGAGCGCCGCGAGAAGCCTGAAGAATAACAGGGCTATCGGTCTCATCGGCAGCCGCCATGATGGCAAGAATTTGCTCTAGATTGTTTACGTTATAAGCTGGAATGCCGTAACCGTTTTCAGCCGCGTGATCCAACAGCAGCCGCATAGGTACTAGCGCCATAGATTTCCTCCAGAAATAGTAACTTCGTCAGTAGAGAATGATTTAGACGAACAGTAAGTCTCACAGCTCTGTATAAAATTTCTAAGTTATTCAGGTCTGTAAGCGATCTTGAAGAAATTCTATCATTTTAAATGCACGCCTTACGGATTTGATGGATATAAATACTTATTCACGTCATATGACGTGATGAGGTTAAGTCAAACGAATTCATTGTTAGAAAACCTCGCTGTGCATAGCTTTCCAACAATGAATTGTGTAAAACTGATGCATTGTTCTAATGTGGCCGTTTCTTGTTATGTCAGTGTGCAACTATATCAAGCACAGCAGATTCTGAAGCACAGAGCGGTTTACAGAACTGTCCGTAATTGCTTCTATCCATAATCGCTTCGATTTGAGTCTGAATATTATTTGAGTCCGAAGCCCCGTGAGAATAATGGAGGCGAATCTTGTGATGAGGATTTTAATTGGTGAGGAGTTGGAATTTGATCCATCGCATTTGGCCAATTGAGTGGCAATTGCCCAGTAAAGGAGCGATCGCCAAACAGCACATCAGCTACGCCATCACCTTCACTACCCGGCAACCACGCGGCTAAAAGTGCATCCCAGCTGTCTAATAAATCAGTGATGATAAGCGGGCGACCCGATAGGATAATGACGACCAACTGCTGACAGGATGTGCGAGCGCGACTGAGCATGGCCTGATCGATGTCAGACAAAAATAGCTCATGGCGATCGCCATTCCCTTCGGCGTAAGGTTCTTCGCTAACGACCGCAATACAGACATCGGCTTCTGCTGCATCAGCACCGAAATCCCCGTCTGCCGCATATTCAACAATGGTGTCTGCTGAAACAGCGTGTTGGATACCTTCTAGCAGTGTCGTTCCTGGGGCGATCGCCCCCCGCTTGCCAAACCACTCAATCGTCCACCCCCCAGACTGCAACCCAATATCATTGGCTCCCTCTCCAGCCACGTGAATACGTCGAAGCGTTTTGGAAAGCGGGAGTAGTGCATTGTTGTTTTTGAGTAGAACCACCGATTGAGCGACAGCATCTCGGGCGATCGCTCGATGCCCTGGAGAGCCGACCTGTTTAAGGAGTGATCGATTAGCAAAAGGGGTCTCAAACAAACCCAAATCGACCTTGACAGTGAGAATTCGACGCACGGCATCGTCAATGCGATCCATAGGCACATCTCTTGCTTCGACCGCTTGAGTCAACGTATCGATAAATTGAGTGTAAGCCTGAGACATCATCGTCATGTCGATGCCTGCATTCACAGCCGTGACCACCGAGGTGTAGTAATCATCTGGTGCAATTTGCTGGATTGCATCCCAATCGGATACGACGAATCCCGTAAATCCCAACTCTTCCTTTAGTACCGTCGTCAGTAGATAGCGATCGCCATGCACTTTTGTGCCATTCCAACTGTTATAGGACGCCATAATGGACTTCGCACCGGCCTCCAATGCGGCTTGGTAGGGAACGAGATGCGTGCGTCTCAGCGTTTCCTCGTCGATTTGAGCATCGCCTTGATCTAACAAAAATCCTGAAGCTTTGGCGGTTCCAAAAGCTGTCGCCCCGTCTCCAATAAAATGCTTTGGAGTGGCTAACACGGTGGTGGGATCATGCAAATCGCTACCCTGGAGGCCATTCATGTAGGCGATCGCCAGGGTTGACACCTGTTCAGGATCGTCGCTGTATCCTTCATAGGTTCGGCCCCAACGAATGTCATGGGGTAGGGCAACGGTAGGCGCATAGTTCCAATAAATGCCGGTTGCTACCATTTCTTCTGCCGTAGCACGTCCGATTTGAGTCATTAGTGATGGGTTGTTTGCTGCACCCAGCCCGATGTTATGAGGGAAAATGACAGCGCCATACATGTTGTTATGTCCGTGTACAGCATCAACGCCGTAGATGATGGGAATGCTCAATCGTGATTCCAATGCTTTAGCTTGAAAGCCGTCAACCATATCTGCCCAAGTTTCTGGCGTGTTTGGTGTTGGATAGCCACCACCGCCGCTGAGAAGTCCGCCGAGGGCTAAATCTCGGATGTCGTCCTCATTTTCAAGGGTTCGCTTTGCTACGAGCGACATTTGTCCAATCTTTTCAGCCAATGTCATTTCGGACATGAGTGAATCGACTCGATGCTGAGCCGAGGATTCATCGCTAAATGAGTGCATAGATGTTGGTAAGGGGAGAGGTGATCGCAGGGTTTGGACGAAGAACCCGATACAAATAATGACGACGGCGCTAATCAACGAGATGAATAGAGAGCGACGAGTCATGATGAGTGTAATGAGACTGTGCTCTTCAAACTATAGCTTTAGCTTTTCGGGCTAGGATGCCGAGTGCCGCTTGGTTACTCGCCTTACAAAGTACTTGCCGCTTTGTCTTTTCAGCACTGAGGACGGCTAGTGATTTCATCAACAAAGCGTTACATCCGCTCAAGAGAATTATTCATCGATGGGAAGCGAGATAGAGACCGAAACTCCAGGTGACGCACTGGCTAAGTTCGGTAAGCCACACTCCACTGCATCTTGTGATGTGTCATTGTTCTTCGCTAAATTAGCACTCGGAATCGGAGAGTGCTAATATGGTTTCCGATTTCAGAAACAAGTTTGATGGCCTGATGCGTTCATGCTAAGGCAACGAACACACGTAGAACTCGCGCAACGTGGGAGTTCTATGCATCACCTTAAGCCCGTAGGGCTATGGTTTCGAAACGTAAATATAAGCGTCACCCACTGAAGAGGTTTCTATGGCATCTGTAACGTTGAGCGTCTCAACTGTTAAACCCCTTGGCGATCGCGTCTTCGTGAAAGTCAGCGAATCTGAAGAAAAAACTGCAGGGGGAATTTTCTTGCCCGATAGTGCAAAAGAAAAGCCACAGGTTGGCGAGGTTGTTCAAGCTGGTCCTGGCAAGCGGAACGATGATGGGTCACGTCAGTCTCTGGAAGTGAATATTGGCGATAAGGTTCTGTATTCAAAATATGCAGGAACAGACATCAAGCTTGGTGGCGATGAATATGTCCTGCTGTCCGAGAAGGATATTTTGGCGATCG
>JBCBLF010000282.1:0-6019 GCA_038520475.1 Cyanobacteria bacterium J06627_8
GAAGTCTACTAAGTACTGATAGATTTCAAGGCTTTACCTAAGAGCTGCTCAAGGTCAACCCTTTCGAGCTCAACGGTAGTCTGGCTCAGGCTGAGCCATTTCAAAGTTCGATGGATCGTGAAGATACCGCATAACTTCTTCTTCAAGCCGATGGATCAAATAAGCCTCTAACGTATTGGTATTACGTAGTGCCGCGAGATAGCCATCGATATATTGACGTTGTTCGTCAAACCGATAGCCTCGATGCCATAGCTCAGTTAAGGCATCTGTAATTCGCTGGTAGTGACGGATCGTTTGAGTATCACGAAGCATGAGTGCTAAGAGTACCTTCCATGTAGCAGATATAAGACTGGTATCAAGCCGTCTAAATTAGAAAGCTCATGTATCCATTTTGGCATTGATAGATGCTTATCTTCTGAGATTTTAAGTTGTAATTCGTTTCTTTTTTGAACACATCTTTACAATTAGTTACTGAATACGAGTCGTTGTGATGGCGAGACTGTTACAAATCCTTCCTAATTAACGTTGAAGTCTGCGTAACAGCAGTTACAAAACCTTGACAATTGCTTTGTTAACCTAAACACACTCGTGTAAACAGTAGGATAAAGCAGTGACTTCAGTTTCAGTTGAAATTGTTGAAAGCAACCCTCATCTGCGATCGCTCTTAGGATGGCACCTTCAACAGGGTGGCTATTTCGTTCATCAGTCTGCGGATCTTCGGCAAGCTAGGGACGCGTTTTTGAGTCGGCAGCCTACTGTTATGGTGCTGGACTCTGACATGCCAGACGGCGACAGTTTAGATTTTTGTCGTTGGGCTCACATCCAGCAGCAAGCTCTGATTATTATTTTGTCTGCTCGAGATACAGAGTCTGACATTGTCGAGGGGCTGAAGGCTGGTGCCGATGACTACCTCACCAAACCGTTTGGGATGCAAGAGTTTCTAGCTCGGATTGAAGCCCTATCACGTCGTTCTCGTTCGTCTGTTGCCCCTGCATCCCTCGATTATGGCGACCTGCGCATTGACTTAGTTCATCGACGAGTGTGCATCAAAGACAACTATATCGACCTGACTCCTCAGGAATTTAGCTTGATCTACGTACTTGCTCAAGCGTCAGGCATTCCGCTGAGCCGTTCAGAGCTACTCAATCGCGCATGGCCAGATGCCATTGATAATCATCGAACCGTGGATACACACGTGCTCTCGCTTCGAAAGAAAATTGAGCTTGATCCTCGGCAACCGAGTCTGATTCAAACCGTCCGAAATGTTGGGTATCGGCTGAATGTCGATATCCTTGAAACACCGAATCAATCTCAATTAATCAATTCTAGAAACCTTAATCACACGGCTTCCAAACCAGCCATATCTGCTCAATCGATCTCTCGTATGGTTAGCCAATGAGACGCGCGATCGTTTCTAGAATGATCGTC
The DNA here is from genome assembly GCA_038520475.1 of Cyanobacteria bacterium J06627_8. Classification (GTDB taxonomy): domain Bacteria; phylum Cyanobacteriota; class Cyanobacteriia; order CAKZMO01; family CAKZMO01; genus JBCCWF01. The sequence goes on from JBCBLF010000282.1 coordinate 1,429, forward strand.
GCGGAGCCTGATAGAAAATCAATGTCCAATGTTTCTGGGCGATCGCTCTCACGATGATAGTGTGGGTTTCTAAAGTTTGCAGTGTCAGTCACCATAACGGCTCCCCGTCCGCTGCGCCAAAAGGGAACGTGGTCGCTTCGAAATAAGTCTGGCGTTAAACCACCTAATGTCGGAACGCTTAATGTAAACACATCCGGCACATCCACCCCATCCACCTCCTGCAATGCCGAAACACTATTGCGAAACGCATTGACAATGAATGGATGGCCCAGATCTCCAACAACAGCGAGAAAATCTCCAGTATCCGAAGGCGGATCGATGGGTAAGACCGAAGGATAGGTTTGACATCCAGCTTCATGGCAAGCATATCCAATCATTTCTAAGATGATGGCCGCTTCCACGTCAGGCGATCGCCCAAGCGCATTAACAAACGCTTGACTCCCCAAAAATCCAGCTTCTTCTAAATCGAACAAAGCAAGTGTAAGGGGGTGAGTCGATGGCGCATCAGCCAATAATCGAGCCACTTCCAACACCACAGCAACAGCACTTGCATTATCGTCTGCGCCTGGAGAACCCATAACCGTATCGTAGTGGGCACCGAGTAGAATCGAATCTTCAGCGGAACCATGGCCGGGTTGAGTAGCCACAATATTCACGCCGCGTATCTGAGAGTCTGCCGAACGAACGTCAAACGTCTGTTCTTCTGGAATCCATCCTGCACGTTGAAGTTGTTCAACAATGTATTGCCGTGCTTGTAGGCGATCGCGTTCACGATGCCGCACAATCGACAGCGCTTCAACATGCTGACGTAGGCGATCGCGATCAACCGACTGATTCAATAGTTGAAATTCTGTTCGTCTGCTCGAAGAATCAGACTGAGCCCAGACTTGCCGGCCTGGCAACTGCCGCCCATTGATTAACGAATAGTCACTGCGCCACAGCAACCCAACAACAGCACATAAAACGATGACGAGCCCCATTACACGTGCAAATCGAGACATAAACAGTCCTCCCGAAGCGACATCGTTGGGTGTGCAAGCAGTACTCGCACACCCAACGATCCTTACCGATTGCTAGCTGTGATTAGCTTGGCTGTGGCAAAGATATTGTTGTTGGCGCGCGGCGCATGTCAACAACAATATCCCAGAGCTAAGACATGAGTAACAGAGCTGATTCTAGCGCTTCCCTACATTGCCTCAAACGAGAATGACGATTCGCGACACAATGAGACATTAAACACAGAGGCAAATTCTTGGAGTAAAACGGCTTGGACACCAGCGATTGAAACTCCTGGACAAAATTGCTCTAACGAACCAATGGGGCGATCGCCAATACCGCAAGGAACAATCTGCTTGAATCCAGACATATCTGGACAAACGTTCAGCGCAAATCCATGCATCGTAATCCAGCGACTAACCTTAATGCCAATGGCTGCAATCTTATGATTCTCTACCCATACTCCGGTTAGGCCGGTGATTCGCTCTCCATTCAATCCGTAGTGACGCACCACTCGGATAATCACCTCTTCGAGCTGACGAAGATACCAGTGTAAATCCTGCTGATAATGGCGCAAATTCAAAATAGGGTAGCCAATGAGCTGACCAGGACAATGGTAAGTGACTTCTCCACCTCGCTCAATTCGATGAATCGGAATGGTGCTATCAGCAGGATCAAACTTTAAGAAATCAGTCCGTGCTCCATGCCCCAAGGTGTAAACCGGAAAGTGTTCTAACACAATGAGCACATCGTCTACGTCTGGGTTGTGTCGCCGCTCTTGCACAAGCGATCGCTGCCATTCCCATGCAAGCGGATATGGAGTAATTCCCGGACAGTAAAGACGGCATTGTCGTAGCTGACTCAACATGCTGAACGGATCAATCCTCCCAGTAACACAACATTGTCCTTCGCAATGAAAGACTTCTAGCTCGATATATTGACACTAGCGCAAGAGGGAAACGACGCAATTCTCAAAAGAAAATTGAGCCTTCGGAATCAAGAATTATCAAGGGATGCAAATCATTTTTAACGCTCAACGTCGTCCAGAATACAAAGTGGTAGTGTAAGGGTATTCAGACAAAATCTCATTGGGAGGCAGCTTTATGAAGCTTGTTATCCAGGGTAAAAATATTGAAATTACTGATTCGATTCACGACTACGTTCATCAAAAAATTGAGAAAGCCGTTAATCACTATCAAGGTATTACAACAGAAGTTGATGTTCATTTATCAGTAGCGCGGAATCCCCGGATAAATCCAAAGCAAACTGCCGAGGTCACAATTTACGCAAATGGTGCCGTTGTTCGAGCTGAAGAAAGCAGTGAGAATTTATACGCAAGTATTGACCTCGTCTCCAACAAGATCGCCCGTCAATTGCGAAAATATAAAGAGAAGCGCCACAATCACAAACATATTCCAGCAAAAACTTCGGATTTCTTAGTCCCTGGAGTCGTGGCCGACAATCTAACCCAAGATCGTGCACCTGAACTACCCGAAAATGTGATTCGATCAAAATATTTTGCAATGCCGCCGATGACCGTTCATGATGCTCTCGAGCAACTTGAGCTTGTTGACCATGATTTCTACATGTTCAGGAATTCAGAAACTGGAGAAATCAACGTTATTTATGAACGTAACCACGGTGGGTATGGCGTCATTCAACCTCGAAATGGGAACGGCCACGTTAACGGAAAGTTAGGGGAAATGGCGCAAACCGGGCAGTCATTGGGCGATTATTCGCAAAACGGGCACTCGCAAAACGGACATGGGACACCTGCAATGAGTTCAAAGATGTTCTAAGCAATCTCATTGCCGATACAAGCCAATAGTGTGAAGGTTAGCGTCTCAACAGGGGCGCTAACTTTTATTTTTATACGGGTGTTTCCTGTGTTCGATAGGCGAAGGGGAGCACTTGCTTTGTCTGTAATGGTCTGCGCTCAGTCGATACACAGATATAACCGATGTCATATCAATCCTTCGAATTGGTGCATGAGTTAGTTTTTGTGAAACCTGCCCATTAAGCGAATTCCACGAAAATATTTAGTGCATCCATTTCAGGAAATAGTGTCAATCTCTCGCTGATTTTGCCGTAGTCGGCTGAGAGATGATTTGAGAGTTGGTTGGGCGATCGCTCCATCACCGTTCAAACATGGTTGATGGCCAGTGGCGATAGCGATAATTGTGCACAACCATCAAGATAATGTATGAAGTGTATCGATCCACATACTTACCTCATCAAACCGTTGAGTTCCCTATCGATACGTATGTGTTGCCTATGGTTATGGGTTAGGGTAGTGGGGTTAGTCTACTCGTGTGCACTTCAGGCTACCCCTTAACATGACGGTCTACACCTTTGCATTTTTGCGGTGTCCGACAACTGCGTTCACATTACCAATTGGAATTCATTCATCAGTTGAAGTGACCTGTGTTGGAGACGTTGCCGCAATCACCGAATCCAATATTTCAATTGATGCGCTACAAGCCAACGACAATAACCTGATGCAGGCAATCTTGGCTCATGATCGGGTGCTTCGAGCCATCTTTGAACAAACGGTAATCTTACCCTTGAGATTCGGTACATGTTTCGTTACCGGCGATCGCCTGATTGAGCACCTTCAAAATCACTCATCAACGTATCTAAAATCGCTAGATAACCTGTCTGGCAAAGCTGAGTACATGCTTAAAGCGATTCCATTAGAGTTGGAAACACAGCCAATCGGAGTAGAAAAGAAGGGTAAAGCCTACCTATTAGAGAAAAAGAAGCAATATCAGGCGCAATCGTCTTACCAGCAACAACAGCGAGACGAATTGGATGACCTACTTAATTTAATTGATCAGGCCTATCATTATGTTTTCGCCCCAAATGATGATTCCGACATCAAGAAAATCAACATTTTGCACAGCCGAAACGAAGAAGATTCCTTACTGCAAACCTATCTCCAGTGGCGCGATCGCTATCAAGCCTGGGATCTTCACTTGAGTGAAGCCCTGCCTCCTTATCACTTTATCTCTGGCATCTAACAAGCGTTGTCATCACATTTATCGCAATCCAACATTCAAGGGTGGCGTCTGGGGCAGATGCCACCTTTGAATGTTGGATTGCGAATTTTGGATAGAGCTCGCTCAGTAGCAAAATCGCCCTCGTCGAGGTGTTGGATTATCCTCAGCTTCTCGCAGTCCACCAATTAATGTAGAAACAAACACACATCGACGCATTTGATGTCGATCAGAGGCCTTCACTGTAACTCTGCCCAACTGACCGTTGACATGCCCTTTTGAATTAAATTCAACTTCGTAGGCCCCTTCGTCTTCCCGCAGCGTTGTCTCATCGGTGTCAATCCAAACGCCTTGGGGTAATGTTCTCCAGTGGGCGTCAACCGGAAGCATCGTCGATGGATGGATCGCCATCTGACCTCGTCCGTCAACATTTTGGAAACTCACTTGCCAATTCAGGTGATGTACTTTGGCTTCGTGCTGCGCCTGTCGAATCGCTTGATAAATTTGTTGTTGAGCAGCTCCAAGACGGCGTCCATCATGAAATTGAATCCATCCAGGTGCAGCGATCGCCGCCATACCCCCCATTAATACAACAACCG
>JBCBLF010000283.1:0-5987 GCA_038520475.1 Cyanobacteria bacterium J06627_8
CTCAGAAACGTATCTACCGCTTCTTGTTTTCTGAGTCAAAATCAATTAGCAACAATACGTTCAACTACGTTAAATCAAATGGGGTGTTGTCGATCGCGGTGCACCTCAACACACTCTACCTAAACATGGTGTCTAGCGATGTTAGCTTCCTGCTATTGCATCGTCAATCAGTTTATTCTTACTCATGAAATGAGCGAGACACCCAATCATTTAGTCTTGAAGGCTGTGATAGCGCCACTGCTCATGCAGGGATTTGAGGTGCTTGGATGTAATGTGCGATTCACAATGGAATCGCTTAACTTACTTTTCAAGGCAATTCTAAGAGGTTTGGCTCTAATTAACTGACAGGACTTTCGAAAGTCCATTTCTACCGTAGGTGGGTTAGCTTAACGTAACCCATCGAAACTACCTACGGTGTTGGGTTTCGCTTTGCTCAACACCAACCTACATTGAAATTTTTGTCCGCCAATTAGGGGTTAGGCTATTTCGTCATCACCTCATTACCGGGTTGTGCAGATTGTTCCAACAGCATCGTGTGGGACTCGGCACATTCCACGATCTTTCTCGTGTCTTTAACGTAGTTACACCTTGCTGTAACTACATTGCTATAGCTTATCTGTTTGCAATGAATAAGCGCGATTGGTCAGTATAACTCGGCTACTAGTCGCCACTAATATTCTCACTGGTCTCTTGAAATCAATGTCAAATCGTGCTTTTAATCGCGCAGCGCAGCTTGTCCAGTCAGTGATTGTGCTCATCTCAACATGCAGCAGGGCGATCGCCTTGTGGATACTCCGATCTGTTCTAAGATTCTCTGCCGCCCGCAACGCGTCGATTGGCTTTATCTTTCCGACGACCTTGCTGTTGTTGCTCGTGGTGACGCTGACCGTCAGCTCGATTAGTCTACGTACCTTAAATCGGACCACTGAAGCAATCGGAACTCGTCAACTCAACTCAACCTACAACGCCGCGACTCCAGCGATTGACCGAGCGAAAGCGAAGCTCGAATTCATGTTTAACCGTCAGCGAGATTCACGAATGCCAAGTGGTATCCCTGGCGAAAGCCATTTGCTTGGCATGATCATTAATGATGGCCGTGAGCGAAATGGATTAACTGTTCCACAACTACTCATCACTAATGACAGCGACATTAACGTTGATCCCTATACGTTTCCAGACGAGCAAACCACAGCTAGCACTTTTTTAGGTTTGTCGAGCACGATGGATGTAGATGGCAATGATCGTGCCGATCGACTGGACTTAGATGAGGATGGCTTACCCGATAGCGCCTGGGCCTACCGCACAGATTTAGATGGAGACGGAGCCACGGATGCAACAGTTGCTTACTCGATTACGCTACAAACCCCAGCAGAACCAACTGATTTAGAGCAAGCATCTGATGACGCTGTCACAGCGCGTGCAAATTTGCTGCAAGTCCGTCATGGTCCACTGAGCAATGGAGCCGATCTAGCTGATGCTTGTCGAGTGAATGGAGACGCTGCGGCGGCTCCGATTGAGGCGGGATGGTTTCGCGATCGCAGCAACACATCAATGCTAAGAAAGAACTTCCAAATTGATGCTTATGTATTACCAGACAATCTGAACTCCACCGTCGCAACACTTGAAATGCATCAAGATCGCCAAGTTGTACAGGGCAACAAATGGGGGGCCTGGTTTCGAAATGACCTCGAAATTTTTCCCGGTCCTCAGTTTAACTGGAACGGCGCGATGCATACGGAAGGCAATCTGATTGTTGGTAATACCCGATTCCGTGGATATCTTGTCAGCTCACCAGCATCTTGTCTCTATAGCCAAGAAGCCTCAGAAATTACTGTCGCAGACGTTCAAGCTAACCCAGATGAAGGTATTCCAGCATTTCAGGGACAAATTTTAAGTGCCAAAATCAACGACAATACCTTCGGCTCAAGCTCCATTTTTCACTTATTTGACGATGTCCCCATCACATCTGGAAATGACAACGTTCGATTAGATCGAGACCGGGATTCTGTGCGACATAACAGCGGAACCCCAAAACCCGCCGACTATGCGCTCGATCCGATCGCCTTAATCACCCGTGACGTCTCAGAAGCGCGAGGAACAAGGGACTCAAGTGAGTTTCGCGCCGATGATTGGAATGAAGACCAGAAAATGTTTGTTAAGCGAGGACGGATTTATAACCAATCGGAAGCAGCCCCCTATCTAGATGATTTTTATCGAGCTGACGATCGTTATGGTCCAAAGCCTCGATATGCAGGCCGTCAGATTCCAGGCAATATTGGGGAACCGATTGAGGGCAACTTGATGGTCAATGCAGGACTATCGGATATGGATTTAGTCGATAACAACACCGAAGAACCGTTTAATGTCGGTATCGATGGATATTGGGAGCGCCGAGCCCGTCGCGAAGGGCTTCGACTCATTGTTGGTCAGCGTCTAGAGTTAGGGAATGCATTCGGTTGGGGACAAGATTTGAATAATGATGGTGACATCGACGATGCAGACGAACGCAATAGTTCACTATATCCCCCTGATCAATGCCCGAGCGATCGCTGCCATGAAAATCTACAACGTCGAACACTGTATGACAATTTAGCAGCGGTGCAATCATTAGCGGTTTATCACGGTTCAAGTGATAGCACGACGTTTCCCGTCGCCTGTTATGCACTGACAGCCCATCCAGGAACCGCTGAAACCATCAACGCTAGCCGAACCTTCAAAGAATCCACCATTTCCGGGTTGACGGGTGTTCCTGTTCCCATCGAAACCAGTTTTCTAACGGGTGAAGGAACGAATGGGTGGGAATTTCTCCCTCCTGCGGGCGTCACCACCGAGGCCGACTTTTCAGATGCGATTGCATCAAACCAGCCCCTTGGAATTGCATTGAGAAACCTTGCTCATTTTTCGGGTGATCCGAGAGGAGGCGCGCCTTCCTTCACGCCAATCCAGGATGATGTCATTCATCCCTATCCAGACCTGAGTTTGTGGGGTGACTATTCGGTTCTCCGACGGGTGCTGGCCATGCTAGATGGCGACTCATTTAACGCAGGTAATCCAAAGGCGAATTCGGGAAGTCCTAATTCGGGTACAACACCCGTTGCATACGAAGATCTCAGCCCAGCTGACCAATCCACACTCCATACGGCATCCTGCACCCTAGGCATGTTGGCTCACAACTTAAACCTCAGCCAACAAGCGTACAAGACCTTATATGGGCCCTCTCAATCAAACTTAGGACAGCTGATGTGGGAATTAATTGACGGAGATCTGAGCAATGGAGAGGTGAATACGTTAATTGGATCACCCGTTAATTTCCCCAACGGGTATGACCGTAATAACGACGCCGCTGACTTTTATGAACAGTTTTCGACAACAGACTATATCGAAGCACTCAAAAATAAGTCTGGACATTCTCTTAGCGATCGCGATATCGACACAGAAGCTGCCATCATCATCACCGCCAACCAAATCCTTAGAGATCGAATGCTAGGCTTTGCCGATGGAGGGTTCTCGGTTCATCCTGTCCCTCCTAGTCGAACCACATGGGTTTCTTCAACACAGCCGTTTACGGAGGGAGTCACCGCTGGCAACGTTCGGTTAAGAACAGCCTGTGACCCGGATGTATTTGGCACCCCTGCAAACACAGCGATCGTTGCACCCGGCAATGATGCTGATATACGCGATGAGCGAAAAATTGGCCTCGCAATGGCATTCTGTTCATCCTTTAGCCACCCCAAGTATCCATCGCTGTATTACTTATTTCCCGTGACCGATCATGACCAGGATGGAGCCGATGATGGTTCGGATCGATCGTCGTCCATTAATCTGATTGAAGTCGATCATTCACAGCCGGTCGCAGAAGAATATATCTCAAGTTCATATATCTATGACGAGGGATCGTCAACTGGGGTTAATGCCGGATATATTTACATTGCAGATGAGCCTGGGGCGATCGCCCTCTCTCCTCGTCGATATGATTTGAGTGATTGGGTCTTACCCACATCAGCTAACTCTGGGGTCAATGAAATCTATGATTCGACTGGTTCACGCCTCGCCTCGATTCCCTTCTTAGATAAAGGCATTTATAACGGCCGGGAAATGATGGGTCTCCGGGTTTTAGATATTGACTGGGGTCTCATCCACAACAACACGAAAGGGTTAGGCAACGACCAGCACAATCATCAAGACCATTGGTTACCGAATGGAGCGGTTGTATATGCTGCACGCGAAGATGCCGTACGCGAAGACTCAATTGTTCGTCCGACGGCATCTGGCGCAAACTGGAGCATATGCGGCCATAACAATACTTTTGAGCGAACGAGTGGATCAAATAATGGACGGTGTCGAATGGAGTCAGATCCTGCTGATCCACACGATCCGCCGCTGTTTGATCAAAACCAAATTAGTCCAAAATCAGTGGATTACTATCCTGATCCACTTCGGCGTCCACATGGAATTCGCATGCGGAATGGAGCAGAAGTATGGCGAGAGAATGACAATGGACGTGGACTATCCATTATTTCAGACGTTCCAATCTACATCCAAGGCAATTTGAATTTGCATCAAACACCGGGCTGTAATGGGCGAGACTCTTGTCGCCTTGAGGAGTTTACTCGAAAACTACCCACTAACCGGGTATATAACGACAATGAGTTCTATCGCGATCGCACCACACTAGATACTCGATTCGCCCGACCGACCACTGACCTGTGGCGACCGACAGAAGTCCTTGCCGATGCCGTCAGCATTACTTCAGAAAACCTCTGTGATGGCAGCATGGAAGATGCGTTTGTCACGGCTGGAACCAGCAACAGTGCAAAGATATCGGATTCAGAAGTTCGATACGAATGTCGCGGGAATAGCGATCGCACCACCTATCTCAATCAGAATCGTCCAAGTAAGCGTATTTCAAATAATGGATACACCTGGCTGCGAGATGATCCAACAAATCCTGACTCGCCGATTCTTATCTCTCGAAACGGCATGCCAATGATGACCGATGGAACAGACCGATTCGCTTACGATGACGTGTATCGATCACGAGATTTCTATAGCTTTTCATCGTCAAAGCCACTGAATACTGCGGCCACGACCCGTGTCAATGCCATTATCATCAGCGGCTTAGTGCCCTCTCGAAACGATCAGGCCTACGGTGGAATGCACAACTTTCCTCGCTTTATCGAAAAGTGGAGTCGTTTGTATATTTCCGGGGGGCTGTTGCAACTCAACTTTAGCAACTATGCAACTGCTCCGTTTGATCAAGACGCTTGGGAAACCAACCAAAACACAACAGGTAGCGAGCGGATTAAGTATTACTCTCCACCGAATCGATTGTGGGGATACGACGTTGGTTTACAGTATTCTCCAGCAGGGCCAATTGCTGCCAGATTTGTGACTCCTCAACTCATTCGCAGTGAGTTTTACAGCGAGCCGACGGCCGATGACCCCTACATGGCACACTTGTGCCATCAGGTCTCAACCAATCCAGAGCAACAGTGTTAGCCCCTTCGCACAACGCTACAGCTTAACAACTCGCTCCTACCACGGTAATCGACGACCATCCCATGAGAAAAAACTGCCATTGTCCTTGGGGGTCAGTGCTCGGATGATTGAAAGAAGTTGAGAAACCGTTCGTTCTGCTGAAAACAATTTTTCAGGAGGAACGTTCCTCTGAAAGGGTTTCGACAAATTGCTATCAGTTGTTCCTGGATGAAGCAAGGTAATGATGGTTTTTGGACACCGGCGACTATATTCAATCGATGCTGTTTTGAGAAACATGTTCAACGCAGCTTTAGAAGCTCGATACCCATACCATCCGCCCAATCGATTATCTTCAATGCTGCCAATTTTAGCGGAGATCGTCGCAAATACACTTTGGCGATCGCGTTTGAATAGTGGCATCAGATGTTTCGCTAACAATACGGCACCAATGCTGTTGACTTGAAAATATCGCATCAAATACTCAGCATTAATTTGGCGGAGGCTTTTTT
>JBCBLF010000284.1:0-5960 GCA_038520475.1 Cyanobacteria bacterium J06627_8
TCGATCGAGTATTCGAACGAGGATCAAGGGCATCTCGCAGGCCGTCTCCGATGTAGTTGATGCTAAGCACAGTGAGGAAAATTGCGAGTCCAGGGAAAACAGCCATATGGGGTGCGGTTTCGATGTAGTTTTGCGCATCGTAGAGCATGCGTCCCCAGGTTGGCACGTCGGGAGGAAATCCCAGTCCCAAAAAGCTGAGGGTAGATTCCGTCAAAATAGCAGTTCCCACTGCCAGCGTTGCGGCAACAATCACCGGACTCAACGCATTGGGCATGAGGTGCAACCACATCAATCGCCACGGACGCGCGCCCATGGCACGAACCGCTCGCACAAAAGTTTGTTCTCGTAAGCTGAGGAAACTGGCCCGTACCAATCGGGCAACGGACATCCAGTTGAGGATGCCAATCACGAGCACAACTAGCACAAATGTTCCGGCTTCGGCTCCGGCGATCGCCCCAACCGGGTCACGAAACAAATACAGCACCAGCAACAGCACGGGCAATTGAGGTAAGGCTAAAAACAGGTCAGTGAACCGCATCAGTAAGAGATCCAAAAGGCCACCGTAGAATCCGGCGATCGCCCCGATGACGCTGCCGAGAATAATCGCGACTAGCATTGCAGCCACTCCCACCGCGAGAGAAATTCGCCCACCAAACAGCATTCGTGCAAGCTGATCTTGGCCCAAGTCGTTGGTGCCCAACGGATGCTGCCAACTCGGGGGCTGACTCGATATACTAAAGTCGATTTGATTGATGGGGGTGGTGTAAATCAGAGGTCCAATCAGCACACCGAGGATGATGATGGTCAGGACAACGATGCCAAAAAGAGCCGTGCGATCGCGTCGAAACCGCCGCCACGCCATGACCCACATGGATTGACTAGGTAACTGAACGGAAGGTTTTTCGAGAGAAGACGTCACCACCACACCTATCACCTCAACTGAACACGCGGATCGAGCACGGCATACAATACATCCGCGACCAAATTGAACACCACGACCAGAAGCGCATACACAATTGTGATAGCCAGCACAACAGGCGTGTCATTCCGAAAAATTGAATCCACTAGCAAAGCCCCCATCCCTGGAATGCGAAAAATCTGCTCAGTGATTAGCGCTCCGGTGAATACCGTCGGCACGTCTAGGGCAATGAGCGTCACCACTGGAATCAGAGCATTGCGCAGTACATGCCGAATATTGACCCAAAATCCCGAGATTCCTTTCGCATAGGCCGTGCGCACATAGTTTTGGTTCAACTGTTCAGTCATGCTCGATCGAATAAATCGCATCAGCACCGCCGTTTGAAACAGCACGAGAACGGCGATCGGCATGATGGACTGTCGGACCTGAGTGACGAACGACGGCCAATCGGTGATTCGTAAGGTGCTGTCGTAGATAAACGGAAACCACCCCAGTTGAACACTGAACAGAATAATGAACAGCAATCCAGTAAAAAAGGGAGGCAGCGAGATGCCGATAAACGCAACCGTCGTCAGCGATTGATCCAGTGCCGTATGTCGTCGAATGGCAGAGATGATGCCAAGGGGAAAGGCCAGTAGAATGCTGATGCCATAGGCAACCCCGACCACAGATAACGTCGTTGGCAGTCGCTGCCAAATCAACCCAATCACGGGACTCCGGCTGTTAAAGGAATAGCCTAAATCGCCATGAAGCAACGCCCATAGCCATTTGACGTAGCGCACATGAATCGGCTGATCAAGCCCATAGGCTCGTCGAATATTGTCTCGGACGGCTTCAGAAATCGACGGGTTGTTCGCAATTTCGGCCAGCGGATCGCCAGGTGCCAACGCCAAAATTAAGAAAATAACCAGGCTAATCGCAAGCAGTGTTGGAATCGAAATCAGAATACGTTTCAGCAGATATTGGGGCATGGGTAACAATTACTACCTATTCCTTGCTCCACTCTGCAATGTTCCAGGTTCGCTGATCCCATGGGGTTAGATTCAGTCCCTGGAGGCGATCGCTCGCGCCAACCGTTTCAGCCCGATGGATCACTGGCAGTACAACACGCGCATCTGCCAATATGTCGTTCATTTCGATAAACAGCTCTTCGCGACGCTCCGGGTCCAATTCAGATGCAGCCGATTCCCAAAGAGCATCAAACTCAGGGTTGCAATACCGAGCTGAATTAAGTCCGAGCCAGTTGTTTTCCGGCTGTGGAATATCTGAACAGGTGAATGTCTTTAGATAATCGCTAGGGTCTGGACTGGTGTTCCCCGTTGTATACATCTGGATGTCTGCATAAAACTTTTCAACGGTATCATCATTCGCCGGGTCACCCGAGAAGTAGATGCTGGCATCAATACTCCTCAATTCCACACCAATGCCAATTGATTCGAGTGACTGTTTCACAATCTCCTGAGTCTTTTGCCGAATTGAATTCACCGATGTCTGGAATACGACATTCATCTCAACGCCGTCCTTATCCCGGGTGCCGTTTGCATTGCTATCCACCCATCCTGCTTCATCTAGGAGAGCAGCCGCTTGTTCCAGGTCAAGGCTGTAGTCCGTATTCGGTGAAACAAAGTTCGGTGGCGCAACCACAAGGTTCGATGTTGCTTGCCCAGAGGGTCCATAAAGCTGCTCGGCAATGGTCTCACGATCAATCGCGAGACTAATGGCTTCACGGACCAGCGGATCAGTCAAAAACGGATGGGGAAAATCGAGGTGCGATCGCACTCCATCCGCTGTTGCCTGGTTTGGATCGGTTTGGTTCAACAAAATCCGCTCCATCTGAGCGCTATAGACAGCTTCCAATTTGCCTGCCCCAGTGAATTGCTCCAGCACATTCACTTCAACCTGGAGATTATAGGCAAAATCAGCATCTCCTGTTTGCATGACTGCTCGCGCAGCTGAGGTTGCATCACCTCCTCCCTTGAGCTCGACTCGCTCAAACGCCAACTCATCGGCATCTCGATAGTTGGGATTGGGCTCAAACACTATCACATCCCCTGGGCTAAATTCCATGACTCGATAGGGCCCCGTTCCAACCGGCATCAGATTTGCTGGAGCTTCGCGTACATTTGCTCCGTTGTAATCGGCATAAAGATGCTGAGGCAAAATCATACCGCCTCCGCCCATAAATACTAAGAACCAAGCTGGATTCGGTTCTTTGAACGTCACCTCTACCGTGTGATCATCCAATGCAACCACTGACTCGACAACCTCGTAAGCCCTAGCAGAGGTTGCTCCGACATCAGGGTTGGTGAGAAATTCGTAGGTGAAGACGACATCAGCGGCCGTAAAGGGAGTTCCGTCTGACCAGGACACATCTTGCTTGAGCTTCCAGATAACGACGGTGCCATCTTCCGATAGCCCACCATTTTCTAAGGTGGGTTCTTCTTCAGCCAGGAACAGGATCATGTTTCCGTCTTGGTCAAAACTTGCCAATGGTTCTAGCGTAATGCGACTCGCTTCAGAATCTTTGAATCCAGTCGATAAGTGTGGATTGAGAATCGTCGGAGCTTGCCAATATAGCAGCCTGAGGACAGTTGAATCTGCTGTCGTAGACGTTGATTCACTGGTTGCTGGGTCTGTGCTCTCGGGGCTAGGCATGCAGGCCATTCCCCCCAGCACACTTGCCGATAAAGTTATGCCTACTAGGGCCGCGATCCGACTGTTGTTCATAGTGCTCTTGCTATCGGTGCAGGAATCTCATCATTGTGCATTGTTTAAGAGTTTTATTCTATAGACTGTAGTCAGTACCGCAAAATATTGAAAGGATTCCAAACACGCCTTGGGTCGTTAGTGATCAGATGGGACGCTAACCGTCTATTTCCCATATTGGGCTATCAATTTTAGTTCGTTTGAAAGCGATGCTACACAATCCTTTCAAACATTGGTATGGGGCTCATCGATTAATGATTGTAGTGTGGAACACCTTTTCTGGGTTCAATGTAGCTGCACACTAACGGCACGTTTCTGGCCATGAAGAAAAGCATTTGAGTTTGTGAGCAATTGGGTGCTGTTGGGTATACAAAGCTTATAGAAAGCTCTGGATTTTTTTTGACGAGCTACTGTGGTTCTGGTAGCCCATGAACATGTTTTCATCGGTAAACCCAGAGGTCAAAGAGAGCGTATGACTCCTGAACCGTTGTTGTATTCTGACCAGTTAAACCTGTTCCCAGCCGATAAGGGAAGCAACTTGTTCAATCAATTGTTTGAGCAGGCTGTTGATGCGACTTTAATTTGGCAGGGCGATCGCCTTGTCGGATGCAATCAGGCGGCAACTCGATTGTTTGGCTATACCGAAGCCGACTTGTTGCAGTGTTCTCATCATCAGCTTTCTCATTCAAGTCAATACCATACCTCTGACCGTTCAGCTCATCCGCTATTAGCTTCTTCTCCTCAACCGGGATGCCATCGATTTAACTGGTGCTATAAAGCCGCCGACCATCGCCCATTTCTGG
This sequence comes from Cyanobacteria bacterium J06627_8, assembly GCA_038520475.1. Taxonomy (GTDB): domain Bacteria; phylum Cyanobacteriota; class Cyanobacteriia; order CAKZMO01; family CAKZMO01; genus JBCCWF01. The sequence goes on from JBCBLF010000284.1 coordinate 4,429, forward strand.
CTGAAGTGACCGTTTCAGTCATTGCTGATGGTGATCGACAGATGCTCTTCTATGAGGTGTGTCGCCCTGTTGGCGATCGCCTGTATGACACACAACCTTATTCAGATAAACCCGCTCCAGCAGCTCAACGCTTACTTCAGAAGATTCTCGACACTATTCCGATGGCTATTTTTTGGAAAGATCGTGAGTCCGTCTATCTAGGCTGTAACCAAAATTTTGCTGAAGCTGCAGGGCTTAACAATCCTGACGAAATCATTGGGTTGACCGATTATGACTTGCCTTGGACTACCAAAGAAGCCGACCTTTATCGAAAAAATGACCAATTGGTCATGACCTCGAAAACAGCACAGTACCATCTCCTCGAACCTCAACAGCGGACCGATGGCAGTCATATTTGGTGTGATACCAACAAAGTTCCGCTCTATGATAAGGCGGGAATCGTCGTTGGCATCATGGGCACATTCGAAGACGTGACCCAGAGAAAAAATTATGAGGATGAACTTGAACAAAAAGCTCTCGGTCTAGAACATTTCATTCAAGATTTACAGCAAAAGCAGACCCAGCTCATTCAAACTGAAAAAATGTCGAGCCTGGGTCAACTGGTCGCTGGAGTAGCCCATGAAATCAATAATCCCGTCAACTTTATTCATGGGAATTTAAGTTACGCTCGCACCTACATTGATGATTTACTGTCCATTGTTCAGTCGTATCAAGCTTACTGCCCCAATCCGAGCGACGAACTCAAAGATCTGATTGAAGAAATTGAGCTCGATTTCTTGCTCGATGACCTACCGAGACTGCTGAACTCCATGCAAATGGGGACCCATCGAATTCGTGAAATTATTTCATCGCTTCGCACGTTTTCTCGATTAGACGAAGCCGAAGTCAAAGCTATCGATGTCCATTCAGGTATCGATAGCACGATTCTAATTCTCCAAAGCCGACTCAAGGCCAGTTCTAATCGGCCTGTGATTCAGTTACACAAAAACTACCACCCGCTACCGGATGTCGAATGCTATGCGGGAGAGCTTAATCAGGTGTTTATGAACATTTTGTCAAATGCGATTGATGCACTTGATGAACGAGATAAACAGCGCAGCTCAGACACTAATAATGCATACCCAAGCCAGATCTGGATCTCAACCTGTGCTGTTAGCGATCGCAATGCTGTCCAAATTTCGGTTCGCGATAATGGCCCTGGCATCCCAGAGGAGATTCAACGCTCTATTTTTGACCCGTTTTTTACAACAAAACCAGTTGGTCAAGGAACGGGCTTAGGCATGTCGATCAGCTATCAGATCATCGTTGAACGCCATCAAGGACGACTCACCTGCCGGTCAACACCAGGAGAAGGCACCGAGTTTATCATCGAAATTCCAGTCAAAGCGGTTTCACCAGAGACGTAGAATCTTTGACTTGATGGACAGACTTGAGTATTTCATACATGGCTCGATGGTTATAGGTGAGGCGTGGTAACGTTAAGTGTACAAGCCAAACCAGTAGATGGTTTTAAGATAAATAGTAGCAATCGT
>JBCBLF010000285.1:0-5934 GCA_038520475.1 Cyanobacteria bacterium J06627_8
TTGCTTTCTTTGGGAAAATTCGACTTGAAATCGGACAAACGACTCCATCACCGCTGATAACGCACGGTGCTTGGCGATCGCTTTTTAATGTCAGTCAATACGGAATTAAATCAAGGTTTTTATGGAGCGTTTATTTCATTAGAAAGGCCAAAGAGTCGATGCCAATGAATGAAATAAACACGACTGTTAAATTCCTTCTACTGGGCCAGTATTTGGCTTAGTAAAATACATCAAGAGATGTGGATTTTGAACCTATATTGCAGTTCAGGACTCGCATCTCTTCGTTATATGCTTGAGTTGTTTGTCGAGTTGTGACGAGACTAAACCTTGCCCAGAAGAATTCATAGCTTATGAATGTATATTTTTCTCCACCGTAGAATTCTCTGCTTTTCAGGAGTTATAACGGGGCTAACAATCATTCGATCATGTTTATTAATTTTTATTGATTCAGACACTAACTTGATACAGAATCATTCTTTTTATTCATCTAAAAAACGACTTTAATGGCAATAAATCTAATCCAACGTATTTAATAATTGCCTAATACCACGGATGAAAATTCATCATTTCAATCGAACACATTGTTGCAATCGGTAGATGTACGACGTGAATGTTTCAGAAGTTCTCTTGCTTTACTCAATCGACAGCTTTCTCTGTCACAGCGTGTCTTTGTGAGAGTCAGGACTATCGACATGCTGTTTCAAATATTCATAAATGGCGATCGCCCCTGCATGTTGAACGTTCAGCGATTCGACGAGTCCATATTGGGGAATGGTCACCACCTGATCGCATTGCTCGATGATGGGAGTCGGCAACCCGGTGAGTTCTTGGCCTAAGAGGAGAATGGCCTGCTTTGGAAAAGCAAACGACGTGATGGGAGTGGTGTGTTGGGTTGAATCGAGACCAATCACCTGATAGTTCTGCTGACGATAGTGGTCGAAACGAGTCGGCAGTTCGTGGGGAGTGCAGGCCATCATCGGCTGCCAATGATGGGCCGAAACCGCCGTTTTCCGAAAAGCAGCATCTTGGGCGATCGCCAAACTTGACATCATTAGGCATTCCAGGCGAAACACCTCTGCAAGCCGACAGAGCCCGCCTAAATTCGCAGGATTGTGAACCAGTGAAGCACAGAGAATCAGGGAATGGCGCGGTAGTGTGGCATAGGTGTGTCGCGACGCGGGTCGATGCTCAAACGGGACAGACCTCTCACACGCGTTGTCAGCCAATGCTCTGTTCCTTACTCATCTTTAATGAAGGGTAGATCAAAGACCCCATCCTCAGGCACCAATTGATTTCGATGGGTTGAGTCAATGGGCATCGGAATAAAGGAACTTTTGATTGGATAGGGCATCTCAATGCCTTCGCTGCGCAGACGCTTGTGCAGGCGCTTGATAAACTCATGCCGAATCACCAGATGATCGAAATATTCACGGATGCGCAGATAAACCGTCATCGTGATGGAAAAGTATCCAAACTCCTTGAACCGAATCCACGGATCAGAGTTGGGAACGCCGCCCTCAACCTCATTCATGACCTGATTGGCAATATCAAGGGCAATGTGTTCAACGAGATCGAGATCCGCGTTGTAACTGACGCCCACCTCCAGGATGATGAGGGCTTCTTTGTCAGGCAAGCCATAATTTTTGAAGACACTGTTGAGCACGCGGGTGTTGGGCACCACGACCATGTTGTCGCGAATGTCTTGCAAGATGGTGTGTCGCCACGCGATATCGACCACATACCCGTCTTCACCGGTATCCAGTTGAATATAATCACCGACGCGAATTTTGTTCGACGTTGCAAGGTTGAGCCCAGACAGAAAATTCGTGAGCGTGCTTTGAAATGCGAGTCCTAACGACACGCCGCCAATGCCAAGGGCGGTCAACAATGGGGTGATAGCAATCCCTAGAGACTGCAAGATGATCAACACACCCAAGGTGAAAATCACAATCCGGGTCAGCATCTCAAACAGAGACGTGAGATTGCCGGCTCCCTTGGTTTCGCTGAAGTAGCGGACAAAGCCAACTGCCAGTCGGGCAACAATGAGCGTACCCGAGGCGATCGCCAACGCCAAAAATATGCGTTGAATCGTAAGCACAAGACTGTCATCCAGCGGCACAGTTGATAGCGCTGCAAAGGCCCCACCAATGACAAACCACAGGAGAATCAGCCCTTTTAGAGAATTGATGATGACATCTGCGCCGCCCCACCCAAACTTGCCGGATAGGTCTCGAAGTCGCCGTAGCCCCTGTCGTTCGACAAAGAACCCCAAGACAACGCCCCCCAACATCATCACGACGGGAAGCAAAATTCGAATCACGTTTTCGAAAGTAATGGACTGAATAACAGTGCTCACAGCAGTCAGTGGGTCAGTGTCAGTGGATCGATGTCAATGGGTTATGTTTAACCAGTTATCGGGGCATCATGCCGAAGAATGCTCCACACATATCGCGATTATTCTCCTTTTGCAAGTCTGCCCAACATTGGATGTATCGAGCGATGAATCGTGGTCGTGAACCGCTCGCTCAAGGGTGAGATGCAACAGGCTTCGTCGCAACGCCCTTGTAGGTGTGACCCACCGTATTGGGCAGAGTTTTCATGTCAAAGCGGTCAACCGTGACGGATTCAAACTCGTGGGCGACCAAAACTTGAATGTTGCGATTGAGATTGCAGCCGTCACCAATCACGCGTTGAATTGGGTTTAGGCGATTTTGCCAAACTTGAATCTTGGGTTTATCGCTCAGGCCATGCTCAATAAAGAAAAACTTGCCTCCGGGCTTAAGCACTCGATAGATTTCGGCGATCGCCTGCTGAACATTGACGATGCTACACAGCGTCCAGGTACTCACAACGCTGTCAAATGAGTAGTCGGGCATCGGCAGTGTTTCTCCGTTCAAAATCCGAGATTCAACTGTCAAATTAGACTGTTGAATACGTTTTTGAGCTAATTTCCGCGTACCTGGATTGGCATCGACAGTCGTAATTTTCTCGACCGTTGATGGATAGTGGGGAAGATTTAGACCGGTGCCAAAGCCAATTTCAAGGACGTTACCCGTCACCTCACGAAGAAGTGATTCGCGACAGGCCGCCATTTCCGTGTTCGACATGGTCCAGTCGAGCAATCGAGGAAAAATTACCGTTGAATAAAATCCCATCAGCGTTGGTGTTACAAGGGACGAGCTGATAATAGTGGCTCCTCAACTCGAACACAAGCGTCAGTCGTCACTCAGCATTTCTTCTCCCTGGTTCGGTACAACATTGGGCAGGAGTAGCGATGGAGTGGCATCAATCAACAGCGTCTATGAAGAACCCACCACACGGGCGATCGCCCAACGCGATTTTCAGATGATAGAGCAGCCGTTGTATTAAACTCTGTAACGACTTTTGTCTCAAAGGGACAAATTTATTCCAAAGTGTTGAGGAGTAGGATGTTTTAACGTCGTACTCGCAAGCGTGAATCGATTGGCGTGCTCACCCGCATTAGAGTGTCATTCTTTGCTGGCACATGCTTGGACAACCATCACGATGCAGGGCAGACCGTCAAATTATTCTTGAACATAGGAGATAAAAATCAATGTCAGACGCTCAAGTTTTTATTGCTCTTTTAATCGCTGTCATTCCTGGTTTCCTTGCACTTCGCCTAGGAACTGAACTATACAAGTAGATTGAAATAATCAGAATTGAATCAGGCGACTGGTTTCAGTCGCCTGATTCAATTCAGTTATGTGCTGAATCGTGATTCAGCTTTAGTGCCTATTGAGAGAAGAGTGCGATTGTTCGCACTCTTTTTTTTTCTCTTTTTTTTTGCTCTTTTTTATTGCTGTCCCACATAGGCTTGCAGGACACATGTGACCCAACTCGGCAATCTTCTCAAACCATCATGCAGAAATAAGGATTTGCCACGTCGTACATGTCAGACAACGGACGTGTGCTAAGGGATTCTAGGCCGTGACCACATCATAATTTCACCCATCATGGGCATTCTAAAAGGACTTACGGTAGGATGCGACTAGGCATGGTCGTTGCGCGATAAATGCTCAATTCAAGCAATCGTGCCATTGCTAACTCAATGATCTACTGCAATCATTGATGCCATTCCCTAATATGTGATGGCTTGCTGGTGCCAGTATCCTTCCCCGACTCACTTGAGGAATAACCACGGATGTCGTCTTCACGAGAACGCTATCAAACCAAGCGGCGATTATTTGAGATTGAGTCATACGCTGCTGTCGCGGTCAACCTTATGCTGGCGATCGCCGCTTCGTTTGGGCTCGTTCGGCTGGTTTCCTATAATTTTGAGCAACAGGTGAAGGTTGATTTGCTTGACGAAGAAGTCGAAAAAACGCGGACTCGTGTTGATCAGGTGCGTGAAGAATTCGGGCAATATTTTGACCCATACCAGTCAACCTCTGTTGTCCGTCAACAGAGCCATCGCATCGAGCCAGGTCAGGCGCGCATTATCCTCACTCAGCCTGAGCAAACAGCCCCCGACACAGAAGGGCTCGCTCATGAATCGGTGAACACCGAGGATGACGAAAATCAAGACGAATAATGCGTTCAACCCGCGCATCAATTGAGTAATTTCAGGGGCGATCGCACAACATTCCTTGAGATGACGATGAACAATCCGACCTCATGGGCATTCTAAGTTTGCAGGACTACCAACCGATAATCGCATCGTCAATGGCAAACGATGCGACGAATGATGGAGGTGATGGAGAAGACATGGACATTCTCATCATTGTCACCAAATTTTCAGATTTCTAGCAATCCTTAACCGGATGATCCTCTACTGGCCTTGGAGTATGTCGTAGCGATAGCCTCTTACCATCTACATTTTCTCGCTAGCTGTCACATATTTTTGCCGCATAATTTGCCGCATAATAATATATTGTGCCAGTCAGGAGGATACAGTCTTGAAGAAGCTGTCGCGCATGTACCAAACAGATCTGAGAACCGGCACCATGCTGTTTAACGAGTCTCCCTTAAGTTAGAATCGGGAGATCTAATCTGGTCTGCTCATTCATATTGGTCTGCTCATCCATAACAGATGCACCATGCAAACCTTTTCTGTAGCCCCTCTCCGCAAGGTTAGGAAATATATCCAAAAAAGTTTTCACAAGAGCGAAGTTGAATCACTCTCGTCTCAGTTTTTCTCATCAGATGACGATTCAAACGTTCCAGAACCTGATTCTCTAGGCGCGTTGGGTAGCATTTTTGATATGGGCGGAGTTGCAGATTTCGAGACCGATTTATCCACTGTTCCTGAGGGAGGAATATGGATCATTAGCGGCACGAATCCGGCAGATGTATTGTTTAAGCTGCCTGGCCTGATGCTGAAACCCAAGGTTCGACTCGTCAGCTTTACCTTTCAGAAAGACACCGATGGGAAAGGCTCGTCGTGGGCCGTGCCAGAACAATACTGCACAACGGAATATTTAGAACGTGCCCTTGAAGCCGCAAACGGAGCTCAGTCTCCTCCTCATCCGCCTGAAGCACTACCGAATGTCATGGATGCTCTTGAAGGCGATCGCTCGACCGTTTCTTTTTTTATTGCCTCTATTTTTCGGAGAGAGCTTCTTGAATTTGGTGCGAAAGGTGTGTTCCAACGCTGGTCTCATCATCGGTTAATTGATAAAGTTCCCTCAGCGATTCAGCCCTATTGGGATGATTGTCCTGAGGTGTTGCAGCCGAGCTTCCGTACCCTTGGAGATGGAACGGTGGTCACCGAATTTTTTACCTGTCGAGTGGTTCCCCCCGTCATGATCGTGCGCCATCTCGATCAATACCCCTCCAATGGGTACACGCCGATGAGTAAAAATCAGGTTTTGATTAAATTCAAAGCCAGATCATAAACTACTTCGTGCTGTCGGTCAGAATTCTATCCAAAGCAATAGGAGCCCAAGCACTGAGTGTGCTTCAATACGATGTTGA
>JBCBLF010000286.1:0-5921 GCA_038520475.1 Cyanobacteria bacterium J06627_8
GCACTGTCCATCGGGAAGCATAACTCAAACTTCTCCATCATGTTGATGATGACCGAGTTCAAGGGAGTCCTGAAGCGACGCCTGCTCAGCGACATTCTCGATCGCACCAGCTATCCCCGCGATAAGCATCGATTCATCATCAACATGATGGAGAAGTTCGAGCTATGCTTCCCGATGGACAGTGCCGATGATAAACAGTTTCTTATCCCCGATTTACTGCCCAAAGAAGAACCCTACACCGGTGATTGGGAGGATGCTCTCGCCTTTGAATATCATTATCCCGTCTTGCCCAGTAGCGTGATGTCTCGCTTTATTGTGCGGATGCACCTCCTCATTCGACAAAGCACCTATTGGCGCAATGGCGTGGTACTTGAAGCAGACGGCAGCATTGCTCTCGTCAAAGCCGATCGAGAAGATAAGAAAATCTTTATTCGCATTACTGGCAATCCCAACACACGCCGCAGCCTACTCGGGGCCATTCGTACTCAGTTTCGCTCCATTCACAACACCATCAAAGGTATCAGCGATGAGGTTCAAGAGCGGGTGCCCCTGCCTAATCAACCTCATGTTCCGCCTATCAGCTATGACCACTTGCTTATGCTTGAGAGCAAAGGCATCAGCGAGTTTATCCCCGAAGGTCATAACGAAGCTGTGAGCGTCAAAGCCCTCCTTGACGGCATCGAACCACAGGGATCACGTCAGTCTCTAGTAGAGCGAATTCCGTCGCAACAGCGATCGGCTACACCAAAGAAACCTGCCTCAAAAGAAATCTTTGTTTCATACAACTGGAGTGAAGAAAGCAAGGCAATTGTTGACTTGCTTGATGAAGAATTCCAGAGACGTGGTGTCACCATTATTCGAGATAACCGTGATGTGACTTATAAAGATCGAATTCGAGCATTTATGCGACAACTCGGTGCAGGGAAAGCGATTATTGCCGTCATCAGTGAAAAATACCTGGAATCTGAAAGTTGCATGTTTGAACTGATAGAAATTGCTCGAAACGGCAACTTTTATGATCGCATTTTCCCAATCGTGCTGAAAGATGCTCAAATCTTCAAACCTATTAAGCGTATTCGCTATGTTCGGTATTGGGAAGAGCAGATTTCAGAATTGAATGAAGCGATGCAATCAGTTGGACAGGCAAACCTTCAGGGTTTCCGTGACGATATAGACTTTTATCACAAGATTCGTGCCACGGTCGCCGAACTGACCAATACGCTAAAAGATATGAATGCATTGACTCCTGAAATGCATCAAGACTCGAATTTTGATGAGCTGTTTACTGCGGTGATGGAAAAAATCAACGAGTGATACGATTTTAGGCTTTAGATTTTGAATTTTGGATTGCTAAAGCATGTGTCGCGACCGTATTTCTATCAGGTTAAATGCTGTTGAGAAACTGATTGATGCTCTGTTCCCATAAGGATTGATTAACCGTGACCAGCAAGTTGTGCCCAACGTCAGGAAAGATCACCAGTTGTTTCTCACCGCTCAAATTCTCGAAAATTTGATTAATTTCCTCAGTGGTTGTCCACTTGTCAAATTCACTGTGTAGAAGCAACGTTGGACGTTCAACCTGGCGGGCGTAATTGACCGGATTATGGGCAAAACCATTTGAGCCATGTTGAACACTCCCCCAAAACACGATTAGCTCCGCCATCGGAAAGGTGGGAAATCTGACGTCACGCAACCGACTCCTCACGGCGTCAATCAGTCGGGCAAATGGTAACTCCAGAATAATGGCGTTGGGCTCAATTCCTTCTTGTGCAACAGCCTTAAGAATGGCGGAGGTTCCCATCGATATGCCATAGAGGATATATGGAGGCTTAAGCTGTAAGTTTGGCGCTGCATTCAACGCAAAGGCGACGTCCTTCGCTTCGCGCATCCCGATCGTTCCGGTGTTGCCACTCGAACCCCCTACCCCTCGAAAATCCACAAGAAAGGCGTCATACCCTAATTGGTGAAATGATTGGGTCGACGCCAAAAGCTGTTTCGCTTTGCTGCCGCCATTACCTGGAAATAACAACACAGTTCCGTTGGATTGGGCCTGTTGGGCAGGCACGAACCAAGCCTCTAGCCATTCCGCGTCGCTCATCGACAACCGGTGTGTTACATAATCTAGCCCGATATCTGATGGAAGATTCGGGCTTGCTGGTTTCGGTAACCCTAGGGTCCACTGTTCGGGTGTGCTGTAGTGGGTCATGCCGTAGGCTCCGGCAAAGGCCATGAGATTGAGCGCCAAGACGCCAATTCCCACAATTTGAAGCAAGCGTTTTTTGAAAGATTGCCATCGGTTTGAGCGATCGCTAGGTCGTCTAGAAGCTTTCACGCTATCTCGCCTCTGGGGAAAATGAGCTGTTGTCAGACTTACGATGCTGTCTTCTACACCTAAGCACGCAAGAGGGGCGATCGCCCCTAATCCTTGATCGTTTCTTCTAACTCTTCCTCAAATGCTAGACAGAGAAAATTAAAGGGGATTGCCCAGGTTCAGCTGTCTAACGATACACATTGCAGTTAGATCGGCTGTGGACGCTCAAAGTTTGATGGCGGATCAAACGTTTCCACCGGGACGCCTTCTAATGCTCGTTCCATGAATAGCTTCCAGATGGGGGCGACGTGGGTGCCGCCAGTGGCTCCCCGTTGCAGCGGACGATAATCGTCGTTACCAACCCAGACGGCAACGGATAGCTGAGGAACGTAGCCAACAAACCAGATATCGCGTTCAGAGGAGGTTGTACCTGTTTTTCCTGCGGCTGGCCGATCGAGCCGAGCGGCAGTGCCTGTGCCTTGAGCAATCACACCTTGAAGCATTTGATTGAGGGAGGCTACGGCCCACCGATCGAGCAACAGGCGAGGATCTGGGGTGTTATCAAGCAGCACATTTCCGTTGCTGTCACTGACTTGAATGATTAGGGTGGGATCAGAGTGCCATCCGCCGCTTGCAAACGTGGCAAATGATCCGGCCATTTCCAATGGAGTGAGGTCAACGGCGCCAAGGGGTAGAGACGTCACCGGTTCGATAGGACTGCGAATACCCAATGCACGACCGATTTCAATGACTCGGTTGAGTCCTACGTCTTGGCCTAACTTGATAGCCGGAACATTGCGTGAGTATTCGAGGGCTCGTTGGAGCGTCATGGAACCATAGAAGCGGTTGTCGTAGTTGCGTGGAGAATAGGGTTCTCTGCCATCGGGGTAAGTGACGGGTGAATCATTGATCGTTGACTCGGGTGTGTAACGACCTGAGGCCAGAGCTGCATAATAAACAAAGGGTTTGAAGGCGGAACCCGGTTGCCGATTCGCTTGAATGGCTCGGTTAAACTGGCTGGTTTTGTAGTCGATTCCTCCCACCATTGCTTTGACAAAGTGAGTCCGTGGGTCGACAGCCACCAGCGCAATTTGATCAGCCCGGAGTCCGCGTTGAATGAGCAGCGTTTGATAGGCTTCTCTGACCGTATTCTCGGCCATCTGCTGAAAATCGGCATCAATGGTCGTTTGCACACGCATGCCGCCGCGTAGTACGGCATCGCGTCCAAATCGATTGGTTAATTCTTGAACGACTGCATCTGTAATGTAAGGCAGCAGGCTAGCTCGAAAGGACGTGACTTGTCCGAGGCGAATGGGTTCGCTTTTGGCCGCTTCGTATTCCTCTTGGGTGAGCCAGTCCAGGCGATACATGCGCTCAAGGACGATGGCTTGGCGCTGTTTCGCTAACTGATAGTTGATGAAGGGGCTATAACTTTCGGGTGCTTGAATCAGTCCGGCCATCATCGCGGACTCAGCAATCGATAAATCTTTCGCTGATTTGTTGAAATAGCTCTGAGCTGCCGTTTCAGCGCCGTAGGTATTGTGTCCCCAATAGACCTGATTGAGGTACATCTCTAAAATTTCTTCTTTGCCGAAAATTTGCTCTAATCGGAGCGAGAGAACAGCTTCGGCAGTTTTTCGGCTGATGGTTTTTTCGGGCGACAGGAAGAGGTTTTTGACCAACTGCATGGTGATCGTTGAGCCGCCTTCGACGGTTTCACCTTCTTCCCAATTCGCCAAAAATGCCCGGACGATGCTGGGTGGGTTAATGCCGTGATGTACAAAGAAGTTGCTGTCTTCAATGGCGAGTACTGCGCGTTTGAGATTGGGTGAAATCTCCTCAAGGTCAACAATTTCACGGTTGGCTTCATCATGAATGTTGTTTAGAAGCGTCCCGTTGACGTCATAGATATAAGAGGTCTCGGTTGGAATGTAGTTTTTGAGCACTCGGACATCTGGTAGATTTCGAAAGCTGACGGCGAGGCCCATCAAGCCACCAGCGACGACTGAGCTGCCAAGCATGGTGACGGTGAGAATGGTGCCTGCGGTGACTTTTCCGACGGCCTGAGCGAAGTTGAAAATTGCTGATCCTGCACCCTGTTTCTTGGGCGATCGCCCACGGGTTTGCTGATCCGGTGGCCCCGACGATCGTTTAGACGCAGCGGTAGAACGATCGGTGTTTTTTTGATTGTGATAGGTATTTGAGGCCACAGCGTTAACGATTCCTTTAAATAAATCAGTTGTGTCTTAACGGTGATGTAATCAGTGAAATGTCGTGAGTATAGCCAATGAATGTCGGCATAGCCCATCATCATCACGGGATGCGACTGATGGACAGCTGAATCCTAATCTAGACAATTTATGGGTTTGTATCATTCATGATTAGGCAAAATACTGAGATCGTCTCGTTTTGATAGATTTTGTTAAAGCAGCCTGGATGAAAAGACCCGGCAGTTTGACCAGGATTGGTTAAGGTTTATCTATGATTTCTCGGTATTGTGAGCCGGTTATTTCCCTCCCCATCCGCTGTTCCTATATTCCAACTCATTTTCTTTAAACCCGCATTGTCTTCAGGAACGACGTCGCAACGCGTATTCAGACCTACGTCGAGGTGTAGGTGGTTGATATCGTGAAGCGTTAAGTCCTGTAGGTTTAGTTGTAGGATGGAACATTGTTTAGTACGACATTCTCACCCATTACTGATTCATGGCGATTGATCTTGATTCTATTCGGTCTTGGCTGTATCGAGGCACCAGTGAAATTTTCCCAGAGCAGCCAGACTCGAAAAATCCTGACGAAAATTTAGTTCAGCGCATTATCTCTAATGCAGAAGCGAGCGATCGCCCCCTTCGCATTAAGTTTGGGATTGATCCAACGGGATCAGAGATTCACCTTGGCCACAGCATCGTTTTTCGGAAACTGCGAGCGTTTCAAGATGCCGGACACACCGCTGTTCTCATCATCGGAGACTTCACCGCGCAAATTGGTGACCCAACGGGGAAATCAGAGGTCCGTCGTCAACTGACCGAAGAGGACGTGAAACAAAATGCCCAGACCTATCTAGATCAGGTCCGTCCGATTCTAGATTTTGATACTCCAGGACGGCTAGAGATTCGGTATAACTCGGAGTGGCTATCAGGACTCGATCTGGGCAAGATTCTAGAACTGTTGACCACCATGACAGTGGGGCAGATGTTGGCAAAGGAAGGGTTTGCTGAGCGCTATCGCAATGAAACCCCGATCTATCTTCATGAATTTCTTTACCCGCTAATGCAGGGCTATGATTCTGTTGCGGTTGAGGCCGATGTTGAACTGGGCGGCACTGACCAAAAATTTAACCTAGCCGTTGGGCGAGACTTACAGCGGCACTTTAAGCAGCGTCCTCAATTTGGTCTTCTGATGCCGATCTTGCTGGGTACCGATGGCGTCCAAAAAATGTCGAAGTCTTTGGGGAACTACGTTGGACTTCGAGAAGATGCCTTGTCGATGTATTCCAAGTTAGAAAAGACGCCAGACAGCATTTTGAATGATTATGTAGAGTTGCTGACCAAGCTCAATCTAGAGGACTTACCCGATAATCCGCGCGATCGCCAGAAACTCTTGGCATTAAC
>JBCBLF010000287.1:0-5807 GCA_038520475.1 Cyanobacteria bacterium J06627_8
AGCAGCCCCTCATCTGTTTCTTCACACACATCTGGTTCCGGTGGAATTGGCTCTTGCTGAATGCCAAAGGTTTTGTCATGGACAAAGTGTGGATGGGCATTGTCAAAGGAGTTTTCCATCAGCCGCAATCCGGCACAGTCCCATGGCTCGTAGAACTGATGGATTTGGCGAAACTGTGGATCGGTCGTTTCTGGAATGTCTGGGATGTCGGTTAGTGGCTCATCTAAACAGACCCACACATAGCCATAGCGCGGCTGACAGCGAAACGACTGGACTCGATAGCTGTCAGGAATCGGTTGATTGGGGCGCTGTGGCACGTCGATGCAGTGTCCGCCTGCATCAAAGACCCAGCCGTGATAGGGGCAACGAAGATTACCGTCAACGACGCATCCTTGAGAAAGCTGTGCAGTTCGATGGCAACAGCGATCTTCCACTGCGCCAGGATGTCCGTCTTTGTCAAGCCAGATGACCAGACGCTGGCCTAACAGCTCTGCCCCAATACAGCCCTCTTGCAGATGGGACATGGGCATGAGCGGATACCAGAACCGCCGGAAGACGGGGTGTTGGGTGACAAGCATGACAAATCAAGAGAAGAATAATGGATGGGTGATGATTTCACCATTGATGGAGTTATCGATCAAGTCATCCAGAGTTTCCGTAGCGATCGCCACTAATTGCTATAACTCAATCTTGCACTCGGGTTTTGTAGGCACCTGTCGCACACCTACAAAACCTAGGTGCAAGATGTGAGTGACGACTGAAGCTTTGTGAATTCACATAAGCAATAAGTTCTTCCACATCCTGAGTTGGCAAAACTAGATCAATGCATCCGTCTGGCTGAATAAGATAAGCCGTATGTTGAGTCAGTCCCTTTGTCAATACTTCAGGGATTAATGGAAAGGTGAACACAGCGAGATCCAATGACTTAGCACACGCTTCTAAATCATTGGATGCAAGTCCATAGATCTGTATGTGCCAATCCAGATATTTAAGCGGCTCGAAATTATTCAGACCTTCAACACAGGGTAGGCGATCGCCCTCTTCAAGTTCACGATTAAATCCTTTTCTCAATGGGCTGTATGGATAGATACTTATCCCGTCCGCTATGCTTTGAAGGGAGAAATGGCTACCCTCGTTACTTTTCTCTCCATCTGACCAACCATGAACATCACTCATGGGAGTATCAAGATTTGGGACGTCAGCCCTTGAGCCGAATTGTTTGTAAAGCTTTAGGGTTCGAGCTTGAACGCCCTGCCTGGTCAACACAGGTGTCAAAAGTGAGCCAATTAGCTGTGATGTCATGTTATTGACGTAACGTGAAGCCATGGATGGTTCCCTCAGGATTTTATAAAGATGCAAACTATTAAAGTTGGTGCTGTAAAACTGGTATGACCGATTTGTTTTGACGAGGGGCTGAAGGAATACGGACTATCGAAGCAGTACCGTTAGTTCTGCAAGGAAGCAGTTGGGCGATCGCTAAATCCAGGAATTTCAATGGAGTTCGTTACCAAGTTCACATTCAACATCTCTTGACTCATGTAGGCAGGGTAAGCTGCGTTGAGATAAGATGCGTATGAGGATTGATTGCTGACGTATCGCTGCATAAACGCAACACTCAACGCTCGTGTATATCGACTGCCTAAATCGGTATTTGGGCCAGTCAGCAGTGAGTTCGCCAGATTTTCCTCAAAGGTTTCAGCTTGATTGGCAGATCCATGCCCCCCGGGAACCAGCGTCACCAAGTATTTATCTTCTGTTGTGAGCCAGCTAAAGGGAATCAGCTGTTCAGGAACCATCGGGGTTAGAATGTCTTGGCTCGACTGAACCATCATGACCGGCACATCAACTTGGCTGAATCCTTCAGAACCTAAAACAGCGCTAGATACTGGATTCAGTGCCAAAATTGCTGAAATTCGAGAGTCGCTCAAATTAATAGAGGCCGGCGGCAACTCAACCGCTTGGCACTGTAAGATTAAAGATAAGTTCAGGGTAGGGGTATTGCTAGAACACGTCTCACCTAACTGGTCTTCATTAATTTCTCCCGCTGCAAGGGCAAGAGCCGTGTAGCCGCCGAACGAATGACCAATGATTCCCACTTGACTCAGATCCAGGCGATTTTGGAAATCAGATTCAGTTTGAGAGAATCGTTCAAGTTCGTCTAACACAAAAGAAATATCTTGTGGGCGGTCGATAAATTCAATGGCATCAGGCTTACCAAAATATTGCCCTGATTGGATGAGTTGTCCGAGTTCTGCATTACTCCCAACGTGTTCAGGAACAAAGACAGCAAAGCCATGAGACGCTAGGTGATTGGCTAACACGCTGAACTCCGATCGTTGCGCACCTAACCCATGAGAGATGCCAATGACGGGGACAGGCTGGGACGTATCGTTAGGTAAATAAAGATCTACATTAAACTGACGCTCGTTGGCATTGAGTAAGCTAGACCGCGATTCATCTGTTAAGATCAGCTCTTGCTTTTGCACAGCGTATTCCCCAAGCTGTTGCAAATCCGGTAGTTGAGAAAAATCAATATCCGGACTCGATTCAATTTCCTGAGCCGATTGACGGGCGATCGCTTCTAATGTCGTGTCACGTATGTTGGTAAACGTATTCAGTTCTCGGATAATCTCAAAAACTGCCACCAGGTTAATTCGAATGCCCTCTGTTGGGAAGTAATGTAAGCCGTTGATCAAGGTGAATCCTTCCGGTTCATTTGATGCAAGAATGACGGCGCTCCGTAGTGCGTAAAAACCGTTCTGTCCAGATTCGGTTTGAATAATGGTTCCCAATCGCTCCAGAAAATCTTCACCAAGCGGCGCATAGGTCAGTTGTGAGACCTCAAGCGCACTAACCGCGATGGGTTGTTTCAATAGTTGACGAATTTGCTGTATCACTTCATCGTCAAGCACTCGATTTAAATCCTTCAGTTCATCAGGTAACTCTCCTTCCTCCGCGAAGGTTTCTATATCATCAACAGAAATCGTACGCTCAACCGGACCAAGGTTGACATGAATCGTTTCTGCTGAATGGGCCTGCTCTGCCATCATCGCGATACCCAAGAAACTGAGATGGGTTGATAAAAGGCTAACTAAGATATGAGATAAATACTTAGGTAATTTGCGGTGATTCTTATCAATCATGAATGTTTTGTGATGGTGTAGATATCGCCGTCGCTAGTCCCTTTAAGACACGATGGTGAGCCATTTGGCTCGGCCTTCAGGAACTGCCTGATACTTGGTGCCCTAGCCGAAATGATTAAAACGATAAATTAATTCAGGCGCCCAGATTCATGGTCTGGATCAATACATACCTGTGCATTCAGCTAGCTCTCTACATCCCAAAGAATGTAGTGCACATTGTCTTGAATTAATGTTGGTCTTATCTTTCCTGCTGCTGTCAACGCAATCAACGCATTCCGAATTGATGACATTGGGCAATTGAGTTCCTTTGCAAGCCCATCTTTGGTTTGAGGAGCTTGTTTCAATGATCGGATAATGCCATCTTGAACGGGTGCTGAAGGAGGCTTCGGCGGTATTCTCATGATGGTTCCTCTACTCAAGAACAATGGGTGTACAAAATGAGTAACGAACACGAGGCAACGTAATCGGATAGGTTTTGGCCAATTCAACTATCTGACCAATTCAACCGTGGGCTCAAGATTGATGAGGTGGGGGCGTAATCCTATCTAGTAATAGCGGTGAGCTTTAATTGGTTTACCGACTGATTACCTTTCATAGACTGAATCTGGGTAGCAATATTGAGAATGCGGTTCCCATGAGTCACGAGTAAGATCGTGCATCTCTTCTGCGTTTCTATCTCTACATGATGTTGACCACACCTCGTCTGGATGTCTTATTCAAAGCAATCGTTAGTTCAACTACCAGAATGTTTTTGAGGGCGACTCAGCGGATTCAGGGCGATCGCCATCCTGAATCATTAGCTGATCAATATGCCTTTCTACTGAGAGGATGATTAGCTAAGCATCGACATATCCATAGGCTGCTCCTGAGTTAAACGCTTTAACAACATTTTTGATGTTTTAATATTACTAAACCGTTTAGTAAAGTCAATCATCCAATCGGGTTAGTTGAGTGCAGTCTAGTGTGGCGCTACGCGCTCAAGTCAAACCAAATATCTTTTGAAAAGCCATGCAGAGTACGGCTTTTCAAAAGATATGTCCTAATCGTATGCGTACGGCTACAAAAGGCAGGTCTCTACATCTCAAGAATGGTTTGGCTCGTTGCACTCGTTCAGCAGCTGACCTAGAGAAATTGGGACATTCTCTTTGCTCAAACCGCCTAATAGAGCACCCTACAGCTGACCCCCCTCTCAGCACATATCATCTAGGATTCAATTCGCTGAGCAAGCACGACTCCAAACCATTGTTTTTCATCAGTCCAAACTTTGATTGTTTCTAGATGGTGCGATCGCAGCTGGTTGCTCATTTGTTGGAGATTAAACTTGCGAGACACTTCGCTGTGAATCGTTTCTCCGGCATCAAAATGCGTGGTGAAGTTTAATGCGTCAAACGAAACCGCTTGTGCAACTTTGCTGCGGAGATGCATCTCGATTTGATTCAAATCCGCATTGTAAAACGCCACATGTTCAAACTGGTCTACCTCAAAATTTGCAGCAAACTTTCGATTGAGATGGGTCAACATATTCAGATTGAAGGCTGCTGTCACCCCTTGGCGATCGTTATACGCCGCTTCAAGAATCGACGGATCCTTTTGTAAATCAATACCCAGCAGGAAATAATCGCCTGGAGTGAGCGCATTCGAGATTTGTGCTAAGAAGCGATCGCAAAACTCTGGCCGTAAGTTTCCAAGGGTGCTGCCAATAAAGGCGATCAATCGTTTCGGTAAGGTGGAGGGCATCAGCGTCTGGAGCGCCTGCTGATAGGTGCCAACAATGCCATACACCTTAAGGTCGGGATAGTCTCTTAGCAGTTGATGAGCACTGTCTTTTAGAATGCCTGCACTAACGTCAATGGGCACATACCGGAGGGGCAGGTTAGCTGCCTGATAAGCATCCAGAATGATGCGAGTTTTGGTTGAACTCCCGCTCCCTAGTTCCACTAGTTCGCAGTCTCCAGTGATTCGAGCAATGTCATCCGCACATTGCTGAAAGATTTGGGTTTCAGTTCGCGTCAGATAGTACTCTGGCAGCTGGCAAATTTGCTCAAAGAGCTGCGAACCATAATCGTCATAAAAGAATCGAGGGGGTAGGGTCTTGGGAGATTGATTTAACCCTTGAATAATCATCTCAGCATCGCTTTGGTTGTCGGATGATGTGGATGGAGTCTCTAAGGTTTGGATGTGAAGGCGTGACGTATCTAGATGAGATGTGTTGGTAGTGTCTGGAATGGAAGATGAAGATGTCGAGCCTTGAGCATCAGAAATAGTTGAGTGTTGGGAGTTCTGATGGTCGGAATTCCAAGCTGATGAATGTTGCATAAAGCTGTGTTAGAAACGGCAGCATACCAATCAACGGGCATTCGATATCTCACCATGAGGATGAGATGCGTACGTATTGTCTCACCAGATCGTTCGCTCAAACGACCGAAAGCATCTCAATCCTGTAACGCTCTCTATCGTTTTGCAACACAGACCTGTTCAAATAACAATCGGCGAAGAACCTCTATGACGCCAGTTCAGCTAGTTCGAGCCAGCGTTCCGTCGAGGTGTTGATTTCATCCTCAAGCTCCGCTAAGCGTTCCGATAGCTTCTGAATTTCGGTAAACCCAGAGGGGGCATTGCCATAGAGTGTTTTTTCAATGGCTTCTTTTTCGTCTTCTAGCTCAG
>JBCBLF010000288.1:0-5779 GCA_038520475.1 Cyanobacteria bacterium J06627_8
GTCGGCTGAGCGGAATCGTTCGCTTTGGCGTCTTCCAACGGGAGAAAGCTGACTTTAATTTGTAGCTGCGTTTTAGGGAAACGGTATAACCGCACAACAACTCACGTGACTAGAGTATTGCGATGACGACTCAGCCTGACCGACGCTATCGTATTGTAGCTCTCCCTGGCGAGGGCATCGGCCCCGAAGTTGTCGAGGCCAGCCTGACGATTTTGCAAGTCCTCGCCTCCGTTGAAGGCTTCACTGTTTCTATCGAGCGTGGTCTAATTGGAGAGCCAGCTCGGGAGCAGTTTGGTGTTTCGCTGCCTCAAGAAACGTTGAGTCAATGTGAGTGTTGCGACGGAATTTTATTCGGCTCAGTCAATCGAGGAGGATTGTTAGAACTCCGACAGCATTTTGACCTGTTCATCAATCTCCGTCCCATTCGTCCACTGCCCAGCCTTATGGACGTGTCTCCGATTAAGGCCGATCGGTTGAAAGATGTGGATATTCTGGTGATTCGAGAGCTTGTTAGTGGTATTTATTTTGGTCCGTCAGAGCGAGGTATCGGTAGACATGGGGCCTACGGCAGTCACACCATGCGCTATCAAGATTCTGAAATTCGCCGCATTGCTCGCGTTGCTCTCGGCTATGCCCAGGAACGGCGACGACATCTGACGATTGCCCACAAAGAAAATGCCCTTCCCCATATTCCTTGGACTCGCCTCGTTCAAGAGGAAGCTCGGCAGTTTCCAGCCGTCACCATTCAGCCCGTTCTTGTGGATAATTTGGCGATGCAGCTTGTGATGAACCCACAGGCGTTTGATGTAATTCTGGCCGGCAATCTATTTGGCGATATTCTGAGTGATTTGGGAGGGGCGTTGGTTGGATCATTAGGAATGCTGGGGTCCGCTAGCTTGAATGCAGATGGATTTGGCCTCTATGAAGCCGTTCATGGGACTGCTCCTGATATTGCAGGGAAAGGGATTGCGAATCCCCTCGGCACGTTGACTGCCGCGACTCTCATGCTTGACCAGTGGGGCGAACATCAAGCGGCTGAGCGCCTCAGACAGCTCCAAAACACCCTGCTCGTGAAGGGATATCGGACCGCTGATCTCTATCAACGTGAATCGCATCTTAACGGTCCTTATGTGGACCAGGCAGAACATCATCATTCCAAGCCCTTGCCAGACCATCACTTGGCTCCTTTGCAAACGAAGGTAACCACAGCCGAATTGGTTAATTTATTTGTGGATAGCTTGCGCGCTCAAAATGTGAGTTCAAATCCTATGTAGACCTTAGCGATTAGATGGAGAGCAGTGCCCAGAGTGCCCAGTCAAACTTTCAAACTAATCTCTAAGTTATTGGAAAAAGGTGTTAACACTCTTGTTAATTCTTAACCGGATGAAGCAGACAAAATACTGGAAGTAGGAGCATACTGAAGCGTTCCCGACAGTCTAGGGTTGCTGACACATCAACACCCATCGCCATTACTTACAGATCCTGTATTGAAACACACTATGCACCATTCGGATCACATCCTGAGTCATCACTCACTGCAAGCAGTGTCATCCAACTCCCACCACATCTATAGCCGCTTGTGTGGCTCAGTTGCGCTTACCGCATTGACGTGGGCGGCGATCGCCCCACTCTCTAGAGCCTCGGAGACATCGCCCGCTTATTATGGCCCTGTGAATCCTTCTGAAATACCTCAAGCTAGCGAAGGAGGGAGCAGTGCTGACGACGACACCACAGTCGGGCGATCGCTAACTCCTATTGCTCCTCCAGTGTTTTCGTCTACATCCAACCGTCCTGAATCACTGGAAACCTTTAACCTCGATGCCTTGACTCCAGAGCCGATGACCGCTCAAGTTCCCTCATCCCAGGCTCAAGCTGATGACATGCCCTCTTCAGACAATGCTACTCCTGCGGCGAGCGATGATGAGGTGGAGCCGCCATTGTCATTTGGCGATGCGGGACAAAATCGTTGGTATGTTCAAGGCGCTGGAGCAACGACCTTTGAAAATGAATTTGGCCTAGTGGGTGCTGGTCTTTCTCACTTTTTCGCGAATGGTCAAAGCATCAACCTTGAGCTGAATGGTATGGCCTTTTTTCAAACCGGAGACGATGCCGCAGGGGTGAATTTGACGTTACTGCATCGATGGCATTTTGTCCGACAGGAGAACTGGTCGCTGTATATTGACGGCGGAGCAGGTCTGCTGGGTACGACTGACGATGTGCCCAGTACCGGATCGAGCTTTAACTTCACACCTCAAGCAGGAGGAGGGGCGACTGTTCGCCTCAATGATGAGCAACGGCTGATGGTTGGATTGCGGTGGCATCATATTTCCAATGCCAATCTGTTTAGCAGCAATCCAGGGCGCGATAGCGTAATGGGATATGTTGGGGTCAATTTCCCTCGGTAATATTGCTTTGATGATGCGCCTGTGAAACGGAGCTCAAACAGGCTGCACTGACTAAAACCGCATTGTCTGATGAAGCGACTCCACAAGTGGACAGGTAGTTGGCGATCGCCGGCTGCTGGCCATTTTCCATATTCGCCATAATCTCTCTGACTCGTGGTTGCAGCTGACTGTATAGCAGCCAGTCTTGATAAAGATACATTGGCTCAAATGCAGAGCGTTCAATCAAGAAAAAATCAATGCCTTCTACCTGGGCTAGCTCAACACTATCGAACAGTTGCGGGCTGTAGTGTGCATCCAATAGGCGCGCCGTTCGGTTGTGAACAATGGCGTAATAGTTCGGATGATGAGGAAGCGAAAACTCTCGTCCAGTCCATGCAGATTGACCCGTGAAAGCCGGAATATTATTGCCTTCAGGAGCAAGAGAGGCCACCAGCGTATGCGAGGGCGCATCAGATAAGTATGCATAGATGTCAGGAGTGCCGCCAATAACCCAGCCTTGAAATGTGATTATCAGGGGCGGAATCATCGGTACACCAATCAAGACAAGTAAAATCAATCCACTGATTATAGAAATGGTTCGATCTCGTGTTTTGGGTAACCAGTAAATTCGGGCCCGTTCCAGTATTGCAGCGATCACGATCCCAGCAGATATAGATAAGATAAACCGCCAGCTATGATACATGTAGCGACTAGGAAAATGGAGCCGTAGCAGCAAGATGTGAGCTAGGGTAAATAAACAAAGGGACGCAACCGTCAAATCAATGAGAATTCGAGCACTTGGTTTAATCGCTTCAATCGTTGACGATTTCCAACGCATCAAAAACGGAAGGGCCAATCCGACCCAGATAATGGAGGGAAAAACTGGAATTCGGAGACCGCTCGCCCCGTGAAGTGCAAAGCTAAGCGGAGAAACCCCAAAGTATTCGTTTCGCCCTCCCAGGCCATATTCAGGTTGGACTTGCATCTGTTCAGCCGTGACAGCGGGACCATAGTCTGACACGTTCATCACAAACGGAATAATGATAACGGCTGCAACCACAAGGCTCAACACTGCAAACACCCACCGTTGGCGACCCGAAAACCGAATTGAACGCCAATTAACCTGCACGAGCTGGACCATAACCACTGCGATCGCCACCAGCATCATCTGTGGAAAAAACAGTCCCAACAGGGCGATCGCCACCAGCATCGGGATAAGCGATCGCCTGACACAGAAATACAGAAATGCTGAAAACAGCGGATAAACAAACGCTCGCGGCGTTGCAGAGACTAAATCATCATTGAGCCACAGATGCTGATTCAGGATAAGGGTTGCAATCCATGCCGCTAGAGGCACAGGGGCGATCGCCAACGTTGTATAGAAGATAAATACGGTGGTGATGAGAGCGAGAGGTAATGGCAGTAACTTCGCCAGTAGTAGAGGCTTGATGCCTGCCAATGCACCCAGCTTATAGACTGTAGTGAATCCTAACGGCGCAACACTTCGAAAATACTGGGCGATCGCATCGCCTTGAAAAGCAGTCGGATCGATAAACTGCTGAAACCACACAACATGCTGACGCATATCGTCTTGCACAATATAGTCATGGCTAAAAACGTAGATTAGCGTCACGACTCCGTAATACAGCGGAGCTGCGAAGCTAAGGGTTAAATACCAGCCATGACGAGATAGAGACCACGCCATTTTTAGAGACTTAAATACAGATTTAGGCATGTCCTATTCTACGAGGCTGGTGATGCAGAATATGGTCTTCGCTGCTGAACAGAAGCCATTCCGTCAATCCACATCTGTAAGTTTAAAGCGATTGTCATCAGTCATCGCTTATCTCGTGAAAGCTGATGAATTTCTCTCTAAATAAAGAGTTATGTAGCACAATTTGTAGGTAGTGAACAGCCTGAAGGTCATCTATCGAGGTTGCCGAATCGACAAAGCCATATGATTTACTATACTTACCAACCTCGATTGCCTCTCTCTAAATTCATTGAATTTCTATGGTTCTGGAAAGAAGATAGCTTGTCTGAGTTGCGGTCATGCATATTGCCGATTGGCTCAATGGAGTTGGTGATTGACCTCAACGAAGACAACATTCCACTCTTTGAACTTTACAGTCAGGTTCAGTGTGGTAAGACCAAAGGTGTAAGGATCTGTGGTGCCCATTCTCAAGGTTTTATCATTACTAGAAATCAGAGTTGTTCGGTACTCGGCGTGCATTTTAAACCAGGTGGAAGTACTGCGTTCCTTTCAATTCCTGCAGGGGAATTGCACAATCAAATCATTTCACTAGAAGAATTATGGCAAGAGAGTGCGAGGGAACTCCGCGAGCGCTTACTGTCGAAGTCAACGATAAAAGAACGTTTTCAGACGTTGGAGCAGTTTCTGTTCAACGTGATGCAACCGCCCGATCACCATCGAGCGATTGATTTCGCTTTGCGCGAATTTGAACGGTTCCCAGCTTGTCCAGTACGTACAGTGATTAACCAAGTTGGATTGAGTAATCGCTACTTCAACACGTTATTTCGTGATCGCGTCGGATTAACACCCAAGCTTTATTGCCGAGTTCGGCGATTTCAGCAAGTTCTTCGTCACATTGAAGGCAAAAAGCACATCGACTGGGTCGATGTCGCTTTTACTTACGGCTACTTCGACCAGACTCACCTCATCCATGATTTTCGGACTTTTGCGAATTGTACGCCTACTGAGTATTTGGCACAGCGTGGCTTTTTACCCTTTCATCTAGAGATACCAAATTGAGGTCATTTTTTTACAATCTTTCAGGGCATATGCTGCGCCATAATGAACCGTGTTTTTTTGATGTCGCATTCATTCGTTGGTGTAATCATGGACAGCATTGCAATTGTCTATTTTTCAGGTACAGGACATACTCATTTAATGGCTGAGGCGATCGCTGTTGGAGTTCATCGTTACGCTGATACTCGTGCTAATTTACTCCGGATTGAAGGTACTCAGATCAAAGAAGGGCGCTGGTCTGATGAAAGATTTATGGAGAGCCTGCAAAGCGCGAAGGCTATTATATTTGGGTCGCCAACATATATGGGGGGAGCGGCTGCTCAGTTCAAAACATTTGCTGACTACAGCAGTGAACTATGGTTTCAGCAAGCCTGGAAAGACAAGCTTGCAGGTGGGTTTACTCACGGGGCTGCACTCAGCGGCGATAAACTCAACACACTAATTTATTTCAGTCTTCTAGCGGCTCAGCATGGCATGGTCTGGGTAAACCCTGGCGAGATTGACTGTTCGGTTAGAGGGCAAACGGACGAGACCAACCGCTTAGGATCTTATTTAGGCGTCATGGGGCAGACCTACTTAGACTTCGAGCGAAAAGAACCAGAACTTCATCCCGGCGATCGCTTGA
>JBCBLF010000289.1:0-5763 GCA_038520475.1 Cyanobacteria bacterium J06627_8
CGATTATGGATAAAGAGCTCTACGGCTTGTCAGGTGGAGATATCGACTAATAATAATGAAAAAAATATTCAAGAGTTGGAAAAAGCTAGCCGTTATACTTCCGCTGCTGGCTGCTTGCAGTCAGCACGCTTCCTCTCCAGTCAGGCAACTTGATGATCCCGATACTGAACCGTCATCTTCCGATTGTCGAACGGTTCAGCATTCTATTGGAGAAGCAACAATTTGCGGTCAGCCTGACACTATCATTTCTCTCAGTCCATATACCTTAGAACTACTTCTGGCATTAGACATCCAGCCATCAGGGTTTGCTGATCATACACCCTTCTCCCAAGACATCTTCACGAATCCTGCCCAGCAAATTCCTTATCTTGGCGATCGCATCACGACTCAACCTGCTAATGTTGGCACTGCCTACGAACCATCAATTGAGTCCATTTTAGCCCTAGAACCTGATCTGATTATTGGCAATGAATGGTTGAGAGAACCTGAAACTCTGGCTAGCATTGCGCCGCTCTTGGTGCTCGAATGGGCTGAACCAGAGACAAGTTTACGGGCGATCGCACAAGCCGTAGGACAACCGGAGAAAGCAGAAACGCTGATTGCTGATCTTAACCAAAAGGTTGCAACTGCTCGTGAAGAGTTTGAGCCCGTTGTGGCATCTCACCCATCTGCTCTGGTGTTATCATCTGCGGATAGCCGGGAGTTTCAGGTACTGAGTTCACCCAATAATTTATGTAGTGCTCTAGTGAGCGATTTAGGATTTCAAGTGCTGAGCCTGTCTGATGAAGATCAAGGAGAGATGAATGGAGCTCGACCCACACCCATTTCTGTAGAAGCACTTCCTCAATTTGAACAAGCTGATTCCATCATCTTACTTGGCAGTGATAGAGAAACCATCAATCAGTTTAATGATTTAAATCAGTTTAAGGAAAACCAAACCGCTGCTCTCAAAGCTGAATGGGAGAAAAATGCGATCGCCCAGTCGATGAAGGCAAGCCAGAGTGGGCGAGTTTACCTTATCCCAGTTTACTTATGCTTAGGACTGCCGGGTCCCATCGGCACAGAACTCTATTTAGAAGAACTACAAGAGCAATTGCTCTGATCCGAAACTTCCAGACGTTGATTGTCAGTCTACGAACAGCCCACTGTCCTTGGCTCACGCCTAATGTTTATTGAGTTCTATCTACATTGTCTAACTGTAATTTAAGTATGTGATTGAGTGACATGCTTTAACTACGATTCATGCTCATTCGTGCACCCTATGCTCTCACCTGAAGTAAGGAATTCTATGCTGACTCAAGATATCTTGACTGATTGCCGCTTTTGCTCACAAGTCTCGAAAGCAGCAGGAGAGGACCCAATTGGCACAGCTCGAATGCTTGACCACTGGTTAATCGTTGAGCTGGCTCAACCCTGGACAGAAAAAATGTTTCAAGAAGACCCTAGAATTACACCTTTGGTTGAGCTCTTCAAACAGCTGTTTATGAAGCACGGTATACGGATATCTCCTGTATTGATTGTCCCCGATCGAGAGTATTCTCGCCCCGGACAAACGCGGGTCATGCATTATTGGCGACCTCGGGGCCAATTTGCTCAGTTTGAGAAGCAGGAATTTATCGCTCCCGAAACAGAGGCCACTCAGCTTGCGATTGCACTGATGAAAAACATTGTGGGGCAACCCAATACGCTGTCACAGTTTCAGCACTATCGACAAGATACATCGCATATTCGGGATATTATGGTGTGTACCCACGGGAATGTTGATGCGGCCTGCGCCCGCTTTGGCTATCCCATCTATAAAACCTTAAGGGATGAATACGCTGCTCCATCAAACGGAACGTTGCGGGTATGGCGGTGTAGTCATTTTGGTGGTCACAAATTTGCGCCAACGCTGATCGATTTACCAACTGGACAGTATTGGGCCCATATTGAACCTAGGATGCTAAATGCACTGATACATCGTCAAGGAGACGTCAGTCAGTTGCGATCGCACTATCGGGGTTGGTCAGGATTGAGTAAGTTTGAGCAAATTGCCGAGCGCGAGATTTGGATGCAGCAAGGATGGGACTGGCTCTCATTCAAGAAGTCTGGCAAGACACTCAGTAAAGGGCTCCGAGGAATGAAGCGTTATCTGTATCCAATTCTGCGGTGGGTGCCGTTGAAGCGAGTTCAAGTGTTTCTAAACCAGTGGACTAGTGATGCCACTTGGGCAGAGGTACGCATTGATTTCACTCATCCTGATCAGAATACGGCTGGTACTTATCATGCCCGAGTTGAAGTCTGCGGAGAGGTGACGACCGCAGCAAAATCACCCAAGCAAGGGGAAGAAATTCAATTAGCGACGGTGCCCCAGTATCAAATTAGTCGTTTGGAGAAAAAGTATAGCTTTAGCCATTTAGGCTAGGACACCGAGTATTATCCGGTTCTTTTGCACTCAACTAAATGGCTTGTCGTCTTGTCCTAACGGAACTGGCGACGGCCATAACACTAATTGTATTTGAATGGGTATCACTCCCGAAGAAGGAATAAAGGTTTTGAGTCCGCAATGCGGACTCAAAACCTTTATTCGTTTAGGTCATTAAAACAAAATCGTGCCTAGCGTGATCACAGCCGCAGTGATGCTAGCAGTCATCAGCGTGGTTAGAGCAATACGGTAGACTCTAGGTGCGTTGTATGGGACAGATGGAAGATAGGTAAATAAGCCCATCTGCTTGAGCATGTCTAAATGAGCTTTTCCATATCGAGATGCCCGGGCAATTGGCTGCTCACCTAAAGAGCGCTGAGGCAAAATTCGACGGCGCTGAAATGGGACGATTGTGTCTCCAAAATTTTCTAAATACTCGTCAGTTGATAACAGTTCTCTGATAAATCCGTTAAGTCCCTTGGTTGCCAACACAATCGACCAAGAGAGCACCTCGCGATCGCCATAAACCTGTCGTCCTAGTAGACGCTGAACGCAAATCTCAACGAAACGATAGTTATTATTGACTTCATAGATATTCCGGCGAAAGATATCTGAGCAGGCCAGACCAGCGATAAATTCTCGTACAGAGATTTGGCTTGCTCTAAGCTGTGATTCAAGAAACCGTTGACGGTTGTAAGCCAAAATCTGCTGTTCATTAAATAGCTGACGGTAGGCTGCCCAGATGAGAGCATCCATTTCCGATCCTGTTCTCAACTCTTCACTATTGTAAAAACGTGGCCATTCCTCACTGGGAACTTCATAGCCATTAACACGCTGATTTTGGCTAGAAACGCCGTAGGATAGTGCGGGTATCGTCATAGGTTTGATCTGCATTGAGTGATTAAATTGACTGGTTAAGGGGTCGTAAGAATCTTCTAGTCAGAAGCATTGCAAACAAAGCCTGAATCACCGTAGATTCTTAAGCTCTGTAAGGTTGTACTAAAGCGAGTAAAAAAGAGCCTGTGGTGAGAGAACCTTTCGGTCGCCACAGGCTCATCGTCCTTCATCCGTTCTGTCTGGACCGAAACTTTATTCAGAAAAAGGCTAATCAATTAGAAAAGAGCATGACGAGGAAATCAATCGCGATCATGCGCTCAATTTGGGGATCTAGTGCCCCAACCTTCAACTACAAAAGGGTTGAACGTGCAATCTCAGCCAGAATGAAGGCAGCAAAAACTGCACCTCCAACTCCGCCAACAAAAAATCCGCTCGTAAATAGGCTCCATTGGGTTCGAGACTGCAAATTCTCAGGTAATTCGCCTACTGCTTTTCGTCTAGGTTGAAAAACTGAAGCTCCATATAACGACAGTCCCATCGACAAAATCGCAATTAAGCCACATGCTGACGCAAGTCCTGCAAGCAATGCTCCATCACTATTTCGCAGTGGCCCTAGTTTCAGGAAAGGTCCCAAGATAAAGTACCCATGAGCCATTCCAATTTCTAATCCACGGTTAATGGGTGATAATCCTGAACGATAAATCGGTAGATTTCTCAACCATCCAATGCTGGAGTTGCTGCTACTGATTGGGGTTGCCAAGCTACCTTGTTGAACATCTCCTCGATACGGTTGAATAATTCCAGGAGCCCGGGTCGGAGCAGTTTGAAACTGGATGTCGCCGAATACAGCATTTGACGTGAATTCCATATCACGAAAGCTAAATCCAGACGCCTTTGCCCGTGCACGTGAACCGTGCCAGATGTGTCCAACCAGCAGCAGACCTGCAAAGATGATGTGAAAGAGCGCTAGCCACGTTCGCGGAGTAATCGTCCCCAACTCTGTCGTTGAAGTGCCGACAGGACCATAGAAGACACTGGGATACACCGTATCATTCACAGAGACAAAATAAGCCGCAAATAAGCCCATATACGCGAGCGCAGCTTGACTGTATGACAGATAGGCTTCGCCCGAAAATGTGAGGACTCGCTTTACCCAATCAAACGGCTGCGACACAATGTGCCAGACACCTCCAGCAATGCAAAGGATTCCAATCCAAATATGTCCACCAACAACGTCCTCTAGTGAAGACACACTGGCCATACCTTGAGGATTCCATTGTCCATGATTAATCCCCACAACATATCCAAAAATTGTCAAAGGATTTAGAGTCGGGTGTTCAACCAACCGGACATTGGCGATCGCCGGGTCGTACAGCCCACCCAATTGCGTTGCTTTCCACACCAACAGCAACGCACCTAATCCAAGTAGTACCAAGTGACTACCCAAAATGGTCGTCATCTTATTGCCATCACTCCAGTCGTAGCCAAACGACTGTTCGTCGAGTTGTTCTGGTCCAAGAACTGCATGATACACTCCTCCAGCTCCAAGCACAGCAGAACTAATAAGATGAACAGAGCCAATTGCGAAATAGGGATAAAGGTTAACAATCTCTCCTCCTGCGCCGACCCCTAATCCAAGGGTGGCCAAATGAGGAAGTAAGATCAAACCCTGCTCAGCCATTGGCTGTGTCACATCATAGCGATAGATCTCAAACAGGGTCATCGCACCAGCCCAAAGAACGATTAATCCTGCATGAGCCACGTGAGCTCCGAGCAATTTTCCAGATAAGTTAACAAATCGAAAGTTACCTGTCCACCAGGATGTCACATCACCATCCTCCATCGGAGGATTACGTTCAAAAAAGCCGAGTGGACGTGAAACGTCTTTAAGAGTTGGAGATGTTGTCATTTTAACCGACCTGCCCTCTCATAGATTGAATGACGCGCCCTTCTTTGAAGCTATAACCAGCTGCACGCAGTGCATGAAAGAGATGTCCTTGAAGAAAGAAAAAGCCAAGCCAGAAATGAGTATTCGCGAGCCAGACTCGTGAGGTCACCTCTCCATCAGGACTAAAGAAATAAGGAAAACGATCAAATCCGATTCCAAGAGCTTGACCAAAGAACTCTGGAGGAAATGCAGTCGTATTGACAGATACAAAGAGCGTTGCGACAAAGGCCATCAAGCTAACGGCTCCAATGCTGTAGGACAAATAGGCTTCACCCGTCCATACAAATAGTTTCTTTGCCCAGTCGAACGGCGTTGTTGTGATATGCCAGGCCCCACCTAACAGTAAGATAATGGCCATGTAAATGTGACCTCCGACAATATCCTCTAAGGAGTTCACACTGGCCAGCCAGAAGGCTCCTTTTGTTCCAACCAAATAACCAAAGATAACAGACGGATCAAGCGTCGGAGCAGATACAAATCTCACCTGTTGCAAAGCCGGGTCATACAGGCCACCAATCGCCATCGCTTTTGCGACGAGTAGCAAACACCCTAAACCTAATAGGCCGAGATGAAT
>JBCBLF010000028.1:0-23765 GCA_038520475.1 Cyanobacteria bacterium J06627_8
GGATGCGATCGCCAAACAAAAGTTACGTAATACCACTGCCAAGGGCTTTATGCAATGAATTGTGTCTTTAACTCCCTAGTGGCAAACATAGAAGATCTGTTGCGCAACCGTATTTCTCCCCATTTGCATCTTGACGCGCCAATCTTATCTGTGAGCTAGCCATTTCATTTCACAAAGCCCTTGGCAGTGGTATTACGTAACTTTTGTTTGGCGATCGCATCCGCTGAGCGTGCGATTGAATGGGGCGTCTGGCTGGTCGTACAACTCACTAAATTTACCTAGATTGCATTGGAATATCCTGGGCACTCTTCACGTGGCGTTCATCATTCACCCATGCTTAGGGCCAATCACAAAGAACGCTGTGCCGATTGATTCAGCAGACACAACACATCAAACCCAGCTCTCTTACAGATTCATCTGAGATGGTTTCTCTGCAGATATTGCCTTGCTCGTTCGGTTAGGACGAGGCGGCACGCCATTTGGCTAATCGTCAAGGAACTGCATGCCCCGAGGTGTCCTTGCCTCAATGGCTAAAGCGATCGCCCAGGCGCTTCGTATTTAGCCATGTACTAACTCTCTCATGGCAGAAATTCAAGTTTCTCAAGCGAGACACACATTACTCAATCACCCCCTATTGCCAAGATGTTACCGAATTCATCTGACAGAAATAATTTATCTTTAACGCAGCGTTCCTCAAAACAGAACAATTCTGGTATTTTACTTACTCAAGGTGAAAGAGGGTCGCTTCGCGATGCAACCACGTTTCAATTGGACCGTCGATCATCGGCTAATATTAGGGACTTTGTGAAAGGCAAAGTGATTCGGGAGGGACGTCGTCGTCGAGGCAGTCTTACAACGCGTGATAGCTTCAACAATCTACGCAGGAAGCGGTTTGTTGATCACTTTAAAGTGCGAGGTGTCGATGTTGGTGATCAAGTCCATATCCGGCTTAATTCTCGGACATTTGATACGTATGTCCAGGTGCTGAATCGCAATACTGGAGAGCTTCTTTTTGATAATGATGATCAAGCATCAGGCATCACAAATTCTCGGCTAACCTTTACTGCTCAGGACGATGTGAAGTATGGGATCAAGGTCACGAGCTATGCGGAAAAGGAGACCGGAACCTACAGTCTCCGAATTCGCACGGCACGTCCGCAAACACCGGAATTTGCCTATGGCAGTGGATTACTCGATGCGTCAAGGGCTGTTGCATCTGCCAGCAGTACTGACGCCTTTCAAAGTGGTGAAATTCTTGAACGATCCGAAGATTGGAATCTGAACCTAGTGAATGCTCCAGATGCCTGGGCAAATGGATTTCGAGGAGAGGGTGTTGTTGTTGCGGTTATTGATTCTGGAGTTTCTACAGGGCATCAAGACATTTCGTCAAACCTGTGGCGAAATTCTGACGAAATTCAAGGCAACGGAATCGACGATGATGGCAATGGATTTGTTGATGACTATCAAGGGTGGGACTTTATCGAAGAAGATAATAAGCCTGATGATTTGAATGGGCATGGCACCTTCATTTCAGGCATTATTGCGGGGGCTCATGATGGGGTTGGCGTTTCAGGTATTGCTCCTGAGGCAACGATTATGCCTGTGCGAGTGTTGGATAAAAATGGCTCAGGTCAACAGCGAGACATCGCAAAAGGGATTCGATATGCAGTTAATAACGGCGCTGATGTCATTAATCTCAGTTTGGGCGGACCACCAGGCACGGAGATTGAGCGGAGCTTGAAAAAAGCGCTTAGGTTTGCCTATCAGCAAGGTGTCTTTGTGGCGATCGCCGCTGGAAATGATCGGCAAAGTGTCGGCTCTAAGCGATCGGGAGAACCTGCCTTTTGGGCCGCATCTCGCAACTATGCGATGTCCGTGGGTTCAGTTGACGAATTGTCGAACGTTAGTTCTTTCTCAAATCCTCGTGGAGACGTCCCATCGTCCTATGTTGTTGCTCCAGGTAGCCAAGTTTATTCAATTCTCCCGTGGTATGCACAGCGAACCTTTGAATGGAGCGGGACGTCGTTTGCGACTCCTCACGTTGCTGGAGTTGCCGCTCTAATGCTGAGCGCTGATCCGACGCTTTCGCCAGCGGAGCTCATGACGATGATTTCAGACTCTGCAAATCCTGATCACCTGTCAGTGGCTTAGCTAGAATTAGCTCTAAGACACCGTCGGCTCGTCAATGTTCGCGAGTTGACTCGATGAGGTAGACAGGTGAGCCGAATTATTCTCACGACATGGGGATCTCTGGGCGATCTACATCCCATGATTGCCCTGAGCTTGAGTCTGCGCGATCGCGGTCATGATATCGTGCTGGCAACAGCGGAAAGCTATCGAATAAAAGTCGAATCATTAGGTCTAGAATTTCACGCAATTCGACCTAACCTACCAGAGGCCCCTCAACTGATTGAACAGGCGATGGATCCCAGAACTGGACCCAAGACTGTCCTGAAAGACCTCATTTTAGGCAATGTTCGAGATACATACAACGACTTGATGGCGATCGCCAAGGATGCTGACTTCTTGGTGGCTCATGAAATTGTTTATGCTGCTCCTCTAGTTGCTGAAGCGCTCAAGTTACGATGGGCCAGCTGTGCGTTGGCTCCGGCTGCTTTTTTTTCAGCCTATGAACCGATTGTGACCTCAGCATATCCGGCTCTGGCCAAGCTGCATCTCCTAGGCCCAGCGATTAATCGCTGGGCCGTAGAATTTTCGAAATTTGCAACTCGCTCTTGGGGAACCCCTGTGTATCAACTCCGTGAGGAATTAGGACTCTCCCCGATACAGAATCCAATTGTTGGTCACGATAAGTATTCTCCGCACTTAGTATTGGCGCTATTTTCACCTGTATTGGGGATGCCTCAACCCGACTGGCCTCCAAACGGTATGACAACAGGGTTTATTTTCTACGATGGAAATCAAGAGCAGCCCATGATGCCAGAATTGGAAGCGTTTCTGACTTCTGGTGCGCCGCCTCTAGTCTTTACTCTAGGGTCGGCAGCAGTCAATGTGGCTGCGGATTTTTATATCGAAAGTGTGCAGGCAGCAATTCAGCTCGATCGTCGTGCGGTTCTGCTCATGGGCAACAATTCTCCACCCGACCATTTACCTGCTACCATCTTTGCCTGCGAATATGCGCCCTATTCACAAATTTTTCCGCGCGCTTGTGCGATTGTTCATCAGGGTGGCGTCGGTACCACAGCTCAGGCATTGAGGGCAGGCCGTCCAACGGTAATTGTGCCATATAGCTTTGACCAACCTGACAATGCTGCACGAGTGCAACGATTAGGCACATCTCGTACGATTATGCGAAAACAGTACTCTGCATCGAGAATCACAAAGGAACTGAGCCATTTACTTGACGCTCCTTGCTATGCAGCAAAAGCGGCAGAAATCGGACGCATCATTCAATCAGAGAATGGTATGCGGGTAGCATGTGATGCAATTGAGAAACAGCTTGAAGACATTACCATTAAGTCGTGAGTATGGTTCGTCTGAAAAGTTAACGAAGCGGATGCATGAGAGCCTCTGACGGCAATCCAAAGGTGAGTTAACAGTCGTCATCAATAATGATTTCACCATTAAATGTTCCAGAATATGGGTAAGAAATATAGCCATCGCCAGTGCCGTTAGGGCAAGACGGCGAGCCATTTGGCGTTATGCCAAGGAACCAAATGATACTTGGTGTCCTAGCTTAAATGGCCAAAGCTAGAAAAGCAATCGAATCAGTATTTCGCTATACGGAATCTCTCAAACAAATCTCCGTTAATCAACATCTGTCTGGCACTAAATCTGAGATGAGGACTGACGTATGGCAATCATTGATTTTTACGAAAAACCAGGTTGCATCGGTAATGCTAAGCAAAAGAAATGCTTACGGGACGCGGGGCATGTGTTGAATGTGCATAATCTGCTGACAGAACCTTGGGCTCCTGAAACCCTGCGCCTGTTTTTTGGCGATCGCCCCGTAGCCGACTGGTTCAATCCCACAGCGCCACCGATTACTAAAGGAGAGATTTCTCCACAGCAAATGGATGCTGACACTGCCCTGATGGCAATGGTCGAACAGCCGATCTTAATTCGGCGCCCGCTGTTGCAAGTGGACGATCGCCGAATGGCTGGCTTCGACTTAGCTGAGATTGATCGCTGGATTGGCCTTGCTGTGGACAGCGATCTGAGTCAGGATGTGCAAACTTGTCCCCAGACCATTTTGCGCACTAAGAAAATTGGTAATGTTTGAGCTATGCCTTCTCAAAGTAGCAATGTATTGATAAAGGTTGTGTCGTATTCAGACTACAAAGCTGATATTCAAGCCGTTCGATATCAGGTGTTTCAGTGTGAACAGCAGGTTGCACCTGAATTAGAGTTTGACGGTGAAGACGATGCCGCAACTCATTTAATGGCTTACTTGAGCCATAGTCCAGTTGGAACTACGCGAATTCGATATTTGAGCGATCGCCTTGCAAAGATTGAGCGTGTTGCTGTGATAGCACAGCATCGAGGGCTGGGAATCGGTCGTGAGTTGATGGATGTGGCGATCGCCTATGTTCGCAATCAAGGGATTCCTGAAATTAAAATCAATGCCCAAACTCACGCTCGGGTGTTCTATGACAAGCTTGGGTTTGAGCAGCATGGGGATATTTTTGACGAAGCTGGAATTCCACACATTGAAATGCGGCTTCATTTAGAGAATAGCCGCGAATGAGAGAGAACAGCCACGAATAATGCATATCAGCGGCGCTTTAGCCAAATTGCGCGTAGCCCGACTGATTTCGCACCTTCATAGTCTTCTTTAAAACTGTCTCCAACATGCCAGGCGGCTTGAGGAGAGCAGTTGTGTTTCTTGAGAGCGAGTTCAAAAATCTTGAAATCTGGCTTTGCGGCTCCGACTTCAGTCGAGATCGTTACGGATGAAAAGAACGCTGAGAGACCCAGTGCATCTAGCACACGATGAATTCTAGAATCAAAATTTGAAATAACGCCGAGTGTCACTCCTTTGTCTTGCCAGTGTTTGAGGGTAGGAATGGTTTCTGAATAGAGGTACCACGGAGCTTCGGTTGCAAAATAGGCGTAGAGGTCGTCGAAAAATCGATCAAAGTCGTTGAACTGATCCAGCGTACCCACTTGATCGAAAGTCTGGAGGGCGATCGCCCTCCACCATTGAAATTCCTCATGGGGGACTGCGGTGATGTCTATTCCTGGAAAAGCCATTGGGGGAGCTTTTTGAAAATTTTGGAAAAAAGCCTGGTTTAACAACGCTGGGTCTGATGTCACGCCGTGTTTTTGAGCAACCAAATCGTAGATTTCTCCAACGCTCCCGTCGATTCCGAATAGTGTGCCAACAGCGTCAAAGAAAATAACTTTTGGTGGATTTTGATAAAACGGCATAGCAAACGATAACCACAATCAATCGGGCAAATTTAGAGGGGGAGGACATCACGTAGCGGCTTTATAATCCAGTTCAGACCAACTTTCATTTGATGGTCGAGCGTTGGCATTCGATACAGATAGGCGAGGCGTCGTGCGATATGGGCGAGTGGACCATCTAGGGTGACGCCGAGTCCGGCTAGGGTTGCTGTACCAGTGCCAAGGGTCAACATCTCTCCAAGATTTTGATATCGGAACGGAAGGAGCGATCGCCCCGTCATGGATGCCCAGATATTCCAAGCAGCATATTGCGCTTCTTGGAAGGCGGCCTGAGCCGTTGAAGGAATGCTCTGACCTTCCGCATCTTGGCAAGCAGCCAGATCGCCCAGCGCAAAGATAGTCGGATGATCGATGACCTGTAGTGTCGAGGTGACTTGAATCTGACTCCTGTCAGTCTTTGGTAATGGCAGAGCTTGAATGGTGTCTGATACTTTATTGCCTATCGTCCACATGACGATGTCAACTGGAATGGTATCAACTTGATTTTTGTATTCCAGCGTAAGAGATGATGCTTGAACATCCGTAAGGGTGGTTTCTAAATCAACCCAAACGTTTCGATCGTTGAGCGCTTTTAGGGCTGCATTGCGATTAAAGTCGGGTGATGTGCTGAGAATCTGGCTCCCTCTCTCAATGATGCGAACTCGACCGCGGTCGCCCAATCGTTCGGCTATCTTACACGCCAACTCAACCCCGCTGTAGCCCCCACCAGCGATCGCGACTCGAATTTTGTCGGCGTCCGATTGCTCAAGCAGACGGAGCTTTTCCTTGAGTCGATAAGCATCGGAAATGGTACGAAACGGAATCGCATGTTGTTCGGCACCGGGAACAATAGTGAGGGGTGTTTCTCCGCCCAACGCTAATACGAGTGAATCGTAGGAAATCGATGGTGCATCCCCGCTGAGGTGAACACAGGCGTTATTGATATCGATGCTGGACACCTCAGCCTGTTGAAACCGAATACCTGTGTTGGCCAAAAGTTCTGAATAAGGGGGCGCGATTTCCCAGGTTTGCAACTCTCCCGTAATGAGTTCGTAAAGTAATGGCGAGAAAACAAAGCGATCGCGCTGATCAACCAGCGTAATGACTGGTTTTTGAGATGTATCCCATGAAAAGGACAGCAAATTTAGAGCGGTGTAGAGGCCACTAAATCCTCCACCCACAATACAAATTTGCGGACTTGAATGCGCAGATGCTTGTGTCATATCAGTGGCAGAACCGATAGAACGTCGTCGTTTATCAGCATAGACTAAACTTCATAGTGCTGCGAACCGCTATATTAAGCCAAAAGGCACATATTTGTTAGAGGGATGTGTTTCTGCTGCGCATCGAACCTAACAGCACCTCTGAAGAACTCATCTGTTCAGTGAGGTGTGCATCGATTAGAGGAATCTGCCGGAATTACGTGAACGCTTAGATTTATGACTCCTATTTCCAAATCAATTCATTCAGCAGACGCTGATCAGTCTGGACTCAGTTTTTGGACAAAGCTGGCATATGGTGTTGGAACGATCGGGACATCAGCAACAGGAAGTCTCCTTGCATTTTTATTCCTGTTTTTTCTCACTGATGTTGCGGGTATTCCTGCGGCTTTGGCTGGCAGTATTTTAATGATCGGTCAAATTAGCGATGCGATTAGCGACCCGATTATTGGAATCATGAGCGATCGCACCAAATCTCGTTGGGGGCGTCGTTATCCGTGGATTATTGCTGGTGCTGTTCCCTTTGGGCTGTCTTTCTTTTTCCTCTGGCTGATTCCGTCTGACAGCAAATGGATGCTGTTCGCCTATTACGTCATTATCGGAATTGTTCTCAAAACTGCATTTACTGCGGTCTACCTACCCTATGTTTCCCTCACGCCGGAACTTGCAAAAGACTACAATTCACGTACGCGGCTGAATAGTTTTCGATTTAGCTTTTCTATTGGCAGCAGTATTCTTGCGCTAGCGCTTTCCAGTGTTGTCTTTCATCTAGTTGAGAGTCCGCCTCGTCGCTATATTGTGCTTGGCATCATTGGATGCTTGCTATGCATCATCCCGCTTTACATCTGCGTCTTCGGGACCTGGAAAGCGGTGCGACAATCAGAAAAGCAATACACCGTTCCGCCCAAGCAAACCACAATTCCCATCAGCAAACAGTTTGTGATTGCTTTGGCCAATAAGCCCTTCCTAATTGTTGTTGGCATTTATCTCTGTTCGTGGTTAGCCGCTCAAATGACGGCTGTCGTGATGCAGTATTTTGTCGTCAGTTGGATGGGGCTCGAGGCCGCAGACTTTACTCATTTTGCGCTTGTCGTCCAAGGCACGGCACTAACAATGCTGTTTGTTTGGAGTGCCGTCAGTCAGAGGATTGGAAAACGAGCCGTATTTTTTATGGGAACCAGCATCTGGGTGGTCGCTCAGTTTGGGTTATTTTTCTTGCAACCCGGACAAGTGATGCCAATGTTTTTTCTGGGCTTCTTGGCTGGATTCGGTGTGTCAACCTCCTACCTGGTTCCTTGGTCGATGTTGCCTGATGTAATCGAACTGGATGAATTGAAAACAGGTCATCGCAGAGAGGGTGTCTTTTATGCCTTTATGGTGATGGTGCAGAAAATTGGCATTGCATTTGGCATTTTCTTGGTTGGGCAAGCGCTAAGCGTCGCTGGATACATTGAAAACCTTCCAGGGCAAGCTCCTGCGGCAAGTCAACCAGAGTCGGCTCTGCTGGTCATTCGGTTGGTGATTGGTCCAATCTCAACCGCGATTCTCTTAATCGGATTAGCCTTGGCGTATTTTTATCCGATTAGCCAGGATGTGCATGACACCATCACGATGAAGCTTCATGAGCGACGTCGACGACAGAAACAGCCGTCGTTTGACTCGGATGATACTGCTTCACTGACCGATCTTGCTCAGTCTAGTTCTACTCAATCGAATTCGAATCAGACATCAGAAGACACTCTCAAGATGCTGCTAGCTGATGACAGCGATCGCACCTCTGGGAGTTGACAAC
Source organism: Cyanobacteria bacterium J06627_8 (assembly GCA_038520475.1). Lineage (GTDB taxonomy): Bacteria > Cyanobacteriota > Cyanobacteriia > CAKZMO01 > CAKZMO01 > JBCCWF01. The sequence continues at coordinate 8,422 of JBCBLF010000028.1, forward strand.
TAAGTTTCATATTCATCTGTTCGGAAATTCCGAGTAGGGCCGTATTGATATTGGTCTCTCCTCTACGCTAGCGTGAAGAAGTTGAGGCTACGGTTGAGGCACTGCGAGTGTGATGAATAAACGCTCTGTTTCTCTGATGGCGATCGCCCTTGCGTGGGTCGTTGCACCCGCTTGTGCAGACGGCAATTTAGGAGAGTCCCTTCAGCGGCTCGTTGAAGCAGACCCTCGATTGGCGCAGAACGGTGAGCAAGATGAAGTGTTGGATGTCTGCCCAGACGATGTGCTTGCGCAACTGCCGAATAATTTCCCAGCCGATCTTTGTTTTCCAGGAGCAGAGCTGATTGATCTGTCAGAGACCTCGCAGGGAACCGTCATTTCTACTGAATGGAGGACCTCTGCATCGATGAGTGATGTTCAAGCCTATTACCAAAACTATTTAGAAGGTGAGGCATGGGAAGTGACGAATTCTGTCGCAGTCGACGATCTCCAAACCCTTGAGGCTGTTAGTCAGGGCGATCGCCTAGTGATTCAGCTAGAAGAGACTCTTGCACTCGCTGATCCAAGTGATGAGGTTGGCGATCGTGACGATACCGAGACACCGTTGTCTGAGTCCCTATCTCAAACCGAATTCTCGGTTCAGCTTCAACTCGATGAGAACGACACTGCGCTTGGCGCTGATGCTGATGAAAACTCGACCGAAAGCGATCAACTTACTCCAGAGGATGCACGCCTGTTTTCTCAAATTGACCCAGATGCGTCTGATACTGAGAGCCCCACGCGTTCTGCCATTGAACCCTCGCGCTCACAACAACGGCGATCGCCCTCGTCGTTCATTGACCTTGACCAGGCTCCTGAAGAACTCCAGCGATACATTGACGATTTGAGTGCGTTAGGCATTCTGGACAGTCCTCAAGAAGAATTGGGGGATAGTGATGCTAACACTCGCAGCGATCGCTCACGAAATGAGTTCAACCCAAACGACTCTATTACGCGGCAAGAGTATGCTGAATGGTTGCTGACTGCGAATAACGTGTTCTACGGCGATCGCCCTAGCCGCAACATTCGTCTCGCAACATCCTCATCGACCCCCGTTTTTCAAGACGTGTCTTCATCGGATTCTGCCTATGCGGCCATCCAAGGATTAGCCAACGCAGGGCTGATTCCGAGTTCGCTTTCGGGCGACACAGCCGTCAACTTTCGTCCAACGGCTGCGCTGACTCGCGAAGACCTGATTCGATGGAAAGTCCCGCTTGACCGACGGGGTAGTTTACCGAGCACAACCCTAAGCGCGGTGGAAGAAGCGTGGGGTTTTCAGGATGTTGCGCAAATTAATCCAGCTGTGCTTCCGATGGTGTTTGCTGATTATCAAAATGGTGATCAAGCCAATATTCTTCGAGCGTTTGGATATACAACGTTATTTCAACCTCAAAAAGCAGTAACTCGTGCTGAGGCCGCAGCAGCTTTATGGCACTTTGGGTATCAAGCAGATGGTATTTCAGCAGATGCGTTGCAGGCAGATTAATGCTCCTTTACCTCTCCGTTGCTTAATTGAAATTCCCCTCGTGAAGACCGTATCGCTAACTGCTACACCCTTCCGGTTGCTAGAACTATTGGTGACTTGGTAAACGGGAGTGGCTATCTTTCACTAATCCAGTCAGAACTCATACCATTTCCCTTAAAAAACAGCTACATATAGCGGTGTGCACGTTGGTTAAGTACAGCTATGTGTGGCGCAGCGCGCCACACATAACTGGTTTTGTGCTTGACTATCTTGAACTCCGCCATATGTAAGGTCTATTACCATAGCGCTAGAGAGCGCTATGGATGATTTGATAAGGAGCTATATCACCTGTATGACCACTGAATACGACTTGAATACTGATACCTGAAGATTGGTGTTGATTATCCGGGATTCAGTTCATGAAAGTTGAATTCGGTTTCTGGCAGATACATCCATCGCTTGTTGTTGTGCCGTGACAGTAATTCATCATGCAAAACACGATCAAAGTATGCTCCAGACAACTTTTTTCAGCCTTTGTTGTGACTACGATTGCCCTCTTAGCGGCTTCAACATCTGCCCAACAAATGTGCGTAACTGATGGCGACTATGAACCGCCATCTGAAACAGACCAAATCATTGATCTGCCTGAATTCCACATTTCTCTATCGATTCCAGAAAACTATCGGCTGAGGGATCGAGACGATGGATCGGTTGAGATTTTGCATCCTGATGACTATGAATGGTTGCAGTGTCTTTCGAACGGAGGGGTTGGTGGACATGGTTATTACTCCGAACGTATTCGTCAAATCGCTGCTGATCCGTCCATGAGCCTCCGCGAACAAGCAAGCTGGACCGCAGGGTACAACATTAACTCTGATGGGAGTCATACCCCATTCGCTGCTGAAGTGTTTCCCTATCAAGCCAATGGGGTAGAGGGTTACATTGCAACCTCAATATCGGGATATGGCGTTACTTTTCTGGGGACAGTACCGGGGGCTGACCAACTCCTTGAGGTAACTGCTAGTTGTGATTGTGAGGTGGATATCGAAGCAGTTGCAAATCTTCTTCTCAAGATTCGTCCTCTAGAGTAAGGTCAGTCAATGAAATAATATATTTTTGGCGCAAGTTTTTATAGAGGTGGCGATCGCCCTTGAAGCGATATTGGCGATCGCCGGGTTATGCCTTCTTTTCACTTCGTAGTCGATAGCCCATGCCTCGGACCGTCTCGATATACCCGCTACCAAACTTTCGCCGCAAATGCCGGATATAGACTTCGATAATATTAGAGCCTGGGTCATAGTCATATCCCCAAACACGATTTAAGAGTTGTTCCTTACTCATCACCTGCATGGGATGCCGTAATAATACCTCTGCCAAGATAAATTCGCGGGCTGAGAGTTCAACAATGCGACCTCCAATGCTAGCCTGCCGGGTGATCAAATTCAGCGATAAATCACCTGCATTTAGTACGGTTTCGGTCTGCGACTGCTGACCGTAGCGATCGCGCAACTGCACCTTGATGCGGGCCAGCAATTCCTCAAAGCGAAAGGGCTTTGTCATATAGTCATTTGCGCCACTCTCCAACGCAGTTACCGTATCGTCCACTCCATCACGAGCCGTCAAAATAATGACCGGTAACAAATCACCCTGTCCCCGTAATTCTTTGAGAACCGATAATCCATCCTTACCGGGTAAGCCAAGATCCAGCACCATTAAGTCAAAGTCATCGCTATTTGCAAGGAGGCTCGCCTGTTGGCCATCTTCAGCAATCAGAACGCTGTATCCATGAGCCTTAAGTCCGGTGTTCAGAAAGTCGACGATGTGAGGATTGTCCTCGGCGATCAGAATCCGATTCATGCTTCTCTTGCTCCAGCGCTTCTGTTTGTTGCTCTAAAGGAAGGATCAGGGTAAAGGTTGACCCTTGACCAAGCTCACTCGATAATTCAACTCGCCCATTATGGGCCTGCACAATAGCACTGACGATAGAAAGCCCCAGCCCAGCTCCTTCGAACTGGCGATTGTTATTCGTTGCGCGAGTAAAACGCTCAAAGATACGCGCCTGGTCTTTCGGAGCGATGCCTTCTCCTGTATCCCGTACCCAAAACCGTAGATAGCCTTCTGTTGCAATCGAACCTAGCGCGATCGTATCTCCTGGCTGAGTATGACGAACGGCATTTTGCACCAAGTTCATCACGGCTTGAGAGAATCGCTGTTTGTCAATCACGGCAGGGTAAAGCCCTTTTGCTTCTAGCTGCCAGTTGCGCTCACTTGAGAAGGCCCGTGCTTTTAGGTATAACTCTTCAGTTAACCAATCCAGATCCTCAGGTTTGAAGATCAAAAAATCTGGACGCTCCGCCTTTGTCAACAACAGCAGGTCATTGACAATTCGATTCATCTGAGACAGCTCGCTGGTGATAAGGGCGATCGTTTCTGGCTGTTTCTCAGGGCGATAGGGGAGCATTTCAAGTTGCCCCTGGATGACCGTAATCGGCGTTCTCAGCTCATGGCTAACATCTTTGAGAAATTCTAGCTGACCATCAAAGGCCTGCTGGAGCCGATCGAGCATGGCGTTCAATGTCGTAGCCACGGCTGCGATTTCATCGTTCCCCTGGATGGGAATTCGCTGGGTCATGTCAGACTCAGTAATTTGACGAGCCGTCTGATTCATCAACTGCAACGGTTTGAAGATGCGTCCGGCAGTTACCCAGGCGACGACGAAAAATCCACCTAACAGCGCCATTGATACGATCAGCACCAGCTTAATGGCCTCTGTGCCAGATTGGTAGGCTTCTGTCGAATCATATAGGACAACAAACAGACCCTGCTGACCAGTTGCTGTCGTCAAGGGTTCAGCAATATAGAATAACCGTTGGGTTGCGCTAGCCACCTGTTGACGCTTGGGCTCCGTGAGATTTGACCACTGGTCAAGTAAGTTAGAGTTATCCTGTAGCCAAGCAGAAGATAGCTCGTTGGGCTGATAGAGCTGACCATCGACAAACATGAAGACAAACTCGTTTTCAGCAGGGACGTAGTTTGCTAATGCTTGGTCGAAAAGGGCCATCACCTCAGCTTCTGAAACCTGTTCAGTTTCTATTGGTGCTGCCAATCGTTGAAAACGCTCAATCTCTTCTATTAACGTGGCTTCGGCTTTCTGGTCTAACCGAGTGCAATAGATGTAACGGGTGACGGCGATCGCCGATATGGTTGTGCAGGCGGTCAGTAGACAATACCAGGTCAGTAAGCGAACGCGAATATTCCGAAAGGGCATTAACCACGCAGCGACTCGTTTCATGGAACTGACTCCTCAACTGGCTGAACCGTTTAATTAATTATTGACGACATTATTGGCGACGGGCTGATTCTGGCCAAGACTGACGGGGCCAGAGCCGAAGGCAGCAACCATTAGTAACCCGCCTATAATGGCCAAATTTTTCATGAACTGGATCATCTGCGTAGGATCAGCAATTGGGTTGTGAAACATGAGCGTAGCCGGAATCAAAAACAGCAGGAGCAAGGTTGCACCGATCCGGGCCTTAAAGCCCACAATCAAAGAGACGCCACCAATAATCTCGAACAGAATTGTGAAAATCGTGACTAGGCCAGCCAGTGGAATGCCAACGCTGGCAATTTGCTCCTGTGTGCCAGCAAAACCAGAAATCTTGGCAAAGCCAGTTTGAATGAAAATAATGGCAATGAACGTTCGGGCAACAAGAGGTATGTATTTCTGAATAAACATTGGTTTTTCTCTCCCAAGGGTGTGTAGTAGCTGTAGAACGTGTTTTGCTTATCAGTTTGCCTTAATTGAGGAGCCAGTGTTGATGAGTTTGAGCATGCGTAGCTAAGCTAGAGGCTTAGCCGATTGAACTGAGTGCTCTTGATGGATAGATGGCGTTTCCGAGAGAATAAGACGAATCGCGCGATCGCTGAATCCATAGCCGTGAAGCCAGCTCAACAGTATCATCAAACGATTGCGGAAACCGGGCAGATAGACGAGATGAACGCTCAGCCACATCAGCCAAGGTAAAAAGCCGGTGAGTAAAAAAGGCCCCACCTTCCCGACACCTGCGTAGCCGCCAATAATAGCCAGCCGACCTTTGTTGAAATAACTAAAGGGCTTAGGGGCTTTACCTTTAATTTGCCGACTGATGTTCCGTGCGATCGCGACGCCCTGTTGCAAGGCTTCTGGAGCAACCCCTGAAAGTGGTTTCCCCTTTTGTTTCACATGGGCTACGTCACCAATCGCATACACATTATGATGGTTGATGAGCTGTAGGGTTGCTCGGACCTCTAGCTTCTGCTTGTAGGCGACTGCAGGTGAAACGACTGCTTGAGGCATGACAGCTTCTAGCCCAGCGGCCCATACCACTGTCGCAGCTGCTAAGCACGAGCCATCCTGGAATTCTACGGCGTGAGGAGTGACGCGACTGACCCGTGTTTGAAACAAAACGTCGATGCCGAGCTGGCTTATTTTACGGGTGGTGTAGCGACCCAATTGACTGGGCAAATTATTCAAAAGATTGTCGCCAGACTGGACCAGAATAATGCGGACATCCTGGAAATTAAGGGTCGGATAGTCGTTTTTAATCACATTCCTCAGCTCAGCCAGCGCCCCTGCGACTTCTACGCCAGTGGGCCCGCCGCCAACAATGGTAAATGTCAAGAGTTTCTTACGTCGTACTGGATCTGACTCTTGAGCAGCTTGCTCTAAACAGTGGAGGATATGGTGACGTAGCGCGATCGCGTGCTTCAATGTTCGGATTGCAAAGGCATGTTCGGCTGCACCTGGAACACCTAAATATTGCGTTCGGCTGCCTGTCGCAATCACCAAGTAGTCGTAGGAAATGCTGGCATGGTCCGTTTCTACAATCTGACGGTCGAAATCGACCCGTTTAACTTCAGCGTTAAGAAACCGAGTTCTAGGCGATCGCCGCAAGATAGTACGAACTGGGTAAGCGATCAGCTCAGGTTCAATTTGAGCAGTTGCGACTTGATATAGCAATGGCACAAACGTGTTGTAGTTGTTGCGGTCAATTAGCAGCACATTCGCACCACTTTTCGAGAGCGATTGAGCAGCTTGCATTCCGCCAAAACCTGCTCCGATGACAACGACCCTTGGACGTTTCTGCTTCGGGTGCATCGCCTGAATACCTCCAAATAGCTCTATGTTCCTTAGTTTGCTGGTTCACCTAGGGCCTATCCTGAATCTAAGCTGAAAAAAAATTCAGCTTGACCTAGTCACGTAGGTCCTAAACATGTTCAAACTGATTTCCAAGTCATGACACATCGATAGACAATGCAAAACGCGCTTTACCAAGCAAAGCGCGTTTTGCATTGCTTATTAGATTAACGTGGCAGCTTCAGTAGTTGCCAACAACACCTTCTAACTGATTTGTGACAGCCGAGATGTACGCTCTATCATCAAGAGCTTTATCGGTTAGATATCCAGCTTCAATGGCTGCGGCTACAACATCTTGGGTTGTGATTTGACCCAAACGATATTTCATCGTCAGCTTGTTGTAGCCTGGGATGCCCTGGTCAGAAAGTTCTCCTCTGTAGGCAAGAAAAGCGAGGGCCAGTGGATCGATGGTCGCTTGAGTATCGTTGGTGGTGTCGCTGTAAGTGTCTGAGGCCTTTGAATATTCAGCTGAGGGCCCAGACTGGATGCTCTCGATTGCCCGAACCGAGGGGGCGATCGCAGTAGCGGTAAGAACAGCGGTCAAAGCGGAAACGAGATAACGGTTCATAGGTCAACCTCCTTGCAGAATCAATAAAGTGCCGGTGTTTGGCTGTATTGATTTCAATCATGCTGAAGTGAGCTGAACATGACCTGACCCCTATCTGAAAGTTTTTTCAGGTGCTTCAGAATGAGATGAGGCAAAGCTCTACATAAACATGTGGCAATGCCCAGTCATCGGTGTATAAAAGACAGTCTTATTGAATAGAGTTGCCTATGCTTCTCAAGCATCGTGGCGATCGCATCAGGAGGCAAATCAGTGCGATCGCTCTTTATACAAGGTGCGTTCTCAAACCATAATCGACGGAACAGTCAAGAGTTATGGTTGAGAACACACCAAATCATGGATACCCTCGTTCGCTAGGGGGCATTCAAATTCACCACCAGCCCATTTCTAGACAGGTAGGTTTCGAATTTGTGAATATCGATAGAGCCCGTCTGGTCCGAATCCAACGTGCTAAATAGCTGCTCAACCATATATGGTCGAATATCCTCTGCGTTCCGTTGTCCAGTGGTTTGTTCTTCGATAAATCGCAGCAGCTCCACTAACTCCGCTTTATCCAACGAGCGATCCTTATCTCTATCAAAATAGGAAAATAGCTGACGAGCATCTTCAGGTGAGACCCGCGACGATCGCAAAGCTTCTCTCAACATCTGTCGAGTAAACACGTTCATAAAGAAGAGTTGTTCCAGTAGGGGAAAGAAGAAGAACCCAAACGCGGCCCAGAAAACAGCATATTGTAAAACTGGATGATCTCTCATAACGCTGGCTCCGCTGAGCAGTGATGCCCAAAGGAAAAAGTTAGGAGTGACTAACAACAAGTATGCATCTTGAGCCTCGGCCTTATTCGTCCATTTTTTAGGTAGCAAAATTGCTAGCGCAGCTAGACCGCGCATCAGCAATAAACTGACCAATGCAATGCCCAACTGCTGTAGACAAGCTAGGGAGCTTTCTGGATCTGCTCCGAAGAAGATATCTGAAATTAAGTGAGTGGGTGTGAACTGTAGTCCGGCTGAGAAGGCCATGAACGCCGCGGCGAAAATCCCGATAAATTTCCAGTTTTTGCTGTGATGATTCGAGTCCACAGGGGACCGAGTACGCCACACTTGCGCAATGACTCCTGGCACCATTAGGCCTAAGACTAAGATAATGTAGAACACTTCTAGGCTGGTCGGGCTAATCGGTAGCATAACGACAGATAGCAAACTGACAAGGGCCACCGAGACAGAAATCGATAGAGCCTTAGATAAGACCGCTGAGGGATATAAGTTTCCTCCCCAGAGGATGGACATAACCGGGGTTGACAGAGCTGGCGGCACCATCCAAAACAAGACCCACAAGACCTTGTACAGATCATCGACGCCTTGATAGACCCAACCTGATAACAATAGGGCAATGCCGCCAACCCAGCGCAACAGCATCCACCCATTGACAACGGTTGTGACCGTTCTAGAAACTTTGTTACGGCTGGATCTCAGATCAATATCAAGATAAGCATAAAATGTGGAGATGGCCAAGCAGATAAGAATAATGCCGGTAAATAAGATCCCAGGAATGGCGAGTGTGTTAACCACTGATTTAATTGCTACGCCAGTGATAAATGCACCTGCACTCAGTCCAATTCCCCACATGGTCGCTAGGTCGTTGACTTTCTTACGTAGCGAAGCTGCACCACTCGATTCTTTCTGCTGAAAGTTAACTAATGCTTCTCGACTGAGAGCCTTGCCATTGGGCAATTTAAGGTGATGATAGTCTGTCGCCGGTAAGCCGCTCAAGTATAGCGCCAAGGGTTCTAAAACATACTGATGGCAAACCACGAGTACGTTTTCGCCTTGTTCGAGTCGAGGAACAATTTCACCCTCATAAAACTGAGCCACCCGATTATAAACCTGCTGAATACTCTCCCCCGACGGCGGTGTTTCGTTGTGGGAATGTAGCAACGCTTCAAAGCCTTCGTAACCCAGCGCTAGACGCAACAAATTTTTGTTTCGCTGGGCAAAGATCCCAAAGGATTTTTCACTAATTCGATGGTCAATGTGGGGCTCAATCTCTGGAGATTTGAGCGCACCGCTCACAGCCAGAGCAATATCACAGGTTTGTCGAGCTCGCTTCAGGTGAGAAACATAAACCGCATCAAACGTGACGCCTTTTTTCTTGATATCATCACCAGCCTGTCGGGCTTGCATCTTGCCAAATGCCGTGAGTTCCACATCTAAGACACCGGCAAAAATGTTGCGCTCGTTGCTGGTACTTTCCCCATGGCGGACAAAGTAAACTGTTCCTTGACGAACGGAAGAGGGTGGCTTGAGAGAGGAATTGTGTGTAGACGTTGTTGCTGGCCTAGACGCGGTTGGAGGAGTAATAACTGAAACCATATGTCTTCTTTACGTTAGGGTGGGCGTGTAGCAACTTATTCGATATGGCAGAACACCGGGTTAGGACCTGCGCAAGTCCTGTACGTCATGACTGAGTGATAGGGACCACTCGTGGATTTAGAGCTGTGAATTTAGATTTCAGGTACGGATACCCGCACAATAGCTTTATGTTTTTTAATGTGTTGTGCCTAGCTGAGAAAGATGGGTTGCTCAGCTGAGTCTGTGCTGATACTTTTCTGAGAAAAATTGGAGAGAAATTTGAAAAATATGAGGACACGCACCTGTCAGTCCGGACTGAGTATGTTCACGGAGTGTATCAATGGTGCTGTATGTCGTGCGATCGCATGTTAGAGCCGAAGCAGCGAATCCGGCCTAATCGGACATCAACATGCAATGGCGTTGTCCGATTGAAGCTTCAATTTCCTGGTTTTGTCGTGCGATCGCCGAGTGCGTCGTAATGCGCGTTCCCAATAGCGAGGAAGAAGCCCATTCCACACCCAAGACTGTGGAAGGTAGTTAGTGTGTAGAACAAGAGATGGAGAAACCGCGTAACGAAACATGCGATCTGGAACTTGGATTGTGCTGCACCTAGTATTTTTACTTGGTCTTAGAGATAATTTCTTGAGAGCTTAAAATTCTGATGCCTATTATTCAGCTAAAGTACGATTTCTGATTTTGTTCCTGACTTCTACTATAGATATAGCCTGGAAAATATTTCGGGAATGTTTAAATGTTAGATACAATAGAATATCTACGTACTTTGGGATGTGAGATTCGACAAGCTTCAGTCTCAAACTCGAAGTCAATTCTTATTTCAGAAAAGAATTTACTAGAGCTCCGAAAAGAAACTAGATTTTACAGCAAAATTATTCACACCCTACCAGACCTTATTTGGCTCAAAGATCTGAATGGTGTGTACTTAGCCTGTAATCATCGCTTTGAAGATTTTTTGGGAATTTCTGAACAAGAGATTATTGGCAAGACTGACTACGATTTTGTGAATCCTAGTCTGGCAGATTTATTTCGGGAGTATAACCAAGCAGTCATTCTGACTGGTGTGCCATCAATTAACGAAGAATGGATAACCTTTGCGAATGATGGACATCGTGAACTGTTAGAAATCAATCGACTTCCCATGTACAACGACAATGGGGAAATCATCGGCATACTCGGCGTTGGACACAATGTGACTGCTCGTAGAGAATCAGAGGAAAAACTTCAGAAAAGTGAAGAACGATTTTCTTTGGCGATGCGCGGAGCCAATGATGGGCTTTGGGATTGGAATTTGGAAACGAATGAAGTCTATTATTCACCACGCTGGAAAAGCATGTTGGGTTATGAAACGGATGAACTGGCTGATGATTTAAGCACTTGGCAAAGCGTCGTGCATCCAGATGATAAAGACAGGGTCTTGAACATGGTTCAAGATTACTTGGTCGGTAAAACTGATTCATTTGATATTGAAATGCGGATGCAGCATAAAGCGGGGCACGGAATTTTTGTGCTATCCCGTGCATTTCTTGTACATCGTAGTTCCGATGGAAAAGCAATTCGCCTGGTAGGAACTCACGTTGACATAACGGCTCGAAAGAGGACAGAAGCATTTGATGATAAAAATGCTGAAATTCTAGAGATGATTGCAACGGGTAAACCCGCATCAGAGATTTATTCAGAAATCGCGTTGATGTACGAAGGACGCCACCCTGGCTTGCGATGTTCAATGCTCGAATTACAAGATGGCCGACTTATTCATGGAGGAGCCCCAAGCCTACCAAAAGAATATTGTGATGCAGTTCACGGGCTGAAAAACGGCCCTAATGTCGGTTCCTGTGGCACATCGACGTATACCGGAAAACGTGTTCTTGTTGAGAATATTGAAACAGATCCAAAATGGGCCAAAATCAAGCATGTGGCTCTTCCTCATGGTATGCGGTGCTGTTGGTCTGAGCCAATTAAAGATTCCTCAGGAACCGTATTGGGTGCATTTGGTATGTATTACGATTACCCAGCACTTCCGAATGAAGAGGAGTCGAATGATCTGAAGTCAGCGGCAAGGCTAGCCGGTATTGTGATGGAGCGAGATCACGCTCAAAGACGGATACGAGAATTAGCGTATAGTGACGACTTAACCGGGCTTGCCAGTCGTGCTGATTTCTATCAAAATCTCGAAAACTTAATCAACCATTCTGACCGAAACATATCTCGTTTAGGTCTTTTATATATTGACTTGGATGATTTTAAGAGTGTGAATGACAGTTTGGGGCATGATGCTGGTGACTTGCTGCTCCAAGAGATCGCTAATCGGCTGCAAAATGTTACTCGGGACATTGATTTTGTTGCCCGATTGAGTGGCGATGAATTCTGTATTCTTGTGAGTGATGTAGGTGATGACTATACGACTGTTAAAGTGGCTCAACGTTGCCTTGAAACGATATCAAAGCCGATTGAGTTATTGACCAGAAAGTTCACTCCGACTTGCAGTATTGGGATTGCTCACTACCCTGATGATGGACACGATCTTTCAGCTTTAATAAAAGCAGCAGATACGTCACTTTATGCTGCAAAGGAATGTGGGAAAAATCAGTATGCGTTCTACAAACCTGAGCTGACTGAGAAGGCAGAGTATCGGTTTCGAGTCGAGCAAAATTTGAGAGAGGCAGTCGAAACACAGCAATTGTCGTTGGTTTATCAACCCCAAGTTCAGATAGACACCGGCAAAATTATTGGTGTCGAAGCGTTATCTCGGTGGCATCATCCACGATTAGGGCAAGTGTCACCTGCTGAATTTATTGCCACAGCCGAACGAATCGGCATGATTAAGCCGCTCACGGAATGGGTGTTGAGAACCGCCTGTAATCAATCTGCTGCTTGGAAGCAAGCAGGGTTGCCTGCAATGCGTATGGCGATCAATATTTCTCCAGTACATTTTCTCGATGAGGATTTTGTGTCACTGATTAAGCGTGTGATTGATGAGACAGGAATGGTGCCATCGGAACTAGAACTGGAGGTTACCGAAAGTGTTGTGCAAACGGATCAACGAAACCTCTCGATTTTTCAAGACTTGAAAGATCTCGGTGTTTCGTTGGCAATCGATGATTTTGGAACAGGGTATTCATCGTTAGCATCTCTCAAACACCTTACAGTGGACTGTCTGAAAATCGATAAATACTTTATTGACGATATGCTCACTGACAATAAATCAAAAATCTTGATTGGTTCCATAATAGAAATTGGCCATAGTCTAGAGCATGAAATTATTGCTGAGGGTGTTGAGACCGAAGAGCAGCGTTATACGCTTCAAGAGCTGGGTTGCGAGACTGCACAGGGATTCCTATTTAGCAAACCTGTCAGTTCTGATGAAATTTCAAAACTTTTGAGTTGTGATAGGGCGATCGCCAGCTGAGTTAGGACATAGACATTTTATGGGCTCGGGGAGCGTGCCCATAAAATGTCTTGAGGTTACTGTCTGTGGCTTATCTGCTGACAAATCATAATAGGATTGACTCATGAGAGACGGACTGCTGGTTATCAGTGATATGTCATTCATCGAGACTCTTCAACGCTGCTATCAACTGCTTTGAATCAGTTACCCAACCAAAGATTTTCTGCGTCATCTCGACGGTTACCCGATGGAAGTCTGGCACAAATGATGCACAGCAGTCTTCTAGCAATACACACTCATAGCCTAGATCATTTGCAGTTCGTAGGGTCGTATGCACACAGCACTCCGTCGTCACCCCCGTCAGCAATAGTTGTCGAATTCCTCGTTGCCGCAAGATTAAGTCTAAATCTGTGGCTACAAACGCACCTTTCCCTGGCTTATCCAGCAAAATTTCTCCTGATATCGGCTGTAATTCATCGATAAAATCATGACTCTTGGACCCTCGGGTCAATAATCGTCCCATGGCTCCCACAGTGCCAATCTCTGCTTGCTGGTGCTTTGAACGAGCTAATTTGTGAGGTGGACAATCGCTCAAATCAGTCCGATGCCCCTCGCGGGTATGAATGATGGATATGGACGTCTTTCGGAGAACAGTCAGCAATGCTTGGAGTGGCTGAATGACTTTCTGTGTTTGGCTAATATCTGCCCCCTTGCGATCGGCCCATCCACCCGGACTACAGAAATCGTTCTGCATATCGATCACTAGAAGAGCGGTGCGAGGTAAGGTAAGACTCAGAGGATACGGTCGAGTTGGAAGGGAAATTTGAGTCATGACATGATCCGAAAAAAAATACCCTGGTTAATCCAGGGCATGAGGAGTTAAGGTTACATCTGTGATGAAGGAAATGATAGGTAGTGTTGTGGAAATGGATGAAGCAAGTTGTTGACGCGTCGTTTCCCATGGCTTCTCTCTTTAACGCGGTGACATACCTGACATCCATCGACAGATGAAAAGTGAGGAACGCCTAATCTTGTAATGGTGAGCTTACTCTTTCTCAGCTTTGAAGAAATCAAGTAAGAATAATGCATAGATTTTGGTTGCAGCCACTACTTTATCCATATCAATGAACTCATTCACAGGTGGCCAGCCATCTTCTCCAGGGCCAAACGTAATGGAGGGAATGCCACTATGAGCAAAGCGGAGGGTATCGCAGTAGGCATTCTTCCGATACAGAACTGGCTCTTTCCCCAAGATAGTCTGGTATGCCCGTGACAAGGCTTGCACGTGGGCTGCATCATGCGCTACCTCAACAGACGCAGGTACAAAGGTTTCTCCATCAACTTTAGTAATAGTTGCCTGAAATGAGGGATCAGTTGCCTGCAACTCAGCAATCACGTTTTCCATATCCTGCACAATTGACTCATAGGTCATTCCAGGAACCAAGCCAATCACCCATACCCGTGCTTTACAGGAGGGCGGAGTAAACTGTCCTTCACCAATTTTTCCAGCTTCAATGTTCACTGGACAGATGCTGGGCTGCGTGGGGCCATAAATTTGAGGTGGTTCGTGGGTAAAGGTTGTGTTTCGTAAGGCTTCAATAAGCTGAGCCATATGTAAAACGGGATTCACTCCTTCGTCTGGACGCCAGATGTGCGATCGCACCCCTGTGGTTTCAATATCGACCAAACACAATCCTGAGTGAGCCAATGCAATACCAATGCCCCATTCATCTGCATCGGTCCAAGAGGTTGGCTCTGCGGTAATCTCATAATCAGCCGTGAGACCATACTCATTGAGTAAGTGTAAGGCTCCGGCTCTGCCGTGCCGTTCTTCATCAACAGTGTACGCGCAAATCAATTCACCATTGATTCTGACCCCTGCCTGCCGGAGCATTTCGATTGCAATGAGCTGGCAGGTCATATTGCCTCGGGTATCTGACGTGCCTCGACCATAAAGGTGTTTTCCGTGAAGGGTTGCGTTGTAGGGATTGTGACCAGACATATGCCACTCTTTCGGGTCACAAGAGGGATAGGTGTCCAAATGATCATTAAAAATCAGAGAGGGACCGGGTAAGCCATCATTCCAGCGTCCGACGACATTAGGCCGTCCTTCAATCGCGGCAACCCATTCCACGTCTAACCCTAATGATTGCAAATGTTGCCCCACCTGCTTAGAAATATCTTCCTCATGGGCCATCGGAGCTTCTGGGTCGATGGAATTCCCACAGCCGGGCTGCCCCGTGGGTACTAACGCTTTAATCAACTCGACGCACTTTTCTTGAGTAATTCCAGCTAGCACCTCCTGTTGAAGATCGGTGAGTCTTGATGGAGTCGAAAGGGTTTCTAGCATG
>JBCBLF010000028.1:23863-31295 GCA_038520475.1 Cyanobacteria bacterium J06627_8
ATTACCGTTGCCAATGGACAATGCGTCGGGAAATGAATCGGAGGACGATATCCGATATCACTCCGAAAAAGCCAATCATCAAAATGCCGACAAAAAGACCTTCCACATTGAAAAATGTGCTGGCATCCTGGATGATGTAGCCAATTCCTCGATTTCCTGCCAGCAATTCTGCTGCTACCAAAATTCCAAAATCAACCGAGAGGGCGACCCGCATCCCGGTAAAAATATTCGGCAAAGCGGCAGGTAAAATGACGTATAAAAAAATAGCCATGTCATTTGCGCCTAAGGTTCGAGCTGCTAGGATTTTATCTTTAGGGCAAGATTGAACTCCGGAAATGGTGTTCAACATGACAATCAATGATCCAGCATAGAGAATAATCAGGACTTTTGACGCTTCTCCAATACCGAACCAGAGGATAAATAAGGTGATGAAGGCAAGGGGAGGAATTGGACGCAATAGCTCGGTCACGACATAGAAGGCTGCACGAACATACTTGTAGTAGCCCATGAGTAACCCGAGGAGGAGTCCAACGATGGTACCAATGCCAAAAGCGGTAAATACCCGTCCCAGACTGGCAAGTACATGAGCCATCAGCGGGGTGCCGGCATACCCCGTCTGGACCATCGCAAAAAACTCAGATACGATTCCTGACAAGCTGGGTAAAAACAGTTCATCAATCCACCCTTGGCGAGTGGTCAACTCCCACAAGATGAGAATAAGGGAAGGAATGGCGATCGCCACCCCAAACAGCAGTGCTTTTTCCCGTAGAGCCTGAGTTTGCAAATCTGGCCTGGCGTAGGAAATGGCCTCTGCCTTTTTGGACTCCTCTTGTCTAGACACCTTCAACTGCATAGTTTTGACCGATCGCATCACATTTGAATTCATATTAGTGCGGCACTCTCATGCATCACACTACGGCCTGTCGTCAGCATCAGGAGCTAACTAATGGCCTTCATCTTCACGTACAAGTCTGTCCGATAGTGATTAAACGCATCCGATACCCGATTCATCGCAACATAACGAGGTGTTGGCAGATGAATGGGGATGTCATGGGCAATGCTTCCCATACTGCGATCAAGAATAATGATGCGATCGCTCAAGAACACCGCTTCCTCAATGCTGTGAGTAACAAATAAAATCGCGCCTGCCACCTGCTCATGGAGTTTGAGTAATTCTTCTTGCAATCCTTCACGGGTCTGAACATCCACCGCGGCGAAGGGTTCATCCATCAGCAGAATCTCAGGTTGAACGACCATCGAACGTGCTACCGCCACACGCTGTCGCATCCCTCCTGATAGTTCATAAGGGTATTTGCGTTCACTTCCACGTAGCCCTACTAACTCAATAATGGTCTTTACTCGCTGTTTTTTCTCATACTTTGAAATGGACTGAAAGCGGAACCCAAACGCAATGTTTTGCTCAACGGTCATCCAATCGAATAAGGCATTACTTTGAAAGACAACGCCTCGACGAGCCGATGGACCTTTGACAATCTCGCCACCGTGAGCCACTTGACCAGCTAGTGGTGGATAAAATCCTGCAATCAAATTGAGAATCGTAGACTTTCCACACCCGGACGGTCCGAGTAACGTTAAAAACTCTCCTCGACGAATGCTCAAACTTAAATCCTTTAGAACCAGTCGCTTGCGACTATAACCAAAGGACACATTGTCAAGGGAAATCACTTCAGGTTGAATTGACGGCGCCTGAGTCGAATCATTGAGATGCTGATCCGACTCGAGCGCCGTCGTCGATGTTTTGGGTGAGGAGTAAGACATTCGGATAACGTGTTCACTCACATGAGCAATGGTTGGGTGAAATTGATGGCCAGGATGCTTTGAAAATCCTGGCCATCAAGAATTGCTGGAGGGTGTTACTTCGATTCCAAGTAGTCCGCCACGTAGGACGAATTGATCAGAGGCGCTAAATCGTCTGGTGCGCTATCTAATCGTCCTTGATCGACGAGGAACACTGCGTATTCCTCATAGGCTTGATATAAGTCGGTTGCTTCTGGCTGGCCAGGGGTTCCCAACCAATCGTCAGATAGCTGGTCTTCCATGGTGATAACCGTTGACCCTTGGCGACCGACCATCGCGCCGAACTCTTCTGCTGTCAGATTTAATCGTTCAGCTTCCCACTTCTGTCCCGACGCCGGATCATCTAAGTAGTCTTGTTGAGCCATATCCCAGGCTTCCATGAACCGTCGCATAACCTCTGGGTTTTCTTCAGCAAATTCTGTTCTGACTGCCCACAGTGCTACAGCGTAAGCACCGACTGATTTCGCTGTAGCGATATCAGTACCACCCAGTTCATTGAGTTTTCCTGCAGCTGGTTCCCATGTCCATGCCGCATCAATCTGCCCAGCGGAGTAAGCTGCCGCCATTTCAGATGGCTTCAGATTCACTAAGGTCACTTCATCTTGAGCGATGCCTGCCTGATCCAATGCAGCCAGCAGGGAATGATGCCCAGACGTACCGATCGTGACACCGATGGTCTTGCCCGTGAGACTGGTAACATCTGGCGCGCTATCTCCAGCAATCAAGCGCTCAGCTGTCAATGGAGCGTGGTCGAGGAGAACAACCTCAATATCAATGCCAGTAGCATAGGCTGTTAGAGACGGGAATGGGAAGAACCAGGTGATGTCAACTTCTCCCGCAGCTAGAGCCGGAACCATGGCTCCTCCAGAAGAATAGGGGCTCAGCTCAACGTCTAAGCCCGCCTCCTCAAAGTAGCCTTCGTTGTAGGCCACCATGGTGATGTTGTTAATGTCTCCAGTTTGGAACCCGACACGAACCTTGGGCATATCCGCAGTCGGTTCACTGGCAACTTCAGTTGCTGCCTCTGAGTCGGTTGTTGACTCTTCAACCGCAGTCGGAGCGTTAGGAGATGAACAAGCGATCGCTAGGGTTAATGAGCAGGCAGCTAAGCCTGTAGCAGATAGAAACTTACGCCGACCGAGAAAATTTCGATCGAGAAAACGTTCAAAGGCTTGTCGCATTCCTGCCTCCAGGTACAAAATATTTGTAAGAACAGCGAGACCCAGTGTGAACAAATCCTGTCTCAAATGTGGCAATCCCAAAACCCGCTGCCACTTTCACGAGATATCACTGGCTCGAAGCATGGGCTTATTTTGCACTACCTCGATGGTTGCATTGTATTGAATCGCACAAAGCAATCTAAAAGAGTAGTCGAGTGAAGTTAAAAAATCTATTAACCTATCAATTTTTTTGATTTCAAGTTCGATGTTCAAAATTACGACTTGAGTTCTGATTGTGATGGTTGTTCGATCGATCGTATGAGGGGATGCGTTCAAGGTAATCGGCTTGCTGCATGGAAGAGACCTATCTGGAATGAGGGAGATGATGCACTCTGCTTCAGCAAGCTCAGAGCGATTATCCATCCTGCTGTTGAGTTTGTAGCGTTCTTGGCGATTTCATGGGCTTCAAACAACGGATATTCCGAACCCACTACTGTTTATGGCGACCCAATATCGCGATCGCAATGCCCCCTAAAATCATCACTGAGGCGATGAGCAACCGAATCGATAGTGCTTCCTGAAGCAAGACAATGCCCCCAATTGCCGCCAAAATGGGGACAGCAAGTTGCACCGTTGCGGCTCGGGTTGCCGTCAGTCCTTTCAGCGCTGTATACCAGAGACTATATCCTAATCCCGATGCAAACACACCGGATAGAATAGCCAGCCATGTGCCGCGAAACGACAGATTTAGGGCAGAGATACTCACGATACTGACGCCGATTGTAAACGGAACGGCTCGAATAAAGTTCATGGTTGTATAGGCCACTGGATCATGGCTACCTCGACCCAACAGGGAGTAAAATCCCCATGCTACGCCAGCCATTACCATGAGACATGCGCCAATAAGTGGAGGAGCTTCTAACCCTGGAGATACTAAGTATACGAGTCCTCCCAGTGCAAGTAACAAACCTGCCCACTCTAATGGTTGAGGGCTTTCTCCTTGATATAAAGCCGCTGCAATCATCGTCACCTGAACAGTGCCGAAGAGGATCAGCGCTCCAGTACCTGCTGCTAGCTGTAAGTAAGAAAACGAAAACGTAACTGCATATAGAAAGAGCATGAATGCAGCCGTCCACGGTGTTGACTTTTGAGTTGATATAACCTCTGACTTAGTTACGAGGTTTTTTGTCTTAGCTGTGTTCTTCCAGCTTAGAATTAGCCATAGCATCGCAGCTCCTGACCCAATTCTTACGGTCATAAAACTGGCTGCATCAATTGAGCCATCTCCCAGAGCCATCCGAGTGAGTAATGAATTTGCGGCAAAGGCAACCAGCGTTATGCTGGTCAAAGCGGCAGTGCGGAAAGGAGATGGGTGGGTATTCATTAGAAGATAAGGGACGCGACTCCTCTTTGAATAACATGGCTCAGGACATGAGTCGTCGGCTGTTAAGGTGATGTTGATTGAGATGCTGCTGCTAACGTGAACGATGTTGCTCCCAGTTGAAGGGTACTGGCATGATGAAAGGCTGAGCCTAATCCAGTCAGGTAGGCTTCGCTAAAGGGAGGGGCAATAAACGTGACTCCGGTGGGGATGCCATTGGATTGAAAGCCATTGGGGAGGGCGATCGCCGCCAAATCCAATAAATTCACAAAGTTGGTGTAATATCCCAAGTTCGCATTTAGCTTCACGGGTTCTGCTTCGATTTCATCGATACGATAGACGGTGCCTGTCGTCGGCACCACCAGACAATCAATCTTGTCCCATAGAGGATACACGGTTCGCTTTAACTGCTCGACTGCATACAATCCTTCAAATGCTTCCACCGCAGTCAAGGTTTTAGCCTGTGAAATAATCTGGCGAGTGATAGGAAAGGCTGCGCCTGGATTGTCGTCAATGAATTGCCCGATGGAGGCATATCGCTCGGCAACCCAGGCTCCGTTAAATAACAGTTCATTCGCTTGCAAAAAAGAGGCGTAGTCAATTTCAAAGCAAGTGCCGCCTAGCTGTATGAGTGTAGCGATCGCCTCTTCATACTGATCTTTTACATCAGTATTGCCAAAAAATTCCCGTTGCTCAGGTTGAGGGACACCAAATCGGAATGGTTGAGACGATTGATAGGTTGGAAGTGGGTTGGGACGCAGAGATAAATCACGGGAAAAGGGATGGTCTGGGTCACACCCTTGCGTTAGCTCAAATACCGTATAGGCATCCGCTGCGGTCAACGCAAAAATCGACAAACAATCCAGTGTCTTACAGGCTTCGACTGTATGTCGAGTGCTGAGCAGTCCTTTTGTCGGTTTCAATCCGACAATATTGTTCATGGCCGCAGGGACTCGACCCGACCCACCCGTATCAGTCCCGATGGCAAAAGATACTAACCCTGCTGCTACGGACAGGGCTGCTCCCGAACTTGACCCACCAGGAATGTAGTCTCTTGAAAAGGCATTGTGGGGAGTGGTGTATCCTGTTCGGATGCCCACCAATCCTGTTGCAAATTGATCTAAATTGGTTTTGCCAATGAGAATTGCTCCAGCATCCAAAAGCATCTGAATTACAGGATTTGTTTGAGTTGCATGATAGGCAAACTCAGGGCAGGCTGCTGAGGTGGGCCAGCCTGAGATGTCAATGCAGTCTTTGACGCTAAAGGGAATACCCCACAAAGGACAGCTCTGTCGCTGTTCGTCATCCATGGCTTCTAGCTCAGATGCTCTTGCCAGCAACTCCTCGGTGGATGAGGTGGTGATCCAAATGCCGTCATCGCCACGGTTTTCCAAATCTGCTGTGATTTTTCTAACCAATTGGGATGGGGGTAATTGTCCAGTTGTGTAGCCGTGCTGAAGGTGAGAAAGCGTGAGCAAAAGACCTGATTCAGGCTGCTGATCGATGGATGGTGCCGGTAGCGGTGCGACTGGATGAATCATTCTGCAATTCTCCTTAGCCGGGTTGTTCCAAATGGTGGCGTTGGGTTAGGCGTCAGCGTAACCCAATCTAACGGGCGACTGAAACGCCCGAATTTGAGTGCAGGTCTGGTGTAAAGGTCTGGTTCAACCCAATGGCGATCGCCTCGAATACTTTCGATAGCTCAGCATCACTATCCACTAACGGTAATGGTTTACCAGTATCACCGCCCTGACAAATCTTGGGATCGATGGGCACCTGCCCCAACAAAGGGACCGAGAGTTCTTGAGCCATCTGCTCACCGCCGCCTGTGCCAAAAATAGAGGTGCGATCGCCACAACAGCTACAGATCAAATAGCTCATGTTCTCAACGAGCCCTAACACGGGAACTCCTACCTGGCGGAACATGTGAATACTCCGACGGACATCAGATACGGCGACTTGTTGAGGTGTAGTCACCATGACAACGCCACAAATTGGACTTTCCTGAATGATAGTGATTTGTGCATCACCAGTGCCTGGAGGTAGGTCAATCAACAGATAGTCCAGTTCTCCCCATTCGACTTCTTGAATAAATTGGGTGATGATTTTGTGTAAAACCGGTCCTCTCCATGCCAAGGGATGATCGGGTTCAGCCAATAGGCCCACTGACATCACCTTAATTCCATGAGCTTCTAGCGGTTTAAATCGTTGCCCTGCTTCAGTGTCAATTACTTCCACAGTGGAGTGTGATAGCCCCAACATCTGTGGGACGTTTGGTCCGTAAATGTCTGCATCCAACAGGCCGACGTTCGCTCCGGTCTGGCTTAAGGCCGCAGCTAAATTCACCGCTGAGGTCGATTTACCTACGCCTCCTTTGCCGCTTGATACGGCTAACGTTGTTCGAACACCTGGAATCGTACAGACTTCAACATAGCCCTTCTTACACCATGACAGATTTCCTAACGCCTGCTGGGCTTGATCCTTAAGTGCCTGCTGATGAGAACCTAGATACAACCGACAGTAGGCATAGTCGTCAACGATTCGCAGGTTCCGGACCATTCCCAAATCAACAATATTGTTGTTCAGCGTGGGTTCGATAACCTGCTTTAGACAATGGGTTGCATCTTGTTTCCGAACTTCCACAACCGGATTGGATGGGACAAGGTTTGGAGTGTTGTAGGTGTTTCGAACAAAGGGAGAGTCATGATTAGCCATTCGATACCTCACTTGATGATTGAGCCTAGAATGTCTATCAGTAAAGGATTCCAGACTCATATGGGTCCACTCACATCCTGAACCTTCAAGGTACAAGACATGGGTCTAATCGAATCCATTAAGCCTGATTGAACAAGCTATGCATTAGAGGGTTCTGCGGTCTGATCTTGGATTTTTTGAATTGCTCGCTGAGAAAAGATTTGCACGTCACGATCCGGATCATCTAGAGTCTGTTGCAATGCCGGAAGCACTTCAGGATTGCCTAAGTTGCCGAGGGCGATCGCCGCAACAACAAGGAATGACACTTTTATGATTTTTTTCCTAAAGTGAAAGCTCCCTTTACCGGTACAAATCATTT
>JBCBLF010000290.1:0-5730 GCA_038520475.1 Cyanobacteria bacterium J06627_8
CATCGCCAGATTCACTCCCGTTTCATCTAAAAACACGAGATTGACCGGGTGATGTCTCGCATGACCTCCCAGAAGGCTTGTCGTTGAGCTTGTTTCTCTTCACGGTAGACTTCAGTGGCTTTGAAACTCTTTTTTCCCGTGATAGCTTCAGTCGACTCAGGGCTCGGCTCATCGTACTGGGACTGACCTCCACTAGCGCGTCGCTTGCTTCAACCGACGCGCTAGTGTTGTCAAGGTCGCATCATTATCCGCCTCAACCAGCTCCTTGAGCACCTCATCATGGGAGTTCTTCAGGCTGGGCTGTGGCCCTCGTCGATACGGCAGGGGGGCCACCTGGCCATGCGCTCGGTCATGCTTGAGCAAGCGACGTACACAATCTGGACTGACTTGAAATCGTTTGGCTAATTGGCGGATCGACCCTTCCCCCTGCTCGTAGAGAGTCACGATCTTCTCTCGAAGGTCACAGGAATAGGGGTTCATGCAGGCACCTCATCGCAATGCCTTACTCTAGTACATCTGATTGTGCTTGACTACCTTGCACACCGCTATAAGGAGATATCATGGCTTGCAAGTGAGTTAAACACAAAAACAGATGTATGAGGCGCCGCGTGCCACACACATCTGTCCTGAACCAACATGCACAGCCCTTAAATGTCAGTCATGATGAGTGTCAAGACCTCAAATAGTAGGTAAGTTAGTATCCCAACCGCTAGGGATACAGCGCACCATGTCTGTTAACTTACATAGTTAACGTCACTTCCAAGTCGGAAATCTGTCGTATCTTCGAGAATGCCAATCAAATAATTCCTGTAATAGATCCCAGTATCTAACGCCGAAGAACCACTGTAGTTTCGGTTTCTGATAAGCGAATAGTCGTCGATGCTACCGTATAGCTGGATCTTATCGCCCTCAAGATAGTTGAAGTCCTTAATTTTTGCACGGCCTCCTCTGAGGTAATAGAAGACGCCGAGACGATTGTCTCCTAGAACGAATGTGTCTCCTCCTATTCTAGGATTGCTTTGTCCCCTATTAATATCTCCCTGTAGAATATCGAATTCGCCAGCTCCACCCCCGTAGCCAATCAACGTATCATTATCACGCCCCCCCAAAAGTCTGTCGCTCCCGGTTCCTCCCATAAGAGTGTCATCACCGAAGTTTCCGTCTAGTGTATCGTTACCACCTCGTCCATAAAAATGGTTGTCGCTCTGTGACCCGCCAATCCAGTTGTTGTCATTATTGCCATAAGCAGTTGTCGCCTTCCAAGTTACAACAAGCGTTTCTACATGATTGGGAAGCTCGTAGCCATCCATTGAGGTAACAACTTTATCAATCCCCCCGTTAGCAGCCTCAACGACTTTCTCTGAGAGGCTGTGCACAGAGTAGACATCATCTCCCCCACGACCAACCATTGTATTAGTTCCAGTTAAACCGTAAAAGTTGTTTGGCCCCTCGTCTCCTTCCATGTAGTTGTCTAGAAAGTTGCCAACAACCCTGATTAAGTCGCCTGAAGTTTGAGGAGTTCTTCTAATCCGTAGATTCTCGATATTGTTAGGCAGGTGATAGTCATCCACTGTGGTCGTGAGAATAACCATGTCAATGCCTCCACTGGCAGACTCCTGCATGATTCGATCCTCGGGAGAATCCACAACATAAGTATCATTTCCCTTATATCCATACATGGTGTCATTACCTGTACCACCATCAATGTAGTTATTACTGTTGTTGCCGTAAATATGGTTATTGAGATTATTGCCATAGCCCGAAAAGACGGAGTTCAATAGAGTCAAGCTCTCAACATGGTTGGGCAACCGATAGCCACTGACCAACGTCTGAACAACATCGGTTGGGCCTTGGCCACTCTGCTCAATAACCTTGTCATTCCTAGAATCGACCAGATACAGATCATTGCCGTCGTAGCCATACATGGTGTCATTGCCACCAAGACCATAGATCCGATTGTTGTTATCGTTTCCCCAAATAGTGTTGTCTAAGCTGTTGCCAGAGGCAACTTTGACCGTTGAACCCAAGAGCAGATTTTCGACGTGGACGGGAAGCGTGTAAAAATCAACATCTGTCCTAATGAGGTCTATGCCTTGATTAGCGTCTTCAATGACTTGGTCATCTCTAGAATCAACAACGTAGGCATCATTGCCTTTGCCTCCCCGTAGAGTGTCTTGCCCGCTACGACCATCAATCACGTTATCTGCATCATTGCCTTTAATGACATTGTTCAATTGATTGCCATATCCGTAAATAGAAGGGCCTCTCAACGTCAAATTTTCGACATAGTTAGGTAAAGTGTAAGCATTGGGCATATACGAGGTAATCGTATCAATGCCTTCGTTTGCCAGTTCAATGACGACATCTCGATGACTGTAAACAATGTAGAAGTCGTCATCAGTTCCACCCCGGAGTCTATTTAGACCGATACTTTGGCTACCTTGGAGGGTGTCACTGCCGCTGCCGCCGTATAGGTTGTCATTGCCATCGCCGCTGGCAAGATAGTCATTGCCACTGCCGCCATAGACATTGTCATTGCCGCTGCCTGCAAGGATGGTGTCTCTACCATCACCTCCATAGACATTATCATTCTCGTTACCACTGAGCAGGATGTCATTCCCATCTAAACCAAACATGGTGAGGCCATATTTATAACCGCGCCAATCCTTTGTGTCGTCGTTATTTGTTCCGTACCAAGTTCTGCGCCGCATTAGCGTTTATCTCCCCTGTACGTGGGTGAATCTAAAAATCTGTTGGGTGGTCAAATGCACAGCCCTGCCAATCTATATGTCACTCGGCAGTAGAACCCTAAAATTCTGCGGCGTTATAAATTTGTAACAAAGATGATGTACAGCTACTTGAGCCATCGACGAAGGAATCAAATGATACTCAGTGCCTTAGCTCAGATCTTGCACCTGGATGTTGTGGGCGCGCGCCCACAATATCCAGGTGCAAGATCTGAGT
Source organism: Cyanobacteria bacterium J06627_8 (assembly GCA_038520475.1). Classification (GTDB taxonomy): domain Bacteria; phylum Cyanobacteriota; class Cyanobacteriia; order CAKZMO01; family CAKZMO01; genus JBCCWF01. The sequence goes on from JBCBLF010000290.1 coordinate 2,965, forward strand.
AGTGCTACATCAAATCCATAGAGAAAAAACAGAGGTTTTGGGTGCAAACGCGCGCCCTGAACCTTTGGCTATTTGAACGTTGCTGAGTCGTGTAAATTTACACAAAATTTGATGCACCAAAAATATCAGAGGGTAACTGACCAAGATTCACCCCCTGTACAAATGTAATCTCATCATTTCCCCGGCTGATCGATACGCCGTTGCCCATTTGCTCTATCGTCAGGTCTCTGGCTCTCATGCCCTTGAGTTGAAACGTATCTTGTCGCTTGAAGCCTTGGATACGGGTCACGCCCTTGCCTTTACGAAGTACGAAAGTATCACGCCCCCCCTGGCCTTTCAGGATGTTGTCGCCAGTACCGCCATCTAAGATGTCATTGCCGCCGCCCCCGTTCATCTTGTCATTGCCGCTCCCACCTCTGATGATGTCGTTTCCGCTGCCCCCTCTGATAGTGTCGTTTCCACCGCCCCCGTTTAAGAAGTCATCACCAGCGCCGCCGATGAGCCGATCATTGTTGCCTCGACCAATTAGACGGTCATCACCACCACGTCCTCGTATGACATCCGCAGCAGATGTTCCGCGCAGTACGTTTGTTTCTGACGTCCCAACGATAGGACCATTGTTGCCTGAATTGCCTCCGCCTCTGCCAGAGTTATTGCCACCCCCTCGATTCACCGAACGAGGACTATATTGCCGTGCAAGATCGCTCCAGACAATCACAATGTCACCATCTGGATCTGAAGTGATTTCTGAAATGCCATCATATTGCGTATCCACAGTGGGCACCTCAAACGCATTTGTATCCGGAGTTCCATTGGCCAGATAGCGTCGAGCAAGGGTATCAAAGTCGACTCCACGGCTACCTGCAATGCGATCGCCTGCCCAGGCAACAACAAAATTACCCGCATCATCAATGGCAACTTTGGAAGTTTGAGCGCCACCAAGGGTTGACTCAACGATAATCTCTTGGCTAGTGGGATTGGCGCTGGCGTTGAATTGACGAGCCATTAATCGATATGGGTCTCCAGGCTCTCCTCTGCTGAGATTGTCTACCCAGGTGACTACAAATTTGCCACTCGCCGTCATGGCGATCGACGGGCTAGTTTGCCTGCCAACCGTAGTTTGATTGATAACGAATTCATCTGAGCGAGCCGTCCCTGTTAATGAGAATAGGCGACCCGCAATCGCAGATTTATCACCATCTGGGCCATTAGAACTCGAAAAGCCGCCGCCGCTTTCCCATGTGATTGCAGCATTACCAAAGCGATCGACTGCAACATCAGGACGAACCTGAAAGTCGCCGGTGATCTGGTTAACGAGATATTCTCGTCGAGCTGTGATTCCTGCAATTGCAGGAGTAAACGACCGTGCGTAGATATCAGTCACACCATTTGAAGCTGAAGCCCGTTGTTGCCACACAATCGTAAAATTACCGTTATCTGCAACAGCTATTTCTAATAGATTGGATGTTATTAATCCATCTTGCTCATTGACGCGAAACTCAGAATCTATGCGACTGCCGTCTGCGCGAAACCGCTGGGCATAGACATCTTTTCCAAGTGGGATGTCAGGACTGGGGTTATCACTGAGCCAAGTCACAACAAAATTTCCATCGGAATCCATACCCACAGATGGACTTCGTTGGTTGCCCTGTGTTGTGGTGTTAACTCGGAATTCCCCACCAATACGGGTACCATCCGCACGGAAGCGCTGACCAAAAATACCGGAATCACTACCATCCCGATTAATACTTGACCAAACAATGACATAGTTACCGTTTCGATCAGATGCAACAGAGCCTTCAACTGCTCGAAAATTCTGATTTCGGCTCATATTAAACGGATCAGCCATTGGATTTAAAGCCATGATTGATTGACCTCTTTAAAGCAACACGATTAAGTCCATTTATGTTTCAGGCAGATGCAGCACACACAAATGAGGAGACCCAACACCAGACACTACAGAACCACTCAGGACAACCGAGGACGATCGCCATTCATCACTAGAAACAGTAATGAGAAAATATTTGAGCTGAGGGTCTCCAGAACCATCTCGATGAAAAGGGGTGCTAATTCTGCGAGTCACTCTAAGCTTTAATATTTCGATACAAATCTGAGTCGAATCTGAGACTGGGGAGTAGTAGGAAGGCGTTGCTTAATCTGGGAATGAATTTGAGAGTTGCTGAAATAAGTTATAGTGATCTTCCCTAATGCAATTTCAAGCATGTTCTAATGAACTCATCGATTTCTCCCAAAGTTTCTTATCTTTCGACTCAAGATGTTGCTCTAACACGATCTTTACTCAAGGTTTTTGGTGATGCTTTTGATGACGTGGAAACCGACTTCACCGCACCACCTACGACGGGTTATCTTCAAAGCCTCCTTAGCCAAGATCATGTTATTGCTTTAGCCGCGTTAGTGCATGATGAGGTGGTCAGAGGTCTTGTAGCTTAGGAGCTTCAGAAGTTTGAGCAGGAACGCAGCGAAATTTATATCTATGATTTAGCCGTTGCAGATGCATACCGACACCAAGGCATTGCAACGGCCCTTATTCAAACCCTTAAAACAATCGCTGCCGATCGGGGTGTCTGCGTCATTTCCATTCAGACTGAGCAAGGTGATGAGCCTGCGATCGCCCTCTATGCAAAGCTGGGTGTCAAAGTGAAGCACTTCTTCTCTGATACCCAGCTTGCATAGAGGGCGATCGGGGTGTCTGCGTCATTTTCATTCAGACTGAGCAAGGTGATGAGCCTGCGATCGCCCTCTATG
>JBCBLF010000291.1:0-5720 GCA_038520475.1 Cyanobacteria bacterium J06627_8
ATTACGATTACGGATTAAAGATCTTGATTTTGCTCAACATCAAATTATTGTCCGTGATGCCAAGGGTAGCGAAAGTCGGGTCACAATGCTGCCGGATACTTTAGTTGCCCCCCTCCAGAAGCATCTACAGAAAGTTAAGCGTTTGCATCAGTTGGACTTAAACCAGGGCTACGGTTCTGTTTATCTACCGTTTGCCCTGGAGCGTAAGTATCCCCACGATGATCGATCATGGTCATGGCAATTTATATTTCCATCAATCAACCGTTCCCGTGCCCCCCGCAGTGGCATTGTTCGTCGCCATCATCTTCATGAAAGTACTGTACAAAAATCGCTCAAGCTGGCCGTACGAATGGCTCGAATTACCAAACGTGTCGGGTGTCACACTCTGCGCCATAGCTTTGCAACCCATCTGCTGGAAGGTGGCTATGACATTCGTACTGTTCAGGAATTGTTGGGGCATAAGGATGTAAAGACGACGATGATTTACACCCATGTCCTGAATCGGGGTGGGCGTGGAGTCCGGAGTCCTTTGGATGGATAGAAGGGTGACTTTTGCCAAGAAGGACGACATCTAGTTCTTCCCCTCATTCCCCTAACACGGTTGTTTCTTGTTGTGAGTTCTGTTGTCTGCTGCTCTGGAGCACTCAAACACGAGAAAACAGGCCATATATTCTTTGCGGGTGAATCTCTTTCAAAGAGGCTCTGCCAACGCCGGAAGCAACCCCTGAGAATTAAATCGGAGTTGCTCGTAAAAAAAGTCATTGATGACACTCATCGGGTCATGCAGTTGTTGAGTGTTTGTATCAAGTCAAGAGGATTTAGCTTACGCCCAATCAACACCAATTCTGTTTTGGGTGGGGTTGTCCATTCACTGTCATCAAGTGTGAAACGCTTACCGCTCAATTGAAAGAGATGGCGCTTTTCGCTCTCGGCAAACCAGAGAATTCCCTTGGCACGGAATACATTAGCGGGAAGCTTATAGTCGAGGAATTGCTGGAATTGCTTGATCGCAAAGGGGCGATCGCCCTTAAACGAAACGGCCATAAACCCATCATTTTGAAGATGCTTTGATGAGGGAGCTAACGCGTCCGATTGCTGTTGACCAATGGATGGGTCTGCCAGCTGAACATCCAAAATGAGCGATAACGGAACCTGGCTATAGGTCGATCGCAAAATTCTTGCTCTTTCTGTAAGCGAGTAGATATAGGTCTCTATCTCATCGATTTTCGCTTCAGATACTCGATCGGTTTTATTGAGTAAAACAATGTCACCATAGATAATTTGGCTAATAGCCGCATCACTCTCATAGTGAACATCTGGATGGAACGTTTCAGCATCTACGACGGTGATAATTGCATCTAATTGCGTGAGATCTCGCAATTCCGTTCCTACGAAAGTGAGCGTAATGGGTAACGGATCGGCAACGCCTGTGGTTTCCAGCACGAGATAATCGATGCGATCGCGCCGCTCTAGTACACGATAGACCGCATCCGTCAGATTATTGTTGATGGTGCAACAAATACAGCCATTGGTGAGTTCTATCATGTCTTCTTCCACAGCAATCAAGAACTGGCTGTCGATGTTGATGTCCCCAAACTCATTCACCAAGACGGCAACCTTAAAATCCTCAAAGTTCTGGAGAATATGATTCAGCAGAGTCGTTTTACCACTGCCTAAAAAGCCAGTGATGATCGTCACGGGAAGCTTCTGAGAATCAAGAGAGGACGCTATAACGCTCATGAGTCGATACGTCTACATGGAGAGCAGAGAAGGAGGTAAGAACAAGGGTCATTCTTACCTCCTGGTGAGGGAACGATCTTAGTGGAATGATGGGCTATGGCGAATTAAGTCCATAAACTCCTGACGAGTGCGGGCATCCTCTGAAAACACTCCTTGCATGGAGCTGGTCACAGTCCAGGAACCCGGCTTTTGAACCCCGCGCATGACCATACACATATGAGTTGCTTCAACAACAACAGCGACTCCTTGCGGTTGCAATAGCCCTTGCAATGCATCAGCAATTTGTTGAGTCAGCCGTTCTTGCACCTGTAAACGACGAGCATACATTTCGCAGATACGAGCAATTTTGGATAAGCCAATGACTTTGCCATTGGGAATGTAGGCGACATGGGCGCGTCCCAAAATAGGAAGGATGTGATGTTCACAGGAACTAAATAAGTCAATGTCGCGCACGAGCACCATTTCGTTGGCGTTTTCGTGAAATACAGCTCCGTTGAGCAATTCATCCAACGATTGATGATAACCAGAGGTTAGAAACTTGAGCGCTTTGACCACTCGTTTGGGCGTGTCGCGCAGACCTTCGCGATCGGGATCTTCCCCTAAACCCAAGAGTAAGGTTCTGACGGCTTGCTGCATTTCCTCATCCGAAACTGGCGATTTGAGTTCGGTACTGATGGGCTGCTTACGGATATCGTCGGGTGAAATAGATAAGGTCATGGATAGAGTTGTGTCAATTCATTACTAGTCGAACCATTGAGTCGTTTTGTCCTTGAGCGATTGCCGTGCAATCGTCTCCCTTCAGCACACGACATCTCGATGCTGAAAGACTGTGTATCAAGCGAGGCAATCTGTGAGCTGATGCTGAAGCTCATCAGCATCGAGATGTCGCCCAATAAAAACAAGCTGGTTTCGCGGAGGCGTGCGCCATTCTTCTCCCTTTAGGTCAAACCGAGGCCCACTCAACTGAAAAATGTTGCGGAGTTCGCTTTCCTGAAACCAGAGAATACCTTTTGCCCGAAATACATTCTGCGGGAGTTTTTCCTGCAAGAAGTGTTCAAACTTTTCAACATGAAAGGGGCGATCGCTCTCGAATGCAACGGATATAAACCCATCATTATCCAGGTGTGATGAGTGGTGATGATGATGTTCGTGTCCGTGGTGGTCGTGGTCATGATGGTCATGCCCATGATGGTCGTGCCCATGATGGTCGTGCCCGTGATGGTCGTGCCCGTGATGGTCATGCCCATGATGGCCGTGCCCATGATGGTCGTGTCCGTGGTCATGATCATGCTGCGTTTGCTCAATCTCCTCCTTCACTAGATCAGCATAGGCTTCGGGGTTGTTGTATCCCACATCGAGAATCAACGGCAGGGGCACTTGACCGTGTTGACTATGAAGAATCCTCGCTCCGATCTTGACTGTGCCAATATAGTCTTCCAGCTTCACTAATTGCTCAGAAGTGGCCAGATCCGTTTTGTTCAGAACCGCGACATCCGCATAGGTAATTTGATTCAAAGCTGCATCGCTTTCAAAATGATCAGGAGTGAATGCTTCGGCATCCACCATCGCAATGATGGAATCGAGACGCGTCAGATGCCGTAATTCAGTTCCTAAAAACGTCAAGATAATCGGCAGTGGGTCGGCAACGCCCGTCGTCTCGATGACCATATAGTCGACTTGATCATCCCGTTCGAGAACGCGATACACCGCATCGACTAAGCCATCATTAATGGTGCAACAAATACAACCATTGCTGAGTTCAACCATATCTTCATCCATCGCTACCAAAAGCTGGCTATCGATGTTGATGTCACCGAATTCATTCACCAAAACGGCAACTTTCAAATCCTTATTATTGCTCAGAATATGGTTCAAAAGCGTTGTCTTTCCGCTGCCCAAAAATCCTGTGATAATGGTCACAGGCATTCCACGCTTGAGGGCCAATTCTGATAGTTCTGGGACTGAGACTGTCATAGATATTCCTCATGTTAAGGACGTCAATAAACGTTCAAATCTGCAACGTTTCACAGAGGATGTGATCGGATAGCACAGTCGTGATGCGTTCACTGTCATAGATTTCAAGGATTGCTCCCGTAATCGCTTCAAAAAGCAGTAAGTCGGCAGGAAACACAACACGTTCGAAATACCAATCAGGAATGTTGGTGATTCGAATAATTTGCAACTTAGAGGAAGGGTTGCGATAGTGGCACAGGATTTTGTCCGAATGGTCGTTCGGCAGAGCATCAAGAACTTGAGTCATGGATTAACAACAGAGTTCTTAGGGAACATGATGGCTAGCAGAAAAATTGCGAACTGAACGGCAACAATACTGGGACCAGATGGTAAATTAAGCACGGCAGATACCATCATGCCGATAACCGCACTTAAGGCGCCCAAGCCTGCGGAAATCAGAATGTAGTAGGTGAATCTGCGGCTGAGAAGACGAGCAGCACAGGCAGGAATCACCACAAAAGCGCTGATCAGTAAGACTCCAATTGCCTTAATGGAAATTCCTACCATCAGAGAGAGCAACACAATGAAGGCGGTGCGTTGAGCAGACACGGATACGCCACGAGCGATCGCCATCGATTCACTCAGCGTCAGGAGAATTTGCGATCGCAGCGTCAAACTCATGAACACGATGCAAGCTACCAACAGTAAAGCGCTGAAGATCAAATCGGCGGTTTGTACTGCAAGAATATCGCCAAATAAAAGCTCGGTGAGCCCACCCTTATATTCGTCCCGAAAACTGAGCAGAATAATGCCCCAAGCCAGGGAAGATGAGTAAATGATGTTCAACAGGGCATCGGTCCAGAGTTGAGTCCTTTCCAGGAAATACGTCACACTCAGAGCAAACAGAACGGAAAAGGGAAGCAGCACCCAGGAGAGATTGAAGCCCAGCAACAATCCAATGCTGATGCCTAAAAGCGCTGAATGTCCCAAGGTATCGCTGAAGAAAGAAAGCTGTCGGAGGACGGTGAAACTGCCTAGTAAACCTCCCATAAGCCCGGTCAACACACCATTCATCAGTGCCCGCTGCATGAACGGCAGTTGAAAGAGTTCAATGACGCGAGTAAATTCAGCCTGAATCGTCATAGCAGGTAATCAGAGGAGAGACATTAACAAGAATGGCGATAGCGGACAAACTCGGGACCATAGGCCAGTGAGAGGTTTTCAGTGGTGAGGGCATGGTCGGGAGTGCCCTGGCAAAGCAAGGTTCGATTCATGCAAAGCACACGATCGCAACTGCGCCGTACCATATCCAGGTCATGGGAAACCTGCAAAATTGCCCAACCCTGTTCTTGCTTAAGTTGATACAGCACCTTATAAAACTCAGACTCACTGCGCACATCTAAGCCTGCTGGAGCTTCATCAAGAATCAGCAAGCGACGGGGCCGCACCAAGCAATAGGCAAGCAACACCCGTTTGGTTTCTCCACCCGACAAGCTGCTCACCAGCTGGTTCCGGAGATGCCATGCCTCCACCTGGTTCAGAGCGTCTCTTACCGCACGATGGCGTGCCCGTCCACCCGCCCATGGCATTTGAGGGCCCACTCGATCCCAACCCAACCCAACCAGTTCAGACACAATAATCGGGATACGGCGATCGAGTAGGAAATTTTGCGGTAGGTAAGCAATCTGTTGCCGCACCTCAGTGGCTAAATGCCCCTTAGCAGATAGAGGATGGCCCAGTACAAACACTTCCCCTGCCTGGCGTGGCAAAATGCCCAACACCGCTTGAATCAAGGTACTTTTCCCCGCTCCATTGGGGCCGATGATGGCGGTGTCTGTGCCAGGTTCTATCACAAAGGAGGCATCTTGCACCGCCAGATAAGCCTCGCGGTGCACGGTTAACCCGTTAACAACTAAGATCGGATTGTTCAAATACTGACTCCTAACTCCCAGATAAGACTACACTTTAAAGTCGCAGGTCGATGTACTGGGGAATAACTGCCACAGGTTGCAGGCCTAAATAGGGAA
>JBCBLF010000292.1:0-5716 GCA_038520475.1 Cyanobacteria bacterium J06627_8
CAGGTAAAGTGCCAAATGCTGCGACGGAGTGGACTGGCCTGCCGGTGCCTTTGGCACTTTACCTGAGTTCGCGTCAGCCACAAGCAAATCGAAGAACTGGCTCATATGGTGGGGCCGCTGCTCGTTGGGCAAACCGATGTGCACGCCAGGCGTCCAGCCCATGGGGCCGAGATTGCGCATCGCCCAGCTCATGCTGAGCTGATCGGTCACTGCCGCCATCGACTGCATGCTGCCAGAGAGCCAGGCCGTGACCACCGGAATCGCCAGGATCTCTTGAATTTCTCGGTCGGTGAAGTGCCGATGCAGCTCCTCGATGTGGGCCGCCGTCACCCGCGTTGGCAGACGGCCAGCATCGCGCGCGAGCCGCAGGGCTGCCCTCTGCGCTGGCCCAACAAACCGAGACCTTTCGAAATCCATCAGGGACTGGATGTATGCGATGAGTTCTGGCCGATCTTCTGGCGGGATCTCGGCTTGAAAGTAATCGGCTTCCGTGTAGTCATAAATGCCAAAGGCACCATGGGCCTGGCAATGAACGCATCCACTGGCGAGCTGATAGACGAAAAACATCGACCAGATCTCGTCGAATTCCATCGTGCGCTCAGTTTGCAAGATGTATTCGTCCATGGCCAACGTGCCGAACGCAGCTTGTCGTGCCCAGAGGGTGTCAAACCGACTCCGATCGCTATAGGGCACGCTTGCTTCGGTACCATGGGGACCGTCATAAAAGTCATAGTCATAGGCGGCCACATTGAAGGGTGGCGTGCCTGCTGGCGGCAGGTTGGCCTCGCGCAATCCCGGTGCTTCCCATTCAAGGAGCGTGACTGGGAAGGCATCAAAAGGCTCCTCAATCCCGTCTTGATCGCCGTCGAAGGTGATGTTGGGGATGTCATACCCGGTGATGTAATTGACCCAATCCGTCTCAAAGACCGGATCAACCGCGCCCAAATTATCGCGGACCCAACTGGCGTCAATTTCCGCCACCGCTTGCGTCAGGGCATTGCCGACAAAGGGATTTGTACGCTGTTCTTCAGACGAGGTGGCGGCATTGTGGCCGGGCTCCCAACCTACCGCAGACAGGTTCTCAATGGCCCAATCGAGGGTCTCCTGATCGGTCACGATCGGCAACACGGCATCATGGGTGGCCTGAGAGTTATTGATTGCCCCAAGCTGCATTAGCTCGGCAATTTGCCGGTCCGGGTAATGGGTGCGCAGGAGCGCGTGAATATCGGCAGAGGACGTGATCGGATAGCTGCCCATCACGTCGATATAGGTGAACGCGGCCTGCAGGCGCGGATCCTCCAAAGTCTCCGCGTAATCGGGTGCGAAAATTGCGTGGATCTCTGCCAACGGCACACCCATCAGTGAGAGTTGGTAGGCGCTGCGCGCGGTATGGTGGCCGCTGCCTGCGAGAACCATCTGACGCAGGGTCATCCGCCACTTGGTTTCAGCGTCAAACATCGCGTCCGCATGGATCATCGCGTCTGCGATCAATAGGCTCTCGTAGAAATCAAACAGGTTGCTGATGTCGATCTTGTGGCGGTCGTAAAAGGGCATCTCCTGATCTGCCACTGGCGAAGGAGGGGTGTCTGCGAGGGCCTGCGTCGGCATCAGAATCGTGGCGATGAGTGCAGTGCTCGCGAAAAGTGTTCTGAGTTTCATCGGGTCATTCTCCTTCAAAGAGTGTCACGAACATGCCATTCGGATTGGGGGAATGGCTCGGCACAAGTTGCAGGGAATCCCAATGCTCGGCGACCTTGCCGTCGGAGTTGAAAAGATACATGTCGACGGCAGCCATCCCCTTATCCTCGGGGCTGTCGTTGTCCAAATTCCGGAAATTGACATGCGCCATGGCCCAGTCGCCCACCACGATCACTTTGTGAATGTCAATCGCGACCGGATACTCCTCGACCGATCCACCAAACAACTCGGCCAGCGGTTGTCGTCCGTTGGGCAACATAACGCTATGCTGGATATAGCGGTCGGAGATGAATTCACGGAGAGTTTCGTTAGTGGGATTGGTTTCGAATAGTCGGTAGATCTCGATAATCCTCTCTGCCCTTGCACGGTCCGTTTCGTTATTCACGATGATATGGGTCTCAAAATCTCTTGGAATGGTGTTTTGATAAATCGCGCCCTGTTCCCAGGCTCGTGTGGGTGCCGCAAAGGGGTCTCTCTCTTGGGCTTTTACGCCACCCACGAGTACCGTGAGCGTCAGAAACGTTACGACTATTAGTCTGAGTGCTTTAAGGGGCATAATGTCCTAATTGAGGGGTTGACATGTGTTAAGTCGCCGCCCTGGAATGTTGCGCCACCAGGCGGCTTGGTCCCGTGCAGCGGAATCTCTGGTGCTATTAATTCTCCTGTCGCTACTATGACTGTGAGGATGTTAATTTTGAACTCTGTTTTCCGTTGCCTCTAATTTTGTAGTAAGGGCATGAATCTTGGAGGACCATGAACGTCAAAAAAGGGCTCATTTATGCCATTTTTTTAACTTGAGACATTGGAGAGCCTGGCAACAACGGCGTACGAATGATAAAGTGGTTCAAATCTTAAAATTCCTGATATCGCAACTTATCTTTGCACTCGGAATCGAAAAGGAGGAGGTCTATGGACGCCAGAAAAGGGAGCATTGGTGTCGATTTTGTTAGGCCAGAATCACTTGGGAGTTTATCAACAACAGTCATTTCCTACGCTGTATCACAAGGGTTATCACTGGATGAAATTGCTCAAGTCATAGATATTTCAGAACTTGACTATGCCAATCAAAATGCTCGACTCCCCGATCTTTTTGTTGGGGAATTAATGACGGTACTTGCCGATAAATTTCCAGATCGAGCAGTTTCCATGGAGATTGCCCACTGTGCTCCGTTCTCAATGTTTGGCGGTGTGGTTCAGGGCGCTCAGTTTGCGACCGACTTTGAGGCGGCACTCAACTGGTTTGTCGAAAATACCTCCATTATTGCAGACCAGTCGGCTGTGCACCTTGAGAAAACAGCCTCAGAAGGTGCATTGGTTCTTGCTCACCCCTGCGAGTTTATGGACAACGGTTACACCATGGAAGCAACGATGGGAGTACTGTGGCGATTTCTGAATACGATTACTGTTCCAGAAGCATCTCTACAAAGAGTAGAGTTTGCTAACAATAAAGCAGTTAAGCTACGCCCTTATGAGGAGTTCTTTCAAGCACCTGTCTTATTCCAGGCAGGTCGCAATGCACTTGTTTTTTCACTGGATATCCTTTGCCGACCTGTTCGTTCAGGGAATCCTCAGATGTTCGAGCTGATTAAGCAGCATTTTGTCGAACTTCGTCAAAAGTTAAATGAAGATAGTTATCCAGCAGCGCTTGCACCGCTGCGTCGGAGCATTATGGATAACGCAACACACGGTGAGTATGGAGTAGCGGCAGCGGCAGCAGCAGCAAACCTCAGTCTGCGTACAGCGCAGCGCTTAGCAATGCAGCATGGTACATCTTTGCAGAAACTTATCGATGAAATTCGTTTGGCCAATGCAAAAAAAATTCTAGGTAGCCCTGAGATCACTATTGAAACCGTGGCTCAACTGCTTGGATATGCAAATGCCCGAGCGTTTCGCCGAGCCTTCAATCGTTGGACCGGATTGTCTCCAAAAGAGTATCGAAATGAAACTTTTAAAGAGTGAAATGAACAGATAAGCAACTAACGTATTAGGTTGCACCAATCCAGGTCAGGCCATAGTCGTTTTTGCGATCGCGAACATGTTATGTGAATAATCAGTCAGGTCGCCGTCATTGTTCTGGGGTGCATAGTCAAGTCAGTTGCTCTAGAGCCTCCAATTGCTTAGGAGTGAGGGTGACCAGACATTCTTTCGGCATAGCATAGTCAGACATCACCCGCTCATGCGGGTGGTGTCTGACTTTTATTTGACCTTGAACTCGAGCAAATCGAATTGTGCCAGTAGTGGTAATCAAATTTTAATCCCCTTAAAGTAGGCGTAAAAACTCAATACCACTGCTGAGGCAGAGACAATTGTCATCACAGTTCCAGGTACAAAATTGTTGTAACCACCCAGGTCAATGAATATGAAATATCCGACATCGAGCAGGCCACCAACCAGGGCCGAGACAAATATGGCGGCAACACTCTTGCGCCATATAAATATGCCGCCAATGATTGTAACGACACCACCCCAAAGCAGATTAAAGCCGTGCTGATTAATGATGCCACCGACTGCATTGGGATAGTCCATCGCCAGTAGCGCAGGATCTACACCATCGGCAATGCCAGAGACTGCTGTCGCCGTGTCACCGGAGATGGTCATAATCCCAGCAAAAGCATGGACAAGTCCCCAAATCACCCAAAGGATGGCGGAAATTTTCAAAAGTGTGGATGTTGGTTGGCGATCAGGTTTCATAGTTATGAATAGTGCTGCACTTGGGTGTCAAGCAGCAATTTGATTTCGGTTTGGATATGCTTGTTCAAAGCGATTGAGGGGTGAGCTTTTCGTTTACCTTCAGAAATAAAGAGTCCTGACTTCCCATCACTAACCACTGTTTCAACAGCATCAACAAGTCTCTGAGCTTGAAATTTAGCCGACTTAAATATCAAGGGACGTAGCAAAAGCAAGAACCAAGGCATGCCATCACTTGAGCTAGTCATTGACGTTTTCGTTGGACCTGGATCTACCGTTTCGATCAGGATGCCATCGTCTAATAATTCTTCTTTCATAGAAACACTAACGGCAGTCAGAGCTGCCTTCGATTTTGCATAGGCTCCCATCAAGCCTCCAATACTTTCTGGGTTAGTCAGCGTTGCTACGTCTAGTTCTTTCACACCGTTCGTGGCGCTGGAAGAAAAGTTGACAACAACTGAATAACGGTCAGTTGTTACGCCTGCACTTAGTTCTTTTCGTAGCAGCTGGGTTAAATAGTAGGGCGCTAACGTATTGAGCGCAAAGTGGCCCTCAATGTTTTGAGGACTCATGACACGTTTTTCAGTTAGAAGTCCCGCAATGTTATATAGGGCAGATACTTCAGCGTATCTTGAACCAATTTCTGCAGCGACTCTCTTGATGTCTAATACATCCATCAAGTTTGCGCTAAATCCTACAAACTCCTGATTAGGATAGGATTTCCGAAGATCCTCCAGTTGAAAATTAGTTTTCTCTTGAGAGCGATTGACTAATCCAAGATCCCAGCCTTGCTCGGCCAAAATTCTCGCGATCTCTAACCCAATACCTCCAGTTGAACCGGTCAATATAGCAGTCTTCGTAGTTGCTTTCATAGTTTACTACTCGGTTTGATATGGACATCACCATAGATGTAGGGTTCATCTATAATTTGCCCGTAGCAATTAATTGACTTTGGGATAGTTCCTATGTGAGGTTGCTCCACGGTATATTGGCATGTCACAAAAATGTTGTAAATTCCATTAATATGCACATCATGTGTGCGTTTTTGCAGAGGTAGTGTGATGGACACGTAGCATAATGGACGCTTGGAATGAGATCAGAACAGCCTATCAGGTTGCTCGGTTAGGAACTGTTAGTGCTGCTGCCGAGTATTTGGGGGTGCATCGGGCCACAGTAATACGCCATATTGATGCATTGGAGTCCGTTTTGGGTGAGAAGGTTTTTCAGCGCCACTCGCGTGGATATACGCCGACAGAGGTGGGTTTAGATTTAATGCGTGTGGCCAAGACCACGGATGAACAATTTAGTCAACTGATGGGGCGTATCAAAG
>JBCBLF010000293.1:0-5655 GCA_038520475.1 Cyanobacteria bacterium J06627_8
ACCTTAAGCGTATGCAACAGCGTCAATCCTAAAGCACAGTTTGGCAATGTGCTGACGATCCATTTCGCATCTTCTAGCGGGAGTAGTCCCGGAAGCTCAGGATCATCTGCATCACCATAGAGGGTTCTGAAGCCTTTGTGTCGCCACTGCACAACACTTTCAGGGTCGAAATCGACACCAAAGACTTCGACCCCGCTGCGTTGGAGATTCTGGATGAGTCGTCCGCCATAGCGACCAAGCCCAAACACAATAACCTCCACAGGGGGCACATCCAAGGGATGGGCAGGCATCTCCTTATGATTCAAACTGGCGATCGCTCGTTCGCAAAAGCTGAGTCCTGGAGCTAGCTTTGCATAGAGCCAATGAGAATCCAGGATCAAATAGGTCGATACTGCCATCGTGATCAGGCCAATAAGTGTGATGAGTCCCACCACCTCTTCATCGATATGGCCGAGGCTGACGCCTAACGTAGCGAGAATCAGAGAAAACTCACTAATCTGGCTGAGCGATAACCCCGTTAAGGCGCTGGTGTATTTCCGATATCCCATACGTCCCATCAGGCCCAACACCATCACAGGTTTGCCAACTAGCACAAACACAGACAATACCACTGCAGGCAACACCTGACTCCCCAGGGTATGAACGTCAATATGAACGCCCAAGTTAATGAAGAAAAAGAGCAGCAGAAAATCTCGCAGTGTCGTTAGCCGAGTGGAAATGGGAACTCGATATGAGGTCGATGCGATCGCTACTCCAGCTAGAAATGCTCCCATTTCTTTGCTAAATCCAAGCAAATCTGCCCCCGACGCGAGGGCGATCGCCCATGCAATCGCCGAAAGCACGAGTAATTCTTGAGATCGGGCAAATTCGTGCAGAGCAGCTGGGAGAAGGTATCGAGCAACAGCGGCAATGAGGGCTAAAAATCCAACTCCCTTTAGAACGACTGTAATGAGCGTCATCCAGAGGTTATCGCTCATGTCACTACCATTCAGCGCCGATAACCCAATCATGACCAGCACAACAGTAATATCTTGAATAATCAGCACACCAACGGCAATGCGCCCATGGAGAGAGTCGATTTCCTTTTTATCGGACAATAGCTTGACGATGATAATCGTGCTCGAAAAGGTAAGTCCAATGGCAACATAAAACGCAGCGAGCCATGGCAAGCCAAAGCCCAAACTGATGCCATAACCAATCACACCTGTTAGAACCATTTGACTCACGCCAACGGCGATCGCCACAGCACCAACCGACCGAATTTCGTGGGGGTCAAGCTTGAGTCCAACTACAAATAGCAGTAGCGTAATGCCCAACTCCGAAAGCAAGGTGACCGGTTCGCTTGACACGACCCACCCCAGGCCGCTTGGCCCCACTAAAACGCCGACAGCAATAAACGCAATCAGCAAAGGTTGTCGAAATCGAAGGGCGATCGCTCCGCTTGCAACAGCAACAAAGAGAATCGCTGCAATCTCATAAAACCCGTTGTGAAACACAAGTATCTCAGAGATAGAATGAACGTATTACTGCTTCATTCTCGTCTCCACAATTAAAGTTGAGGGCCTTCGTTTGCACTTTTTGACGATCAAATGAATATCCCAGCGCACTTAACCATAGACTCTAGTCTATATTCAAAGGCAAAGCTGCTTGCTGCTCGTCAGTTGGTGAATCATCAAGCTGACCCGTATTATCAGCACCCGTACTTTCAGCGCCCGTCCCACTGACAGCAGTTTCGTCAGTCTCTGGAGGAATACTCTCAAAGACAAGCCCTTCTTCCTCTGCTGCCTGCAATTCTTCTGGCGTGATGAGATTACGCACTGCTTGCCAGTTTAAGTTGCCCTGGGAGTCAATGGTGACCTTGACCGCATCTAAGCGTCTGTTATCAATCACAATACCGGAATCAATCTGGCAGTTAAACGTTTCTCCGGGTGTATTCTCACGATAGGTGGCCCCACAATCAATCTGAATGGGCGCTCCCAAATCTTGAGCAATTTCTGTCTCGACGTCTTCAGAGAGCGTATCTTGAAACTCAAGCTCAAGCTGAGCCAGATTTAGCATGGTTCGAGACGTCGAAATTCCCCAATCAACGGCTTGACGTTCACCCGTCTCTCCGACCTCCGCGACCTGTTCGACCTCAATGGGAAAAAATTCATCGTCCGAGAGCTTTCCCCAACAGTAAAAAGACTGACCAACAATAGGTTCAACATCTCTTGGACAAATAACCTTCTCGACGACAATATCGCCTTGTTCGTCTAGCTCTGTCTGAATGGAAAGGGCGATCGCCTCCGTATTGAGCTGGGCAGAGCATCCGCTAATCAACAGCAAACCGCCACCAGCAACTTTATAAAACCACTGAGAAGATTTCGACCGAAGTCGACTCGACTGCCGCGTCAGCGATTTGACTCTCCCTATCAAAGTCTCTGTCTCAATCATCGTGAAGCGCCCACCCACCAACAATCAACCATTCCCCAATACGCTACGGGTTTAGGGTAAAGAAGAGGTTAAATGTCAGGTCAACTGAGGAAAAATATTGCGGACAGATTCACCGATAGTTGCCAAGACAAGAACCCTAGACGCTCTAGCGTGCAGGTTTTGAGCTTGCTAGGAGCGTATACGTGTCAAATAAAACAGCAACCGAACCGCTTACGGCCGCAAGTATACCAACGCCTTGAAGAGAATTACCGCTGCCAAAAACTCTGAGGAAATGAACAACGTGCGTTCTTCCGTCGCTACTCAATTCAGTCAGACCAGGCACGTACCCAACTAGCATGACTAGCACTAAAATGACTCCAATAAATACGATTGGAGCCAAGACTCCTGCTATACCTGTAATGCACAGAGAGCGAAGAATGTATAAACTCATAATGCCTTCATTAATTCAGCTAGCCAAGCGAATACGCCACCATCAGCATATTGAAGCGATCAATGATGGACAGCATCTAGCATGAAGCCTGCATTCAAGGTCGCCCATCATAATCAAATAAAGCAACTGACGGATGCACGTTAGACAACTATGAGGTCCGCGTCACTTGTTCTCACGATAAGTCACTGGAGTGGAATACTGACATATTTGAGGAAATATTAAATCATTCTTAAGAAACACTCATGAAATAGGCGATCGCCGCTGGGCATTGCACTAGGTCATTGTTAACGCGCTAGCCATACTGTTCACTTCTAAATTCAACATGCCCAGCATCCCCGTACAATAGCGTTGGTATGGGTTGGCTTGGAGTTGAGCAGAAGACTGTAACGGAAGGGTAAAGTCTCTGCATGCACTAAAGATTGTCATCGACATCACAATGCTGAAGACGTCGACACTCAGAAACGCAACACTCAGTCACCAACGTTCAGGCAAAACCAATCAACACGATAGAAGGGAGTAAGACGGTTGAGTAGTAGAACGATCCTCTTATCAGAACTGAATCGCTGGGTTCAGCGGCTCATTGCAGCCCTGTTTCTCGGGGGGCAAGTTGTCACCCATCTTTCCAGAGGAAAGATCCATCGGCGCAACACGATCGATCAACTCGCTGCGGTGGGACCAGGGTCTCTTCTTATTGCTCTGCTCACAGCCGCAACGGTCGGGATGGTGTTCACGATTCAAGTCGCCCGAGAATTCATTAATTTTGGTGCGAGCTCTGCCGTTGGCGGCGTGTTGGCAGTGGCATTAACCAGAGAGTTAACGCCTGTACTCACAGCAATTATCGTTGCAGGTCGGGTTGGGTCGGCATTTGCGGCGGAAATCGGAACCATGGTCGTCACTGAACAAATTGACGCTTTGCAAATGCTGAAGACCGATCCGATTGACTATCTCGTTATTCCCAGAGTTTTGGCCTGTTGCATCATGCTGCCAATTTTGAGCATTGTGTCGCTCATCACCGGAATGACGGGCGGCCTAATGATTGCTGACAGTTTCTATAACATTAGTAATTCGGTATTTCTAGAATCGGCTCGCAATTTTATTGATTCTTGGGATCTAGCTAGTGCCGTTATCAAGTCAGTCGTCTTTGGGGCAATCGTAGCAGTCATTGGTGCTAGTTGGGGACTCACCACCACTGGCGGCGCCAAAGGTGTTGGACAATCGACTACAACCTCTGTCGTCACCTCACTCTTAATGATCTTTATTGCTAATTTCTTCCTCTCGTGGATTATGTTCCAGGGAACTGGAAATGCTGCCTCTGGAGGCCTTTAAGGCTAATGACTAGCGATCGCAAAGGTCCGGCCAATCACACGTATTGCAATGTCACTCAAGACTAAAGGGATTGGGCACTTAACACGTGCCCAATCCCTTTAGTCAACTAAGACTTTTCCAAACCATGAAAAATCATCTGTCACCGAGAGACCTATCAGCCTGGGAGATAGTCAGGAGACGCGCGGCTTAAGCCATTTGATTTTCAATGGCCCATCGTGCGAGCTCAGTACGGTTATGCAGACCCGTCTTACCTAGCATATTGCTGACATGACTTTCAATGGTCCGCTGACTCACCTTCAGTTCCTCAGCAATTTCGCGGTTCGCCATACCCCTCGCAACAAACTGCACAACTTTCAGTTCCGTCGGTGTCAATTCAACATCAAACGGCACCTGAATTTTGTGAACCGGGTCACCTCCCGCTTTCGCGGGCTGATGCACCATCAATCGAGACGCCTGCTTCAGTGAAGACTCAACCTGAGCCACGAGTTCTTCGGGCTCAAACGGTTTCACCATATAAACATCAGCACCTGTGCTCAACCCTTTCACTCGATCCTGAATCTGTCCTTTTGCAGACAAAAACAGCACAGGTATCCAGTTCATGCGAGAATCCTTCCTCACATGTTCGACGAGAGAATAGCCATCCATTTCTGGCATCATGACATCACAAATAATCATGTCAGGCGTGGCGTCTTCAAGAATTTCGAGTGCTTCACGACCGTTTTCAGCCGTTAGCACTTCATATCCTCTAAATTCTAGATAGTCTTTGACTAGAAGAATTAGGTTTGGATCGTCATCAATTAGTAACAGTTGTTTTTGGTCGCTTGAACTACTCTCTTTCATGCTCTCTAGTACTCATCACGCTACTTGATCAACCAAGGCCGCTCTTCCAGTCAAGGTGCTCAACCTATTTCAATAGATAAACTTTCAAACGATAGACATGGATATCATCCTACTCAACCTGTTGAATTCTGCTACATAAAATTCACAAATTATGAGTATCTAGCTTGGTTCGTTTTGAGAGTTACGCTTCAATCTTTTCGATTTTCTGTCTTCACAAAACACGACTTGTCAATGGCCAGATGCCCAGCAAACCCCAATTATCGAGTTACTCAAACCTATCCAGCCGCTGCATCATTTTATGCATAAGTGAGGTCTTTGGAATGACGATTCCATCAGATCTCATTTCAGAAAAATGTGATTTGACGAAGTCAAGAAAGTTGATCGTTTTTAATCGATTTCCTCCCGGCATACGTCGCGTTTCGGCAGATGAGTAGATTATAGTCAATATGTTATCGGACGCTCTAATCAAGCAGAGTGAAGCATTTCTCTCACATTTACTTCAACTCTTATCATCATTCCCAGTTTGATCGAAAACTATTGATGCTGTGTATCAGCACTTACTTTTTTGTTACATTCCTTTTTTTAAATTTGTATCTTCAGTAATAGAAATTCAGTCATGATTTTGC
>JBCBLF010000294.1:0-5532 GCA_038520475.1 Cyanobacteria bacterium J06627_8
CCCAATTCAAAGAATTAGTATGAGGGTTTGGCATGGAGCGGACTGGCATCAGCTTTCGCGATGCTGTGGTTACGAGAGACTGCGAGGAGTTCGTAGCTGAGTTTTAAGGTCATCATCTGGATTAATGCGGTGTCCCAATGACTGATGATTTGAAACATTCAGGGATCGACCCCAAGGCGTTGTATCTGGTCTAGCTGAAAGTTCTGAATTCGAAGGAGGTTGCGTTGGAGGAGCCCACAGTAGCCAATAACTGTCGCGGCTGACGTGATCTAATCGTGATGGGAACTGAGTCAGCCAAATAACAGAAGACGCATTGGGAACAGCTTGCGGAGACCCTTGATGGGGCGCGATCGCCGCTAATGCTTCATATATGGCTGATTTTGAATAGAGCGCTCCGTATTCTGCCGTCCAGATCCCAGCCGTCATGTTTTGACGACAGGCATAGTCATAGAGCGAAATAGCAGCGATCGCCGCTTGTTCAAATGACTCGGGTTGCCAATCGATCGCCGTGTCAATAGCAATCATGACCGATGGGCTACTCGATAACACTTCAAGTTCTCGAACGCGGAGCTCTCCATAACGCGCACTGGTTCGCCAGTGAATCAATCGAGTCGGATCACCCCATCGATAGGGACGCAAGGCTCGGGTCAAGCCCTCGTTAGCTTGTTGAGCATGCTGTTGACTGAAGCGCTGGGTATGGGTTTCTTGCCCGAGTTGATCCAGTAACGGACACTGCTCAAGTGGCAAGATCATTGGATAAACAACAGCTTTGGCAGGAGCATGTTGTTCTCGCTGGCACCAGAAGAGTCCCACTGGTGCTGCCGTACGAAATTGGAAGCCTGACCACTGGTAAATGCCTCGTGGGGCTTGCGGAATCTGATAGTTCCACTCAAATGAATCTCGTGTTTCGAGATATTCAATCACTGTCCGCGCTAAATAGGATAAAGAGGCTGGTAGTTGATCTTGAATTTGCAAGAGTTCTCGTGACTGATGGCTAGCGTTTTGTACAGTAACCTGAATCGCTAACGGGGTGCCTGCCATTGTTGGAGAAATTGGATGTCGCTTGACAGAGAGCAGTTTCAAGATTCGAGGAGGCAGTGATGCCGCAATCACTAGAAGCGCTAAGATGACTCCGCTCATGACGTATAGCCAACCTGCCATGGTGTTTGTGGCTGCGCCGAAAAAGAAGAGAACTAACCCACTCAAAACCCAGCCAGGATAAGCCGGTACAACCCAATTTGATTCGAGCCAATGGAAGATGGATTGAAAAATGGTCATTGTCAAAGAAGGAGAAGAGATTGAGGCAGTACTGAATCAGACTTATGCATGTCCACTATATTTAGTGCATTTTTATTGATGGTGGCGAGCGGCGCCCGTCACCATCAATAAAAATGCATAAGCCCATAAATATCGATGAGCATCGTGTTGACTCGCACAATTGTCCGTGGAGCGTTTTTGCTCTTAGCAGACTCCTGTTTCAAAATGCCCTCTCAAGGTAGACATTGGCGCATGTCGAGACTGAATCGGGCATGATAGAAGCATTCACGCTATAATCCTTACGGCTATGTCTTTTTATTAAGAAGCATCTGTATGAGTGATCCGTTAATTCGAGCTTTTTTTGTTGGTCGGGCGATCGCTGAGGCTGTAAATGAGCAGTTTGAAGCTGCAGTCACTGGTGCATTGAGTGAGTTTGGCAGGTTCGATGCTGAGCAACGGGAACGTTTGCGCACATTTTCTTCTGATGTTGCAGAGCGAGCTGCGCGTGAAGAGCAACGTTTTGCTCAAAGTCCTCAGGCGTCAGGCATGGCCGATTCGAGCGATGATGTTTCATCGTCCTCGGAGGATGTGCAGGCCATTATTGATGATCTTAGAGCTGAGATTGCCCAACTTCGCACTGAGCTTCAACGTTATCGCAGTGGTTTGTCTAATTAAAAGAGCGCTTGAGCGAGATTATTTAGCTTCCTGAGTAGAGCTTGTTTCCCGCTATCAATCGTTTAATTGGCTTGTTGAGCCAAGACCATTCGAGTCAGCCCCAGATGGCTTTTGATTTAGAAAGTATTTGAAGACATTTATAGTTATACGAGATAAAGCAGGTGCCTGTTTCTTCTGACTCATCCTTATCCGATACGTTCCGCGATCCGTCTCAGATCGCAGAGGATGTTGGTGCAGTGCCCAAGCATCAGTTGAACCGGCAGGTGTCTGAGAAAGGGTTAAACGTGGATGCGATCGCTCAATCATCGCGTCCCTATGCGTCTGCCAAGACCTACAGTTGGAGTAAAGAGAGATATTCAAAAACGCAGCGATACATTCATATTTGGTCATTCGTTCTCAAACTTCTAGGTTCCCAGTGGCTTTACAAAAAGCCCTGGAGCTATTCAGGAGGGATGACCGATGAAGCAAAAGCTCATCGTCGTCATTCGTTAGCGGTTTGGATTCGAGAAACGCTGCTTGATCTGGGACCAACCTTTATTAAGGTCGGTCAACTGTTTTCGACCCGTGCCGACCTGTTCCCATCCGAGTTTGTTGATGAATTGTCTAAGCTTCAAGACAGAGTTCCAGCATTTAGCTACGAGCAGGTCGAGCAAATTATCCGACAAGATGTTGGTAAATCAGTCCCTGAACTCTATCGAAATTTTGATCCGATTCCAATTGCAGCTGCAAGTCTAGGGCAAGTTCATCGAGCCCAGCTCCATTCTGGTGACGAAGTTGTCGTTAAAATCCAGCGACCCGGACTTAAGCGGCTGTTTGAAATTGATTTGGAAATCTTGAAGGGAATTGCTCATTACTTCCAACGACATCCAAGCTGGGGTCGGGGTCGGGATTGGTTAGGCATTTACGCAGAGTGCTGTCGGATTCTGTGGGAAGAGATTGATTATCTCAATGAAGGTCGAAATGCGGATACGTTTCGGCGAAACTTTCGAGAGGTGTCATGGGCTAAAGTCCCTCGTATTTATTGGCGCTATACCTCGCCGCGAGTACTCACCCTTGAATACTTACCAGGAATTAAAATCAGTCACTACGATGCTATTGAAGCCGCTGGCCTTGATCGAAAGGAATTAGCGAAGCTAGGAGCTCAAGCCTATTTACAGCAGCTATTGAATGACGGCTTCTTTCACGCTGACCCTCATCCAGGCAATATTGCAGTTGGGGCTGACGGCGCGCTTATCTTTTATGACTTTGGAATGATGGGCACTGTGCAGAAAGTGACTCGATCGCGCTTGATGGAGACTTTCTTTGGCATTGCTCAGAAGGATGCTGAGCGTGTTGTGAATTCGCTTGTCAGTTTAGGGGCACTATCGCCTACAGATGATATGGGGCCTGTTCGTCGGTCGGTTCAGTACATGTTGGATCACTTTATGGATAAGCCGTTTGAGGCTCAATCCGTTAGTGATATTAGTGATGATCTGTATGAGATTGCCTATGATCAGCCGTTTCGATTCCCGGCAACGTTTACATTCGTTATGCGAGCATTTTCGACGCTAGAAGGAGTTGGAAAAGGGCTCGACCCTGATTTCAGCTTTATGGAAGTTGCTAAACCTTATGCGATGGAGCTTATGAGTAACGGTAGTTCATCAGAATCTGGAGCGTCGGGCACCATTTTGGGAGAGTTGAGCCGGCAAGCGGCTCAAGTCGGTACGTCTGCCCTAGGGCTGCCTCGTCGATTGGAAGATACCCTGGAAAAGCTGGAAAAAGGAGATATTCGCCTTCGAGTAAGAGCAACTGAGACCGATAAAGCACTTCGCCAGTTGGGAGGTGTTAACATGGGCACGAACTATACGTTGCTAATTGTTGCATTCACGCTCTCAGCAACAATTTTGCTTGTAAATGAGTATATGTGGCTGGCTATACTAGCAGCACTGGCAGCGATCGCCGCTGGAATTGCGCTGATCCGTCTGTTGATGAAGCTAGGTCGCTATGACCGCATGTTTTAGAGTCACGAGCCTCATATCTGAGACGTTGGCTGAACGATCGCTACACTTGAGATCCTTAAGCTAATCATCTAAAGATTTGACTCTGGTTCGTCGGCACCAGGGAGCTTTTTGACTGATGGAATTCTGTCTTGTTAGCGTATGAAACGTCTCTTTACAGGTCTCACAGATCCGGGACTTGTTCGATCTGCAAATCAAGATTCGTACTTTATTGACCCCGAGGGTCGATTTTTTATAGTGGCAGATGGAATGGGCGGGCATGCTGGTGGTCAAGAAGCGAGCCGGATTGCAACTGAGGTTATTAAGACTTACCTGAATGATGCCTGGACGTCTGATGAAGAGTCCTCAATGTTATTGAAAGAGAGCATCTTGAAGGCAAATCACGCCATTTTGCAGGATCAGCTCTCGCATCCTGAACGCAGTGATATGGGAACAACGATTGTTGTTGCCATGTTCCGTAATGAGGAACCTTGGTGTGCCCATATTGGCGATTCCCGACTCTATCGGTTACGGGGGGCGAAGCTTGAGCAAATCACTGAAGATCACACCTGGGTCGCACGGGCAATGAAAGCGGGTGATCTGACAGCTGCCCAAGCTCGTGTGCATCCATGGCGACACATCTTATCAAAATGCTTGGGGCGTGAAGATTTGAAGCATGTTGATGTCAAGATGTTTGACTACCAAGGAAGCGATCGCCTATTGCTCTGTAGTGATGGCCTTACAGAGGAACTGTCCGATCACCTCATTGCCTCATACCTAAAAGGTATTCGCGCTTGTGAAAAAGCGGCAGACTCCCTCGTCAACGCAGCAAAGGAAAAGGGAGGACGAGACAACATAACTGTTGTGATTGTGACCAATGATCCAAACGGTTAGGTAGCACTATCAAGTTTGTACGATTTATCTAAGGTTTAATGCGGTATAAGAGCCAGCTATAGATGAAGGGCACTCATGCATTGCGTGAGTGCCCTTCATCTATAGCTGGTTTTTAGAGAAGCGGTGTGACTTGACATGACACAGGCATTTTTGTGAGTGGACAGAGTGCACTCACGAAAATGCCTGAAGCTAATGACTATAGTGATAATCCCTAAGAAACGGTATCTCGCGATGTACACTACTAGACGGGTTACACAAGCGATTTGGCAACGTTCTTAAATTCGAACTTGTCCAATTGGGTTGTGCAAGCAGGTGGAGAAGTCTAGGTGCGCTTGTTTACTACTGTTGCGGGAATACGTCGATATTTGGAAATTGCCCGGGTCGCGTATTGGCAACAAGCTGTGGATAAAGGATTCGTGGGGACGCTTCCGCTGCATCAGCTGACGGTTGGGTTGGTTCCTACCATGGGTGCTCTTCATGATGGTCATTTGAGTTTGGTGCGCCGAGCTCGTCAAGAAACCGATCTGGTTGTTGTTAGTATCTTTGTGAATCCTCTTCAATTTGCGCCACAGGAGGATTTGGCAACCTACCCCCGGTCACTAGAACATGATCAGCAGCGATGTTCTGAAGCAGGCGTCAATGCCATATTTGTTCCATCAACTGAAGAGTTGTACGGCACCGCTCTAACATCATCAGCTGAACGCATGACGCACGTGATTCCTCCAACGCT
>JBCBLF010000295.1:0-5525 GCA_038520475.1 Cyanobacteria bacterium J06627_8
GAAGTAGAGCTGGGATCAGCTTAGCAATGTCGAGTCCGTATCGGGTGCTGGGTTTGAATAAACTTGTGGGGCCATCAATGGTGATCGTGAAGCCGTGGTCAGCGTCTCCTTCGATGTAGGCCATGAGCCGAAAGAGCTTGAGGTAGCGAAACAGCAGCTTGTATTCACCTGGATCATTACGGTGCGCGGTAATGATGATGTGGCTAGCTTTGTAGAAAATGCCCTGCACCTGCGATAGGTTGTATCGATGCAGCAAAGCTTCTGGCGTTGGGGCATCAAATGCGACCAAAATCCGATTTTCAGAGAGGTCGGCATACAGTCCTTGTCGGATCTGATCCGGCGAGACCTCTTTTCCCAGTTCTTCACTCAATGCAGCGGCAAGCCGGCCAATCGTTTTAGATGCAGTGTCGGGATGGGGCGGAGCCTGCGAGGCAGTGGAAAAAACGCGTTGACGTAGTTCTTGAGGGTCAAGTGGGCTAACCATCTCAAAGGTGCTGAAGCGATCGCCCTTCAACAGATGAGCTAAGCCTCGCTTAAACCGATAGTCGGTTTCTTCACCTTCGAGATCCTGTAGATGACGATCAAGTTGTCCTTGAGTCTTGTGTTGGTGCGCTTGAAAAACATCAATCAACTCTTGGGCGATCGCTCGATAGGGATCGGTGATCGGTACCCGCTTCGGCACAAGACTCTCACCAGAAAACCGATGCACTAGCAATCCAGACGGCAGCACCCCATCACTCCTTCATGTTGCGATCGCTTCCTCCAAGGATGATTCGGCTACTCTCCCGAACCGAGTGCTTCATCCAATACCGCCCGGGCATGTTCGGCTTCGCTGCGGCCGACACGATATCGGATATTCGCCTGAGCAAAATTCTTCAGCACTTTGAACCCATCTTTGAGTTCTGACACCTCTTCTTCAGTCATCGGTTCATCGGTAAAGAGGACGTCGATTTGCGATCGCACCTTCAGTGCCCCATCGCGCAGTTCTTGAGCCTTTAGCTTTAAGTTCGCAAGATTATTAAGGATTTGGACTGCTTGAACAACGGATTCTTCTTCGTCGGCTGCCATAGTTGTCTGTTGAGCTTGAACTTCAATTAACTGTTGGGGACCAAATCCATCGGACAGATCCACCGGGAGCTGCCCCTCATCCATTAACTCAATGAGCTGATCCATTGCCTTTTCGCGGGCTTTTTTGGAGTCTTTGCCAGAAACGGAGAGCGTTACTTCGGGGCATTGAGCGAGGGTATATTGAACCATCGTGTTTTGTAAAAATCAAACGAATGCGTATGTGGTATTTTCTCGCCTCATATCGAGGCGGTCTTGGATATCGCCAATACATGTAGCCACAGCCAACGACCCTGAGTCAATAGTGTGGGTACGTGGAGCGTGCTCACACTACTTCTCTGCCATGACCTAAGCTAGTCACGCCAGCTAGTCACGCCATAACAAAGGCCCCAGTGGGGCCCTTATCTGAATCATCCATTCGAGTAGAACAAACCACCTACATTATCAATTGTACGGGCATACTTCGCAGAGCGTATGGTCTCAGTAATCAGGTGTAATCAATCGAATCGCTTCATACGGCTTTAGCCATGTACGCTAGGACACCGAGTATAATTCAGGTACTAATCGCACAGCCAAATGGCTCGCCATATTGTCCTAAAGAAACGGGCGAAGGCCATACCATTTCGCAGAATTGACGACCCGCCGACGTTCTCAACTCCATCACAAAAAAATAGAAACTTTGGGCACATGATGTACCCAAAGTCTCCATTCCATTACGAACGTTTCCAGTTCGAATGTTGGCGCCTGTCAATGGCGAGACTAACAATGGCACGACGAATCGTGTCTGGACATCGCTAGCAACGATCGCTACAGCGAGAAGTTTTCTTCAAATTGAGAGCGGGTCATAGGCTGGTCGATAATGAGTCCTTCACCACCGAGGACTTCGAGTGGTTCTCCGTCTACCGATAACCAGACTGCTGTTGTCGGTTCCAGGCTAGACGCCGTGTAAATCACCTGAGCGAGTCGCCCAGTCATGGAGGCGCTGCCACCACCAAATTGAAAATCAGAGGACAAATTCACATGAACACCATCTGACTCGACAGCAAGGTCAAGGAGTTCAGTGTCTTCAGGGATTGCAGAGAACGGCCCCGATTCGCTGGATGATGAGGCGAGTAATTCTTCAAAGGCGGTCGTCAAGGCAACACTGGGTTCTGCCGAAGCATCGAGCTGGATGGAGCTAGGCGCCAACTCAAAGCGATCGCCTGCAACCGTCAACATATATACCTGGGCAGCTGCATTCGCATCCACAACACCCGGGCCAGGCTGATTTGGCTCAGACGTTGAAGGCGCATCTGGAGTGACGAGTTCACCCGTATCGCCAGGTGCTCGATCAGATGCCCCTTTCAGGGTGTTCCATGACCACCATGCGGTGCCTGCTCCGGCAGCAATCACCACAGCAGACACAGCCGCGACAACGCCAATCGGAAAGCGCCGGACCGATGGCTCATGATTCACAATGGGGGGGTCAAAGGGCTGTTGATCCTGCATGGTAGTTTCTTCCCAGGGTGACTACAGATGAAATGTACGTGAATAAAGGATGCTAGTCCGTAACACTCGCTATCCCTAATACGAGTTCAATATCGATGTTAAAGAAGCAATGCTAAAAACGGAGGCCAAGGGGTTCACTCCTCGAACTGGCGTGGAAATGGGGCACCTATCCCCAGATTTCATAAGCAAACTGTTGATACACAGTGTGGCACATGAGCCAGTGGCTATTCAAAGAGTGCTGATGATGGATCGATCCGTGCAAATGCCATCAGATTGATTTCCTCATCATCTATCTCCAATTCTAAGAGACGAATTGTGAGGCCTTGGGGTTCAAAGTTACGAAGTGTAAAGGCTTGTGTCAATCCATCCACAAGTTGAATCAGCAGATCACTTGGAAACGCCTGATTATTCGCCACAAGCTGTGGCGACTCAATTTGAAGCTGAGTGCCATCAAGTAACCGCAGCCCAAATTCAAGAACAACATCAAGTTCTTCACCAGTAGACTGCTCTTGAATGACTGCACTAAGTTGAAGACGATTTTGGCTGACGACCGTGAGAGACGCGCGAGCTACTTCCGAGCGATTGAATCCACCGATTGTGTTCTGACCCAGCACGTCTAGGCTAATGTCACGCAACAATTCGGTCACTGTGGGCGATTGCAGTGCTTGATTGATATCGTCAAGAGTCAAACGGAGATTGACCACACTCTGAAGCGGTCGATCAAGAATCAACTCACCTCCGCGAAGCTCAGCAAAATTAATATCGATCGTGTCCGTTTCAATATCGAGGGCGTCAATTCTGATGCCTTCTAGGGGGAACAATCCTCGTCCAGCAATACGGACGCGATCGAGCTTGCCGGATAGGATTTGGTAGCTGGGGGTGTTGTCAATGCGAACGGCGATCGTCTCAGCATCGTGCAGCTGATCACGGATAACGCCTTCAGCAACGGCATCGCCTGCCGCGCCAACTGGAGAAACGAGTCCCATCAGCGCCGACAGGATAATCGTCAGAACCTCCATGGATTTCCCTCTCTCAATCCGTCCTTCATATTTATTAATTATTCCTGTGTGCTGAGTGCGTCATCAACCCATTTCTTCACCGTTAGAACAACCTCTTCAAGTGGAAGATCCTGAGCTTCTTTGGTAGAGCGCTTCACCACTTCAACCTTGCCATCTTTGAGCGATCGCCCCGTCACAACTCGAAACGGAATGCCCACTAATTCAGAGTCTTTGAACTTCACCCCAGCCCGTTCATTCCGGTCATCCAGCAACGTTTCTACCCCAGCAGCATTGAGCTCGGCGTAAATCTTCTCCGCCGCCGCAACCTGAGCCTCATCTCCCGTGTTAGGAATGATGACAATGGCGTGATAAGGAGCGATCGCTACAGGCCAAATGATGCCATCTTTATCGTAAGACTGCTCTACTGCGGCTTGAGCGAGCCGAGACACCCCGATGCCATAACACCCCATGACCAGCGATTTTTCATCCCCTTGCTCTGTCGTATAGGTTGCCTTCATTGCTCTGGAATAGTTCTGGCCAAGCTTGAAGATATGACCCATCTCAATGCCCCGAGCCGTTTGGAGCGTTTGGGAGGAATCATGTACTGCGCGATCGCCCGCCAATGCCGTTCGTACATCCACAACCAACTTCGGCAACGTGAACTCCTTACCCCAATTGCCCCCAACAACGTGATACCCAGGTTCGTTGGAACCTGTCACAAAATTCGTCAAGTCAACAGCTGTCTGATCGACCATCCGCAGAAACGCGTCAGCTAGGATCTTGCTGCCCTGAATGTAGTCATCAGATAAGTCAGGAGCGATGTAACCCAGTGGCAACGGCGTTGTTGCCCACTTTTTCTGTGCCTCTGCGTCTGGCACTTCTAATGTCAACACGGTTGTTCCGCCGTAGGCTGAAGCAACCTTTGTCAACTCGTTATAGAGCTTGGTTTCATTCACATCTTGATCACCCCGAATGCTGACCAGCACCAGGACTGCCACACCGTTGTCATACACCACTTGGTACAGCACATTCTTAACGATTTGAGTTGGCGAACATTTGAGGAATTTAGCCAACGATGCAATGGTAGGCGTATTCGGCGTTTCTAATTTTTCAAATGTATCGAATGATGAGGGAACAGCATCTGGCGGCAAGGACACTGCTTTTTCGACATTCGCCGCATAGATTCCATCTTCGGTGTAAAGAACTTCGTCTTCCCCTGCTTCTGCCAGCACCATAAACTCTGTCGAGCCCGAGCCACCAATCGCTCCCGAATCGGCATCCACCGCTCGAAAGGCAAGCCCTGTCCGATTAAGAATTTTGCAGTACGCCTTATACATCGCCTCGTAGGTAGCATCAAGGCTTGCTTCGCCTGTGGCGTCTTCCGCATGGAAAGAATAAGCATCTTTCATAATGAATTCTCGACCCCGCATCAGCCCGAAACGAGGCCGAATCTCGTCCCGAAACTTAGTTTGTATCTGATAGAGGTTGAGCGGCAACTGCCGATAAGAGCGAATCATGTCACGGGCCACCACTGTGATAATTTCTTCATGGGTGGGTCCAAGTCCTAATTGCCGTCCTTGGCGATCGTCGAGAGCAAACATGATGCCCTCTGCCTTTGTATACGTGTCCCAACGACCGGACTCTCGCCAAAGCTCTGCTGGTTGAAGCTGCGTCAGCAAACACTCCTGTGCTCCCGTCATGTCCATTTCTTCGCGTACAATCTGAGAAATCTTTTGCAGCACCCGCCACATGAAGGGGAGATAGACATAGATACCGCTACCAATGCGACGAATATATCCTGCCCTTAGCAACAGTTTATGACTTGGAATTTCTGCCTCTGCTGGATCTTCCCGGAGGGTCACAAAAAGCATCTGAGACAGCCGCATGATTATCGTCCTTCTTTCACAACATAATGAGTTTAAGCTGGATTCACTTAGATGATGCAACTCGTTTGTGAAGTCAGCTCATCTTGAA
>JBCBLF010000296.1:0-5523 GCA_038520475.1 Cyanobacteria bacterium J06627_8
CCCTAAAGACGGCGAAAGAGGCATTGAAAGAGGGTTCTGACCGCTCTGGGCAGGTGCCGCCAAAGCTACTCGCCATCACCTTACTGACTAGTTTGACATCGCGATCGCTTGCGTTTGAACTCAATGTTCCGTTAGAGCTACCAGAGTATGTGCTCAAGATGGCACTTTTGGCTCAAGACAGTGGCCTATCGGGCATTGTGTGTTCTCCCCAAGAGGCAGGGCAGGTGCGAGAGGTCTGTGGTCATGATTTTTTACGGGTGTGTCCAGGCGTGCGTCCCGCATGGGCTACCCATGCCGATCAGCGACGGTTGTTAACCCCGAAAGATGCGATCGCGGCTGGAGCTAGCTATTTAGTCATTGGTCGTCCAATCACGGCTTCGGATGACCCAGCCGCTGCATTTCATCGGGTGTGTGAGGAACTAGAATCATGAATCGACCAGATCAATCCCAATGGTCCCAACCGTGGAGGGATCGGGGGAAGAAATGTATGAGCAGGCGTCACCGATCCATTGGCTCTATTGGAAGCAAGCGCCTCATTGAGTGCTCGGTGCGGGCGATCGCTGTTCTGCTGACTGCGAGTTTAAGCAGTGACCTCTTGGCTAGTGCCTGGATAAATCCACGCCCGGTTGATGCCGCACCGTCCCGTTTGTCGCACACCAAAGTGCCCGATGACCAGGCTGATTTTATTCGTACACCAGCCCTCTGTCCTCATGATATTGAGGGGTTAAGCGAACTGATGCTGCGAGATGTGCCCAACTATGGGAACCGTGTTAGTCAGCGATCGCGACGCTCGGTCAACGACGTGTTGCCCCAAAGCCACATCTTGTCCGCTAGCACAGCGGACATTACCTCCCTTGATCCGCTCCGCTATCGCACGATTCCAACCCTTGAAGAGATTCGAGCACAAGGATTAGAATCAATCTTCTTCACAACCCTAGAGCGGCAATCCCTTCGGAATGAAGCCGTCTTGCTACAGCACTATCACTGGGCGTTTCTGGTTGACACGTCTCAGGGATGGGCGCTGGCATTTATGTATTCAACGCTCGGTGATTATCCTGAAACAGACCCACCAACACCCCCCCGTGATAGCAATCACGGGGTTATCGCCCAGGCCATTAGACTGTGGCTGAGAGACTGTGAAGCGGGTTCGGTTAAAGCCCCAGAGGAAATAGACCTATAGAAGCATTACGATGGTCCTAATAAGGTAGATATTGCTACCTACGTAGATATTGAGACGTTAACATCAGCTTTTCCTAAATTTAACGTTCAGCATGCACCATAGCCTGTGTGAGTGAAAGTCCGCTAACAGAGCAAATACTGATGTTGAAAACTTCCTTAGAGGCTGTTTTTGTACATCATGAGAGTCGTTGAGCAGTGCAATCATTCAATTGTTCGCATCAGAGCCTCGTTCCAATTGAGAAAGTAGCCCGGCGAGATATTGATCGCTACCCTAAGGGCACCTCATCGCCAGGTCCACATACATAGCTGTAGCTATGGTCATCTAGCCTAGGACATTATTCGGAGACGTGTCTCGCACGTTTGGAATAATGCCTTGACCCAACGAGACAGACCAACGCTATAGCAACTAGCTTTTATTTCTTGTGAAGCAACCGCGCCGTGATGATTTCACAAGGAGTTGCTGTGGATTTTATCGGCTAGGTTTTGCCTCAGTTTTTGCAATTGCGCGGTCTGTTAGGACGATTCGTTTTTAATTCCATGAGTAAGAAATGATCGACTGCGATTGACTCTGGCTTCTCTACGGATAAGCGACATTAGAGTGCCCCTTTTAACTACAGTTCAAGGGATGCTCAAGGGAGTTTGTGCGCCAGTCTAATCGTTTCTTATGATGTCAACCTAGGTAAGTTAGGAACCATGACTAGCAACGTAATATTTATCCACCCAGACGGTGCCGATCCGTCTCATTTTGCTGCGGCTCGCTTTGAAACGGTCGGACCTGATGGTCGTCTGAATTGGGACCTCGCACCTGCGACTGGTGTTTATCTCGGACACCTTGAT
Organism: Cyanobacteria bacterium J06627_8; assembly: GCA_038520475.1. GTDB lineage: Bacteria > Cyanobacteriota > Cyanobacteriia > CAKZMO01 > CAKZMO01 > JBCCWF01. Next base: position 2,017 of record JBCBLF010000296.1, read on the forward strand.
GATCAAGTTGTTGCAACGTCCAACGCTGGAGCTGTTGTCCACGCGTATGGCATCAAAGCGGTAGCTCCTAGCTTTGGTTTTGATGAGAACGAAGAAGAGTACCTCTCCCTTTCTGCGTTACAAGGCCAGAATGTCGAAGGTTCTGCTCCTGATGCAACCATTTTGGAGGAAGCGATCGCCGCTGGACGTCCGACCGCAGTCATTAACTCGGGCTTCATTGCAGAACCCGGAACTGGCGTATTTCTTGCAGATGCAGTGAGCAGAAGCGATCGCGAAGGTATCACCGCACAGGTTGTTGAATCTGGCGTGACCGTCATTATGGGTGCAGGTGAGATTGACTACTTGCCTGTTGGCACCGTTGGTTTCTTTGGCGAAGAGGGAACGCGTGAAGACGGCCGCAACCTTATCGAAGAGGCGGAAGATCTGGGGTATACCGTTGTCTTTACTCGCGAGCAACTCAACGACTTACCCTCTGACACAGAGAAGGTCTTGGGTATCTTTGCTGCGGATGATACCTATAACGATGTACCCGAGGGTCGTTTGATTGCAGAAGGGTTTGTCGATGACGACGGTGAGCTGATTACCTATGGTCAGCCCGGTAACGAGAATCCTCCCACTGTGGCAGAAATGCTAGACGCAACTCTAAGCCTTGATGTCTTCAGCCAGGAAGACGAAGGCTTTATGATCGTGCTAGAGGAAGAAGGGACCGATAACTTCGGCAACAACAACAACGCTCGAGGAACCGTGGATGCCACGATCCGAGCCGATGAGGCCATCGGTGTTGCACGGGATTTCATTGATAATGTAAACTCCAACACCTTCGTTATCACGGCTGCAGATAGTGCCGGAGGTAGCTTAGAGATTGACGATATCTTTGGCGAAGGTGATGCACCTGCTGAAACAGTCGGTACGCTCACCACTCAGCGCCAACTTGATGCGGATGGAAACGATTCAGGCGTTATCGTTCCGTTTGATGGCACGACAGGTAGTGATACGGCTCCTTTCGAGAGTGCTCCCGCTGCAAACGGCAACACCTATCAATACGGCATTGCCTGGGCAGGCTTGCCCGACTTTGCTGGCAGCATTGTTTCAAAGGCATATGGAGAAGGAGCAGAGCGGTTACCGGCCACAGTCGATAACACGGCCATTTATCGTTTGATGTATGAAAGCCTATTTGATGTCACTTTGGATGCACCCGACGGTGTACCCGATGACCTTGATGGACGCCAAGCTCCTGAACCGACCTCAGATACTGGAAACGTTATCTTTATTCATCCAGATGGCACGAGTCCGTCACACTATGCTGCGGCTCGTTTCGCTTCTGAAGGAACTGATGGCCGACTCAACTGGGATCAGATGAGTAATGCAGGGGTCTACTTGGGCCACATTGACGATCGCCTCGTTTCGACATCCAATGCGGGTGCTGTCGTTCATGCTTACGGAATTAAGCCGTTTGCAGGTAGCTATGGATTTGATGCTCCTGTTGCTGAGGGAGGCGAAGAGGTCGTTGCTCTCTCTGGCAGCAGTGACACCATCATGCAAGAAGCTCAAGATGCGGGTAAGGCAATCGGTATCATTAACTCTGGATTTATTGCTGAGCCTGGCACAGGGGTTTTCCTCGCAGATGTCGATAATCGAGGACAAACAGAGGACATCACTGCTGAAATCTTGGATCAGCGACCCAACGTGATTTTGGGAGCAGGTGAAACCGATTATTTGCCTGTGGGTACTGTTGGTGTATTCGGCCAAGAAGGAACCCGGACCGATGGTCGTAACCTGATTGAGGAAGCAGAGGATGCGGGGTATACCGTTGTCTTTACTCGTGAAGAGTTGATGAACGTCGACTCCGACAACACCGAGCGTCTGCTTGGAATTTTTGCGGCTGAAGACACGTATAACGACCTATTTGAGGACGAGCTACGTCGCGATGGGTTCGTTGACGACGATGGAAACCTCATCCTATACGGTCAGCCTCCCCTCAATCCCAACCCTCCGACGGTTGCCGAGATGCTAGAGGTGGCTCTACCTATCCTAGATGCCGACCCAGATGGATTCTTCCTCGTACTCGAAGAAGAGGGCTCAGATAACTTTGGTAACGACAACAACGCAGCTGGCACCATTGAAGCGACCATTCGTGCGGATGAAGCAATCGGTGTTGCCCTTGATTTTGTTGACAATACCGATCCTAATACGTTGGTAATTACAGCGGCGGACTCTGATGCTGGCGGCTTAGAAGTCGATGACGTGCCTATCGGTGGATTTGGTCTCGATCCAGCAGAGCCAGATTCTGGATTTACCTTGCGTGCTCAGGCAGAACTCGCAGCCTTCGGCGACAGCGCTGACGGTACTCTTGTTCAGGTCGATGATGTTGACGGTAGCAATGACGTTCCAGGCTTCAGCACTGATGTGTTTGAACCATTTACAACGGGAGCTCCTGATGCGGATGGAGACGTGTTTGATTTTGGTGTGGCTTGGGCGACCCGCTCTGACGTTAATGGCGGCATTGTGTCTAAGACGTATGGCTTAAATGCAGACTTGCTGCCTGCAACAACAGATAACACCGATATTTATCGGGTCATGTACCAAACCTTGTTTGGTGTTGCACCTGAAGATGTTGCTGTCGAGCGAATTGACTTTGGTTCTAGCAGCGCTGGTGAATTAAGTGCCGGTGATGTGATCACTGACCAGTTTGACGGCCTAACTGTTTCAGTTGCCGAAGGATTGGATGCCATGATTTTTGACAGTGCTAATCCGACTGGAGGCGACACCGACCTCTTCACTGCTGAAGAGGGGAATGTGTTGATTATCTCGGAAGATGGAGACTCTTCTGACCCAGATGACAATATTGGGGGAGGCACCCTGATGTTTGACTGGGATGGCGTGGTTAGCGTCGATAGCATCGGACTGCTGGACATCGAAGAAGCGGGTGGTACGGTCACGTTATATGGCGATGACGATATGACTGTCCTGAGCCTTGTTGAGATTCCATCTCTAGGCGATAGCAGCTATCAGTCGCTTTCACTTGAAGTCGATGGTGTCAGCAAGATGGATGTCTTCCTCGCTGGTAGTGGAGCAATCTCCGAGATTGCCTTGAACATTGACAACTCAGTTGTTTAATTTAACTGCTGTGGCTGGCTTCCGTTGATTAAAGTGCTTCATACAGTTATTCACTGATTAACAGTGTGAAGTGCGTGCATGAGGCCGCGTAGAACAACAGGGTTCTGCGCGGCCTTTACAGCATTATTCAATTCCATTGAATACAGAAAGAAGTGTTGGGGCGGGGCACTTTCCCCACTATGTTTCATCGATGGGCGCAGTGATATACGACGTGGAGCATTATTTGGATAACGCTATCCAAATAATGCTCCACGTCGTGTTTTGTTAACAGATCAGAATATTGTCTGGCTGTCCCATTTTGAGAAAACAGGGTTGGCGCGATTCGAACGCGCGACCTACCGCTTAGGAGGCGGTTGCTCTATCCTGCTGAGCTACAACCCCAGATAATAT
>JBCBLF010000297.1:0-5495 GCA_038520475.1 Cyanobacteria bacterium J06627_8
CATAGTTCAGGACGTGTAAGTCCTGTTCATGATGAGGAAATGGGTATGTGTCAACAGGTCGCCTGCACACCTGATTTTTAGAGAACGATGCCAAGTCTTGTTGAGGATGGAAGCGACGGGCACAGCGTGATCGATACGATATAGCCATCGTCAGTTCGATTAAGACAAGACTGCCATAACATACTGAATCAATGTGTGTGTCGCTTTGGGAGAGTGAAGAAGTGAAGAAAAGGCGGCGCGACGACAGCCGATAGCCTTGTAAGCATTGATTTACAGCACTTCAGGTTTGAGGCAAGCTTCTAGGTGACGTCTGAAGTGATCAAACGTGTGAGTTTTAAGTTGGGGAACTTTTGCCTGATCATCCCATCGACGGAGTTGTACTGCGTCAGGTGCATAGGGCTGCTGAATAAATATCTCAGCGGCTTGGGCATTATAAATACCGCCTTGAAGCTCTAAGCTGCGTTTGGATGCAGGGGATAGGGTATCCCAATAGTGATGATCGACTGCGCAAAGATAGCGCTTCGCATTGACATGCAATCGAATGGGTTCAACGACTTCTGGCCCAAAGAGTTCTTGTAGCATGGGCCGAGCACGATATTCGTGGCGATCGTCAATTCCTCTCTCGGCTGCATCTTCACCCAGCGAATGAATCAAGTGCCCGATATCGTGAAGCAAACAGGCGCTGATGAGGCTAGCGGGACTGTTTGCTGTTTCGGCAAGAGTCGCGCACTGTAAAGCATGTTCGAGCTGACTAACGGCTTCAGCACCGTATTGTTCGTGGCCTTTCTGGGTGAAGATGTCGAGAATGGTTTGAATGGTTGGGTTGGTGATGCTCATGACCAGTAGAGATTGATATCAAATAGCAGCTCGATGTCATGGACAAGGCTGTCTTGGGTGAATGCATGTAGTAACAGCCACCCGCTGGGCGGATTCCACAAAAGATATCGGAGCATTCATTTTGGGAAATAGTATCGGTTTGCTATGGAGCAGCGATTGATTGTGCATGCAATATCCGTCGTTGATGCTATTCAGATTGAGGAGAATTGTCAAGGCGCATGGATGTCCACAACTGTTGGTAATCCTTGAGGACTGCATCTGGCAGAGGTAGAAGAAATTCACTGTTTTTGATAATCGAGGCTTCTGGTAACAGCACTGCGTCGTTTCGAAGTGAGGCTGGTAGCTGATTGCGATCGCCCTCAATCAAAACAGGAGAGGCTGCAAACCCTTGAAGCGATAAACGCTGAGCGATATTCGATTTCCAGCAAAACTCTATCCATGATTTGAGTATCGTATTCATCGATAGGTTGGAATTTGCAGCATCACCTCCACTTTCTTCTGTTGGTGATGGGGATGGTTTTGGCGTTGTTTTTTCTTGAGAGCTAGCCAGTTTTGACGCAGAATCCTGGGGCTGAACCCAGACATCAGCCGTCAAAATGGTTCCAGAGGCTGGAATCACTCCAGCAAAGCGGCGATCGCGACGTAGCAGGGGCAAGATATCTGTCGACCAACCAACTGCAAGCCAGGTGTCTTCTAGGATGAGAGGTTGAAGGTAGTCAGACGAACTATAGAATTTGACTTGACGGTGCAACTCATTGAGAGTGTTGGATAGTTGAGTATGTTGAGCGAGCGATTGATTATCTATCCTTTCAGCATTCAATGATTGCGCCAGTTGCTTGAGCGCCAATCCAATGACGATACGCGGACTATCTGGCAGCGAAAGATGTTGGTTGAGTTCAGGTCGCCACAAATCGCTCCAATCTTCTGGTTTCCAGCCAAGGGATTGAAAGGCCTCGACCCGATAAATTAGGGCCAAGCTGCCCCATCGATAGGGAGCTCCCCAGACCTGACCATCAGATAGTGGCATGCCATTTGCGTCACGCGTCACGAGTTCTTTCAACGAGGTTGGTATTCGTGACCAGCCCTCTAGGGTGTCAATATTGAGCGGAGTAATCAAGTTTTGCTGAATCGCTGGTGTCAGCCAATAGTCGCCCAAGGTACTTGCGGTTACAGACGAGGGTGATGTTGGGCTGTTGTCAGCTGTGAGTGAGTCGTACAGTGAGGCAAGCGTTTCTGCTACTCGAAACTGTATGAACTGTGATGGGTAAGTCTGTTGAAATTCTCGAAGTAGTGCAGTGGGAATCGAGTTACCGAGAAGCTGAATGATGATGTCTGGAGCTTGTGGTTGACAAGCTGTGATGAGGTAGGCAAGAGGCAGCGCGGCAACTCCTTTCAAGAGCGATCGCCGGTTCATCAGACCTTGGCGATGAGTTGTGCCACAAAACCTATCATTTGCTTGGCGCGGCAATTTCAAATCAGACCTCTCTAAAGACTAGATATGGATTGTGGCTTTTCGTGTGAATGTCACGGGATTAGGTAGCCTGCCTCAACACAATCGTTAAGCGCAACTTCTAACCATTCCCACAGTTCAGGTGTTCCATCTTTAACGGGCATCATGCGCTCAATCACTTGCGATTGAGTAATTCCGTTCAGACGCCAGGTTCCTCCTTTCGTTTGTTGATTGTGCAAAAACGGCTGAATGCGATCGAGGGCTGCAGCGAATTGGGATTCCATTGTTTCACGTTCTTCAAATTCATTCCATAGATCGTGAAACATCACTTCTTGATCATTCGGGAGCAATCCAAATAATCGCTTTGCGGCGGCTGCTTCTCGTTCGGCCTTATCTTGGTGACCTTGCGCGTCATAGCAAAAGGTGTCTCCTGCATCGACTTCTACGATGTCGTGAATGAGTAACATCTGAATGACCCGCAAAAGATTAACGGGTTTGGGCGAATACTCAGCAAGCAGCATTGCCATCAATGCTAGGTGCCAGGAGTGTTCAGCGCTATTTTCTCGACGAGATTCGTCCATTAGTAGCGTTTGACGAAGGATTGTCTTTAACTTATCAATTTCGATAATGAACTGGAGTTGTTGGGTCAGACGAGTTGTACATGCAGTCATGTCGAAGTTACATTGCTGGACTGAATCTGTTGAGGCGTGTATCGGTCGTTTAGATGGCTGATTGATACCAATCATCGAATGAGTTCGTGATGTCCTTCTTGTGGAATCTGCATATCGGGTGGGCTTAACAATAAAGCGTTCATGCATTCATTTTGAGAATTGGCATCAAGAGCGAACGAATCATCCTTGCCTGGTGTCGTTCGGAGCTAATCAAATGGAATTTTAAAGGAATATCACAACATCATGGCTTTCAATTCATCCGGTCCGCCGATAGGAATGCGGTAGCTGAATAATCGTTGTCATCTCAGGTTTGGGTAATGCGCATCAATGCGCATCAAATTAAATTTATTTTGAGACAGCCATCATCCTAAATGTAAAACCAATATTAATGATTGCGCTTTCAATTTCAGTAATTGTTCATCTCAAGCTTCCCAAAACCAGATATTAGAATCAATCTCTCGACTGAATACATAATGAGTATTATTTCTTGTTCGCCTTTCAATCAATAATCGTTTCATATCAAGATCTGAATTTTACAAATAGTTGCTTCACGCAATATTGATTGATTTAACTTAAATTATTTGCTGAATCGGTTGCGATACAGGATGATGCATCATCCTAGAATTAAGGTTGATTGTGAAATGAAAGACCTGCTGTGAGATGCATACAATGCTCTTCACAGCGTATTTCTGACTTGCGAGTGGAGACTAAAGTTGAATATCACCACATGTAGAATGAGTTGGAAGCAGTCAATTTGTAGCAAAATCTTTTTAGTTAAAAACTAGCCAAAAACGGTGGCCAAATCCTAAGAAAAGAAATATATTTCTTAGGTCTGCTATTGAAGGCTTATTTTTTCTTAAGAAATATTCTGATCTAAAACGATAGCTTTGAACTGAGAAGTTACTCTAGTTCGTTTTAATTTATTTGAAGGATAATTTTGATTTTGAGAAGATTTGAAACGTTAAATGATTCAGGAATAAACCCTGAACTAATATCATTATCCATACTATAGAGTTATCCAAAGTCTAAACTGCACAGATGTTGCATCAAGGTTCCAAATGACTTTATCTCAAGACCAAATTGTTCTGCTCCACAATAAGATTGATGGGTTACACCGAATCGTGGAACAGCTTAGCGAGCAAATTACATCTGTGTTGTCTAATGGGCTCCCAAATGCAGGAAGTAATGGGCAGCTAAATGTTTCAATGGTAGAGATGGCTCACCGTTCGATTTCAATTTCTAGTTCCTATGACGATGAAATGGTCGGGCATAAGGACGTCATTGTTGAGCCTAACTATGTTGATAGCGATCGCTCAAATTCAGAGCAACCTCTTACGCCAGAAGTTCAAATTCAGCGACTCACTGCTCAGTTAACGGCGGCATATAATCGCATAGCAGCGCTGGAAGAACAGCTTCTTGCTCATCGCATTCACTAACTGCCATCATATTTTCCAACTGTTAGACAGCATATTTGCAATCAGGGCCTATCCACCGCTAAAGCAATGACGACTACATCCGTTGCAGTACCCAGTGCATTGCTTACTGATGCCCCCTTTCTCTATTGCTTGTGCCATTTTTTCGATACGTTCCAAGATGATTCAGAATTGACTTTACTGGCTTGAGCTCCGGCTCTACGCATTGCCTCCACATCATTAACGTGTCATTCGTTATCGTCGGCGTTCTCCAATATTCATAAAGTTTGTTCCAAAGTATATTGCTCTAGTCATTTAGGCTAGGACACCGAATATCGTTCTTTTCCTTGCCGCATTGCCAAATGTTCACTGTCTTCGTCTAACAGAGCTTGCGATCGCTACAGCTGTGATCAGCTTTGTTAAGGCACAGATAGAGAACAGGTAGTGTTGGGAAAACTTCGGCACCCGATACTGTTCTAGAGCCAATATCTATAACGCCATGAGTTCGATGCGTTTATTGCGGGTTAAACATTTGGCTCGCGATACGGTTTGTGTCCTCGACGAGGATGGGTAAATCAACGGTGGTGAGGTGTCCGTCTTTGACGATCAACTTGCCATTAATGATGCTGTAGTCGACTCGATCAATCAGGCAAAAGATCATCGCTGCAACGGGATCATGGAGGGCTCCTGCCAGTTGAGGGCGATCGCAGTTCACCGTAATGAGGTCAGCAGACATGCCAGGGGCGATCGCGCCAATGTCATCTCGACCCAGTACTTTTGCGCCTCCTAGTGTTGCAATCTCTAGCACGTCACGTGCGGTCATTGCAGATGCATTGCAATCTCTGACCCTGGCCATCAGAAACGCTGTCCGTGCTTCTTGGAAAAGATTGCCGGTGTCATTTGAGGCAGAACCATCGACTCCAAGCCCGACCGGGACATGATGGTTCAACATCGTTCGGATAGGAGCCATGCCGCTGGCTAGACGCATGTTGCTACATGGGCAGTGGGCGACGCCCGTGCCCGTGGTGCCGAATTTGATGATGGATGCGTGGCTGATGGCCAGGGTCAGAGATTGCAATGCATCTGCAATGACCGCACGTGACGTGCTAGAGATTGCAACACTAG
>JBCBLF010000298.1:0-5398 GCA_038520475.1 Cyanobacteria bacterium J06627_8
TGGCTCATTCGCAGTAGACGATGAAGCTTCAGGAGTAATAGTGGCAACAGCTTCTTCGGTTGAAGGTGAAACATCAGAAGTCACTGTAGTAGTGTCAGTTGACGATGAGCTCTCTGTTGTCGAGGGAACTTCTGCGTCAGAAAGAGTGCTCTCACTCCCAGTAGGGGAAGACGACTCAACATTAGATGCCGAAGTTTGTGGAGTAGGACTATCTAAAACAGCTTCTGGAGCAGAAGGGGCGCAGCTTATCGCTAGTCCTAGCCCTAGGACTGCAACTAATATTGACGAGGGTTTAGATAATAAATACATGGCTCTTCTATGTGAGTAAGTTCAATGTTACAAACATTTCTGCTCGTAAATAAAATTTTGCGCTGCGACAGAATACCTGTTCATTTGCGATCGTGGCAATGGTTCCTGAAATCTCTCTGATAAATCACCAAGTCCTCAATGAATTTTTCTAGGCCGTGTTAGATATTCTTGTAAGACGTTCGATAAGTGACCAACCCTAAGGGGAATTGATTGCGAGTGGTTATCGATCAAGTGAGACCTCTATGAAGTGATGTTCATTCGGTAGAGTTCTGCTTTTAGATGCACCTTATATGAAGTGGAAAACCCTCTGTCCCCCAGCGCAGTGAGCGGAGGTGCGATACATCCTTGCTTCGCGTCTCTCGCTCTGATGGCCTTTAGATATTAGAGCTACCAAACATTCATATGAAATGAATATGGATACTCAAACCGATTACGTTGCTGCTTTGACTGATTTGCACCGTGGTCTTGATCGTCAAGGACCTGGCGACTCTGACTTCTCCCGTAATATTTTGAGTCATCTTTCTACATTGCCCTTCAAACCACGTATTGCCGATTTGGGATGTGGAAGTGGTTCTAGTGCAGTGCTGCTTGCACAACACTACCAAAGCACTGTCAGGGCAGTCGATTCCTCATCTGTTTTTATCGACGAACTCAAAGCTCGCGTAAAACAGTTTGGCCTAGAGCGTCTCATTATTCCGATTTGTGGTGATATGGCTAACCTCGATTGGTCAATGGGTTCAGTTGACTTGCTTTGGTCTGAGGGAGCTGCGTATAACCTTGGGTTTGAGGAGGCTCTTAAAATCTGGCGACCGCTGCTTGCAAAGAACAGTATCGCCGTCATATCCGAGATGAGCTGGTTTACTGACGATGCCCCAAAGCCTGCGATCGCCTACTGGCAAACCGCCTATCCAATGATGGGGACTGAGGCTAAGAATGTCGCTCGGGCTAATCGATCTGGCTTTAGTCTACTTTCTACGCATCGATTACCGAGTCAAGCGTGGTGGGTCAATTATTACGATCCCCTCCGTGAGCGAATGCAGCAGTTCGAAATTACCCCAATTACTCAATTAGTCATTCGTGAAACCGAAGAAGAGATGAGGCTGTTTGAAACATTCAGTGATTTCTATGGCTATACGTTTTATGTTTTGCAGGCAACTTAGAAGAAAGCTATCTAATCATTCAAATGCAGGCAGCAGCTTCCAACTGTCCGCCTGCATTTGAGCCGCCATGACTCTTGCTGGGCATATACCGAATCAATGTAGGCGTTGTGCACCTGACATCAATTTGAACGACAACCCTACGATGCTAGTTCTGAGCAGTAAGATTTGACGTTGCCATTAGCTCAGCATAAGACTGCTTTTCTGCATGACCCCAAAAGGCTTCAAGTCCATAGAAGTCTCGCTCATCAGGAGTGAAGATGTGGGCAATGACTTCACCGTAGTCAATGAGAACCCAGGTACCTTCAGATAATCCTTCGACCTGAAGAGGCGATCGCCCGATTTTTTCTTCAACATTCTGTTCAATCGCTCCAGCGATCGCTCTGACCTGTACCTTCGAGAAGCCCGTCATCACCACAAAGTAATCTGCAAGGTAAGACACCTCTTCAACATTTAAGAGAACGATATTGTCAGCTTTTCGTTCGTCTGCGCCTTGGGCGATGGCAAGGGCCAGGTTGAAGCTCGATTCATTTGACGAATCGATAGTAACTGGTGTGGGTTGAACAGTGTTGGGTGTTGTTGGGAGGTCAGTGTTGATGCGATCAAACATTCAGTTGGTTGTACCTCAAATAAATGGATGAGTGAACTTAGCAATATCTGATGGTGATGTGGGACGCGCCGCGCACCGCAGCACCACAAAATATAAGCCGATGAATGAATCAATGGGTAAACAATTGATACAGTTAAGAACTGTATCTCTCTTGCATCATAACTTGTATGGCATTGTAGCGGCTGTTACTAGATAACTGCAGCCTTCTTAGTGCTTTGTAAAAACCAGTTGCGCGTAGCAATAGCCCGAGGATGAATGAGCTTTTTTGCTCCCAATAAATACTGAATCGTGTAGTCGCAGGTCATCCACACGGCATGATCTAGATTTTGAAAACTGAGCTGACGCAGGGTGTTGAGTTCGTCTGAATCGCCGCGCCCAGGTTCGAGGCTATCTGATAAAAACACGATGCAGCTGAGTGGATTCATGCCAGGAGACCCGAGGGTGTGATTGCCAATGGCATCGAGAATGTCGCGATCGCCCACGCCAAATTCATCGCGGGCAACAATTGCTCCCACTGTGGCGTGGAGAAGATGGGGATTCGCTTCAAACACGGTATCGACATCTACACCATTTGCACGAGCCTGCTCTAACAATCGCTTGGGTTTGAAGAATTTGGCTAGATCATGCATGAGTCCGGATTGGGCAGCTTTTGACACCGAAACTCCATGTTGCTTAGCGAGGGCAATCGACATGTCTTCGACGCGCAGAATATGCTCAATGCGCGATTGGGAGACGTTCTCCTTCAACCAATGCAGGACGCGTTGGCGGAGGTGTTGTTCAGATATTGACAGATGCTGTTCGGGAATTGAATGAATATCGGTTTTCATATCTCGGACTGAAAAATTATTAAAGAAAATAGTGTGAATAGGTGTTGTAAAACGGAGTGTCTTAAATGCTGTATAAATAGGCTGCGTGAGATGCGTGATGGTTACTTTGAAAACAGTCGTGACTAAATACACTCTGGCATATGCCCCTCGGAAAACGAAAATCTATGGAGAGATATAATTCACTGTCTCCGGCTGAAACCCTAGAGGATAGAAAACAGCAAGCGCTTCAGCAGTGTGATCATCTCATCCGAGATTTTGCTAAACGCGCTGACCGGCATAAAGCTCGATACAAACGGCTCCAGGTCACCAGCATTACATTAGCGGTTTGCACAACTATTCTCTCAGCGTTATCTGCCAGTGACGTCCTTGGAGCGTTGAATTGGGTTGTACCCACTGTTAGTGGATTAGCAACGCTCTCAACCACACTATTGAGTCAAACCAATACGCAAAAAATGTGGATTCAATCCCGAAATATTTCTCAGCAATTCCAGACTGAACTGTTTCTTTATCTGCAATGCAGTGGAGATTATTCAGGTGTCAACGATGATTCAGATCGGCTTCAGCTATTTTCAACTCGCCTGATGGGGGTCTGGTCGCAAGGCCAAGAAAACTGGTCACGACAAGCATTGTCTGGAAAGTGAAGACATACCTCACCATTGAATGAGAATGATGCCTCAACTTCAAGATGCCATGATCATTGCAGCTCGTCGCACGCCTATCGGTCGGGTTGGTGGTGTGTTTAAGTCGGTATCGGTCGAAAAGCTCATGGCTCCAGTCTTGCGATCGCTCCTTGCAGATACTGGACTGGGGGCAGCGCAGGTAGATGAGGTGGTGTTAGGCAATGCGATTGGTCCCGGAGGCAATCCAGCTCGTGTGACAGTGCTAGAGGCAGGTTTTCCAGAATCGATACCGGGCTTAACTGTGGATCGTCAGTGCGGTTCTGGATTGGCCGCTATCAATATGGGAGCACGACTCGTCCAATCTGGAGCTGCACAGGTGGTGATTGCCGGAGGCATGGAAAGCAGCAGCACTGCTCCTTGGCGAGTAGAAAAACCCTGTAGCCTGCACGAACTTCCACGTTTTACCCACCGAGCACGCTTTGCACCGGATGCCATTGGTGATCCAGATATGGGCATTGCAGCTGAAACTGTTGCTGAGCGCTACCATATCAGTCGCGATCGCCAAGATGCTTATGCCTTGCAGAGCCATCAGCGGGCGATCGCTTCTATTGAGTCCGGACGATTCAAAGCAGAAATCACGCCCGTTCCACTGTCATCCACCACCAGCATTGACACCGATGAATGTCCTCGTCCAACCCTCACCTTGAAACGATTGGCAAAGCTCCCACCCGCTTTTCAACCCGATGGCACAGTCACCGTTGGCAATGCCTGTTCGATTAATGATGGAGCGGCTGCAGTCCTGATGGTGTCAGGTGAGATATTTCAGCGAATGGGTTGTTCATCAGGTTTACGCTTTGTTGATGCGATCGCCGCTGGCGTTGATCCAAACATTCTGGGGATGGGGCCTGTCGCAGCAGTTCACCGACTGATGAAGCGACATCCGATGCTATCCCTTGCTGCTATCCAACATATCGAATTCAATGAAGCATTTGCCTCTCAAGTTTTGGCATGCCTGGATGAACTGGGATTAGAGCACGATCGAGTCAATGTCGGTGGCGGGGCGATCGCCTTGGGACACCCGTATGGTGCATCTGGAGCAATTTTAGTAACGCGGTTATTTACAGAGATGGTTCGGAGAAGACATGTAGAGGGGCGATCGTCTGAATCTCAATCTCGGGGGCTCGCGACCCTTGGCATCGGTGGAGGACTTGGAATCGCAACCTTGTTTGAATGCCTGTCTGAAAAGTAGAAGGATAAATGCTGCCGTAACCTGCTGAACTGAGACTTGAAGAATACCGGTTCATGCCTTGGTAGTCGGATAATGTCAGTTGTTCGATGTTTCTAACATGCGATCATGAGCACAGCATATCCAGATATTGTCGTGGTAATTCTAATGGGAATATTTGATTGTCGTTGAGGTGAAAGTCGATGATGATATTCCTGCTCACCGACGTGTTACTCATTAACTAGAGAGTTTTGTGGATTCTATCGGTTATTCGATTGATGAATCGATTACTTTGATGGGCTGAAGCAAAGCTACCAAACTAGGCAAGCTGCATTTCGTCGATCCCGTATCAGTAGATGTGAATTGATCGTAATCAGCCAATAATTTCTACCTGAATCCTCATATGGGTGAGTTAGGCAGACGAAGTCACATGCATAGGTAGAACGGTCTAACGCTACGCTCTCAATATACAAGGTGGAAAGTTTCTCTCTAATAAAGAGTTAGCTATCAAAAAGTAGTGGCATGAATGTCAGGTATACAACTTCAATAGAAACTATCAACTGGAAGGAAGTATCCGATATATTCAAAGCTGTCGGATGGGGAGAAAGGCTTTCGGAACACGTTAAACTTTCATTCGAAAGAAGCTCCTT
>JBCBLF010000299.1:0-5362 GCA_038520475.1 Cyanobacteria bacterium J06627_8
TACGGTAAAGCGAATCTCTGAACCGTTGATTGAGTTTATTGCCCAAGCCGCTTTTAAATTCTTCAGAAAAGCGCTCGTTGAGCTTATTACCTAAGCCTGAGAAGAATTCTTGTTCGGTTCGTTCCGACAATTTGTTACCAAGACCACTATGGAATTCTTCAGCGTGGCGCCCGGTGAGGGCAGAGGCAGGAGATGCAATTGTGGAAAGTGCGGCAGTCGCAATAACGACTGTAATGATGCGTTTCATAATTTCAGGTTCCTTTATTGAGTGCGTTGGAAAGACAAGTGTGAAGGCGATTGCCCTTGCCCGCTTGCTTAGTTTTTATGATGCCGATGGAGTCTGAATCTCCTCTTACCCCAATCTGAGATGAGATTAAGAGTTGGATGGGAAACCTGAGATGACGTGCAGATTCGAAATGTAACCGTCGCCAGTCTCGTTAAGGGCAAGACAGCAAGCCATGTGGCGATAGGCCAAAGAACTGAATGATCTGGGTGGTCCCAGCCTAAATGGCTAAAGCTATCTATTCAATTTGATATGAGCCTAGATTCTGGGCACTTTTGATGTGATTCTGTTGAGTGCGATCGCCGTTCCCTCTCCATTCCACCTGCGACGCTCACCCCAAACGACGCCATCGCATCAGTGATCGGTAAGGATAACCAACGCCGACATGGCTAGATATGCCTAAAACCCTGTGAAAGGGTGTTATTCGAAGTTCTTCGGATTACAAATGAACAACGAAGATACTTCAAGCTGTGTCGATGCTCGGTGATTTCGATGCGGGGCGATCGCCCGCTTGTTCTTGTATGGTGTATTCCGCTTCTAGTTCCTTATGTAAGAAATAGTTGAGAAATGTGCGAATGAGGGCGATCGCCCCGAGTTCTCCTAGGGATTCAAAATTTGGCGCAATCGTTGTTGCTAGAATGTCTGCTCCAAGTTGAAACTCCAACGCAAGAGCTAGCCACATGCCAAAGATCAGGCGCACTCTTACAAACGATAATGGTGTAGCAAGAATACGAGATCGATGATGCTTATTTCGCTTGAATAACACCTGTTGTCCAGTGCGAATCACGCCGATAAAAACTACGGTGGCAGCGATCGCCTCCAGCGCGAACTTAAATAGACCAACGATATTCGCTAAGCCATGCTCAAGATGTTCAACCCATAATTCCATAGTGAGCCTCAAGAATCGTTTCGAGTGCAGGGTCTTGAAAGTCTTGAATGACAGCCGTTGCACCAGCTGCAAGCAAATCGTTTGGGGTGTGAGTTGACGCGACCCCAACCGTGAGAATGCCGGCCCCAACTGCTGAACGAATTCCTGACGGAGAATCCTCAAAGGCGATCGCCTCTGACGCGGCTACTCCGACTTTCTGGAGCCCTACTTCATATGGCATCGGATGTGGCTTGCCATAGTCCAGTTCTTCACCAATTACCACAACTTCAAAATAGCTGCGAAGCTTCAGCACATCCAGAGAAAACCAGGCATTTTTTGGAGGTGCATTCGTCACGACTGCTCGCTTGAGGTGATGCTGATCGACCCAACCCAAAAATTCGGTTAATCCCTTGAGTCGCGTGAGTTCAGTCTGAGCTTGAGTGCGAAATAGGGCTTCTTTGCGATCGCTCAATTCGATGCCCTCGCGAAGAGAGAGCTGAGGCAGCAGATCAGCGATGATATCTGCATTAAGCCGCCCGCTGAAGTAGCGATCGTAGAATTCCCGGTCGACAGTGATGTCATAGTCACTCAGCAGATTCTTCCAAACGCTGTAGTGAATCGGGTCCGTATTTGTGAGAGTGCCGTCCAAGTCAAACAGAATCGCGCTCAGCATAATTTGTCTATCAAGATGGAAAATTCAACATCTGAGTGAGTGGACGTTTCAAATCGACCTGCACATTTGGAAGGCTGCTAACACGCTCATCCTAAATACGTTCGATGATGACGCGATGATAAGTGCTTCGATGGGTCAACCCCCATGCAGGATTATCAGGATTAACCGAAAGTCGAGCTATTCCATCCCCACATGGAGCCTTTTGCATCAACAAACTCGATGTAGGTTCTATTTTCTGGAATGCCTAACGTTGAGCGAATCTGTTGGCAAAAGTCTTGACTCATGGTGCGGGTTTGGGCAGGCGACATCGTGCCCACGCTTTTAATTTCGACAAAACAGGTTGGTTCTGTTGTGCCGGCAAAGGTCATCGCAACATCAGGTTCAAATGCAGTCATGACATAGGATTCTGGTTTGCCGAGGTGCTTTGCCAGGCTAGCAGATAGCTGCTTCAACATAGACTCAACGGCGTCTTTAGCTGGTGTGCTGATAGATGCCTGTACTTTAATTAACGGCATGACAACTCTTGACTCAAATGAAACTCAACAGTCTAAACCCTACCATCGAAAGATTGAGAAACCAAAGCGAGTCAGCACCCAGCAAAAATACGCTAGCTGTAACGGGCACCAGCATTTGAAGCTCACTGTTCTGCCCTTGGGCCAATATCACACTCCGGTGGGATTACTCTGGAGTAGCCATATATTCTCAACGCTATTGCCGATTGCTACGAGTCACCTGATTCAGGCATATGCGGCACAGGAACATCAGCCCACGCAAGGTCAGAAAATGAGTCTGATTCGTCGTTGTCATCTTGATGATGCACGGGTTCCACAATGAACGGGAGGGTTGCACCCTGGAGTCCTTTCTTAATGCGCTCTGGCGTATCTTTTAGTAAGACGAACAAAGCAAATGTTTCATCTGCCCCTTCGCTAAAAATGTGCTTGTAACGAGGCGGCATGATCCATTCGTAGCCTTTTGCTAGAAGCATTTGGGTATGACGCCAACGTCCCAGCAAGTCGGAGAAATCTTCATTCGGCTGATGAATAAAGACAAAAATTTCAACTCCGGTTTTGATCTTCCATTCGGGATCGCACATGATGACACCGACATCAGAGGGCAGACGCACAACGTCACCAGCTGATAGGCTCGGAGCATACATTCCAGCTGGCTTTGTCTCCTCTCGCAGGCGGACCAATGGCAAGGGAAGGGTGATGAGGCTTTCTTGGGGGCGACGCATGCTTGGCAGCATTTCTAAATAGGGACGAAAACGTCTGAGCAAGCTGATCATCCCGAGGCGATCGCTATAGTCTGCTAAAAGATTTTCGTATTGAACTTTTTTAATAGCCATTTTGAATAGTCACTGAGCTAATGACGAAACCGATAGGAACGTAAGTCGTAATAGGTGAGGCAGCCTGTGGGGTGATGTAATGGGGGTTATGCTTGCATTCTAACGAGTTATAGCAGACCCGTATGATGTTCGCCTACTCATCTTTGAGCGCAGCAACTGGAGCCTATCAAGATTTAATTTTTATAGGATCCGCTCGGGTGGGCCCACAAATATTATTCAGAGCATTGGTGTGGCGAAACCGGAGTTTTATAGCCGTCGCCAGTTCCGTTAGGGCGAGACGGCAAGTCATGTGGCGATGTGCTACGGAACCGAATGATACTCGATGTCCTAGCCTAAATGGCTAAAGTTATATTGGCGACTTGGTCTAAGATTGTTGCTCTAGACACAAGCCACATAAAGGATTGCTTCGTGGCAAGAGGTAAGCCTAATCTTTATATGTAAGGTAGCCTTCAATTTTGCTGCCTTCATCAGAGGACTTGACCTTAGATTAATCGCTGGAGATCGGGGTAGGCTTGGCAAATCGATTGAGCTGTTGCCGACTGTGGATCAATGATTTCAAAATCTGCGTACTCAAATCCTGGAGCGACAGAGCACCCCACCAACACACGTTCGTCCAGTGGAATCGCCGCTTGCCAATAGCCCGCAGGCACGACGTGGCAAAAGGTCATGCGTTGCACTGAAAGTTCAATGGTTTCAATAACGGGCGATCGCCCATCCAGGATTCCATTCCACTGATAAAGGATGAGGCCCTTTCCTTGATAGAGATTCCACACTTCATCACTCGCAACTCGGTGAAAGCGACTCACTTCGTCCGAATTCAGGGAAAAGTAGATGTGCGTTAATGCGGTTTTTGTCTGCTGGGTTGCTGTCTGGACCACGGTTGAAGAGCGGTAAATTTCTTGAAAACGGCCGCCTTCTGGATGCTCAATCAAGTCGTCGTATTGCATGTAAAAAATTAAATCAACTCAGATTGATTTTTGGGAATACTAGGGGCTGAACTCTCACTGCAAAATGCTTTGGCAGTAAGGGTTTCAGCCCCTAACTCAGGACATTAGGACGGACGAGGTAATGCTGGTATCACAAGATTTCTAGTATGACTTGATGACGCGCCCTAATTTTAAGGAATATCTCACATTTATCGTCCACTCTTAGAGGATGATGATGCGAGGTGTCTATGTTGCCGTGTCGAGCATAGTGGTGTGCTTAGCATTGATGGCTCCAGCGATGATTCGATTGGAACGGATTCTAGCTCTATGGCTTTGAGGGTTATCGGTAACGCCAACTGTGCTCTAGCGTGGAACCGTTTGTTGGCCACGGTGGGCGATCGCCCTCATCGATCAGAGATGAATACCTCTATGCTGCTGTCGAGATTGAGTGATTCATGAAGCCAATTTATCTCAAGTGGAGTTGTCTGGCAGTATTGGCTTGTGGACTAGTGTTTTTTTGGACGAGCCCGCTGAGGCGTGTGTTGTTAGATCCGGATGCCGCCATTCGCCACTTTCAGATGATGGGCATCATGGCGGGGTTTTTGTTTGCTTTTGCCCATGTTGTTGCAACCATCCTGTGGTTTCCGGGTAGCGTGTTGGTTGTTGCTGGAGGAGCCATTTTTGGAGTTTTTTGGGGTACGGTTTGGTCGGTGTGTGGTGCAACGATCGGTGCCGTTATTGCATTTTGGTTAGCACGATACCTGATGAGAGATTGGGTCGAACGGCGATTTCGCCATCATCCATTACTCAAGCGAGTCAACCATACAATTCGACGACGGAGCTTGCGTTGTGTCTTTGCGATTCGTTTTGCCCCGATTTCACCCTTTACCGTCATCAATTTTGTGTTTGGTGTGACGCCAATTGCGCTTAAGCCCTATTTGATCGGCACGTTTCTCGGCATTATTCCAGGAACGCTCATTTACACCTGGGTTGGAGCGACGGGGCACCGAGCAATTCATGGAGAGAATATTGCTGAATTTGTTTGGGCGCTCGGACTATTGACGCTGCTCAGCATTGTGCCGCTGTTGATGCGATCGCGTCCCCTCCCGTCTGAAGAGTAAGTGTCATCTGTGTTTAGGACTCATGTACTAGGATTCCAGAGTGACTCAATCTGATTAGCGATCGCCGTGGCATGGTCCCGTAGCTGCTGCGGGTTGGCCTCATGTAGCAGGGTTGTTGCATGGCCGAGTTTACGTCCAGGACGAGC
>JBCBLF010000029.1:0-30775 GCA_038520475.1 Cyanobacteria bacterium J06627_8
CCGAGTATCATTCATGATACTCGGTGTCCTAGCCTAAATGGCCAAACTTATACTTAAGCGCGTAGCGTTAGAACAGGGAACTGATGAAACAGTCCTCAATCTTCAGCGATATAGAGAGTTGAGAGTGTGAGCACAGCCCCGCGAACCCAACTCGCTTTACCGAGCTAGTGTTACGAAAACCGTAAAGTTACACGTAAGTAAAGAATCACCTCAACGCCAGATTTTAGGCTAACGAGTCGTTACATCTGAGGAGTATGGGTTCTGCAACAGACGAAAACGATTCAACCTGAACGGTTCCTTCAAACAAAACGCTGTGATACTGCTGAGCAATGTGCTCAGGAGTGAAGTGGTGTTGAAGGTATTCTCGCCCTCGTTGCCCCATCAGCTTTGCAAGGGATGGGGCTGCGCAGAGGGTTCGAATAAAGTCGGCCAGTCCTTCGCTATCTCCACTGGAAAACGTTGCTCCGCAGCCTGCATCGTGAATGAGAGCAGTGAGATAGGAGTGGCGATCGCAGATTGCTGCCACAGGACGTTGGGCTGCAAGAGCAGAATACAGTTTACTAGGCGCGACTAATCCTTCAGCTTCTGGGCTCACGCTCACCAGAGAGACATCACAGGCAGTAAGCGAGTAGGGCAAATCAGCTTTGTCTTGATAGGGCAGAAATAAGCAATTCTCCAGGTTCAATGCTTCAGCTTCTTCGATGAGCTGAGGACGCTTGGCTCCTCCCCCGATAAACACAAACCGAATCGGCTCGTCCTTCAAGAGCTGCATCGTTTCCAAAATGGTTTGTACATCGTGGCATCGTCCCATATTACCGGAATACAGAACAGTGAAAGGCTCAACCAGTTTGTGCTTGTAGGCAAACCAATTTTGTGATTTTTCAAGGGGAACGATGACGTCCGGATTTGCCCAGCTGTGAATCACAGAGACTTTTTCAGAGACTTCGGGACAGTGAGTGATGACCCGTTCTTTCATGCACGAACTTAGGACGATGATGCTCTTAGCCCGACGCCATATTTGGCGATTGACCCAGCGCCATATCCGTGAAACAGGATGGGTCTCACTCACCACACCGAGTTGGATCGCGACATCAGGATACAGGTCATAAATCAGGCACACATACGGCAAGCCAAATATCAGATTTGCTAGGTACCCCAGCACGGCCAGAAAGGGTGGAGCTGTTGTAATCAAAATCTGATCGGTGTGTCGCAGATTATGCAACAGATGTAAGCCAGCTCGGACGCAATAAAACAAGCCGTTTACCGCTTTTCCACGAATGCGAGATGGCCATAGGCTGGCAAGGCGCGATCGCCGAATGGCCATGAGACCGTGCTGTTCTTGAACAGGTGCACGTTCTGATTGAAATGCATAGCCTGGTTGCCCTGCAAATACCCGAATTCGAACGCCATACTGGCTGAGGTGGGTTGCGAGTTCGTTCAGCAATTGTCCAGTGGGGGCATAGTCTGGTGGAAAAAACTGATTGAGAACCAGCAATTCTGGTGATGCTTTAGGAGAATTTACCGTTGACTGGTCTGCTTCTGACAAAGTTGCCGGTAGCGTTCGAGATGGATTAAATGCGGGACTGAGTTTATCGAAGTGAAGCTGAGAAGCTGATCGCACGGGAAGATTTGCCTCCAGATAACATGATCGTGAGGTTGAGAATTCAAGGACATTCAGGAATAAATGAAGAAGAATCCTGTGAATTCTGAACTCAGAGTTCTGGAGATGCACTGATTAAGGTGTCAACAGGGGCAAAGGTGCAGGAGGCAAATATTCCTACTTTTTGCTCTGTTGATATGACCTGTTATTTTGCTGACGTATAGAAAACGCCCTGGCTAACATGATTCAGCAGCTCGTAGCCAAATCCAGATAAAACGAAAGGTTCTATCCATTCTTAATAGTGAGTTTATGAACCCAATAAGAAAGGGCTTATGAAATTCCTTTTTAAGCTGAATAATGGGTGATAGCACTAACGACCTAAAATTGGAGCTTCAATCGTCCTGGCTGTAAGACTGACGCCAATGATAGTGACCCGTATTTATCATTTCAGGACATAGAGGGAACCCACTCAAAATAGAGTTCCCGCTAATCGTGTGACGTTCTAGTTAATAAAAGAATAATGGCTGCATAGAGCTTGAAAGTGGGCGATCGCTATGCCAGCACTGTTAATGGTCTAACGAAGTTGACGACTACAGTAGCAATACGCTACAGGTTGGGATGCACAATGTGGCAATCGTCTCAATCTCCTATTTCTTCGTAACCATTGCTCAATCGTATTAGGGCCCGTGTTCGCAGAAAGCCTTACAAAACGAAACGTTTCTCAAAAGAGTTGGTTTGACTTAAGTGCATATCGCCATATTGTTTACGTTGAGCAACTGTAGAAAAGACTTTAAAGAATTTAGAACTTGCTCAAGTCCTCTTCATCTCATTCAGTTCTATATCTATGACAGCTTTGCGGTGTGCTCAGCCCGCTATCTCCACAAAATCGTGTGAGATCTAAAGATTGTTTCTCTGTGAAGAAAGCGAGAAAAATGTCGGACGTTGGGGCAAAGTAATGTTGATCGGTTGCACAGACATTTCCATTTCCGGAATTTGTACTGTTCATGAAGATTCAATAATGAAAGGAGTAACAGTCAAATTAGGTGTGTTCTATGCCAGGTATCCTAGCTAGGGCATCTCGTGCGACTTTGGCTGTAGACCAACTGTGCAATGCTATGAGGAACGGTTTGAGTTAATGGCTGACATGTTGAAGATCGGGACACGAACGGTTGCGTCGTCTGATGTTCTGCCATTGTTGGCAGGCTACCAAATGATGCCTCAATTTTTGAAGGAGGTATTAATCGACGAAGCGATCGCCAGCATTGACTGCACCAATGACGAAAGAGAAGAGGCGTGTCAAGCGTTCTACCAAGAAAATCAGATTGCCGAACCCGACAATCGGCAAGCCTGGTTAAGTCATTATCGAATGACGGAATCTCAGCTTCAATCCCTTGCGACTCGAGAGCTTCGCATCGAGAAATTTAAGCAAGAGAAATGGGGACCAAAGCTGGAATCTTATTTTCTTGACCGCAAAGGAAAGTTAGATAAAGTTATTTATTCGCTCATCCGCACTAAAGATATTGGCATTGCCCAAGAGCTCTATTTTCGGATTTCCGAAGGAGAGCAATCCTTCGCGGAAATGGCCCGTGAATATTCTCAAGGGCCGGAGGCTCAAACAGATGGTCTAATCGGACCTGTTGAACTGAGCGTTCCTCATCCATCGCTCTCACACATGCTATCCGTCAGTCAACCTGGACAACTGTGTCCGCCCACTCGGGTTGGAGAGTGGGTCGTGATTGTTAGGTTAGAGCGTTTTATTCCCGCACAACTAGACGATGGTATGCGGCACCGATTGCTCAATGAAGCATTTAATGAGTGGATTAAGGAACAACTTCAGGTCCTACGAACGTCTGAATCAAACGGTGTTGCATCTGTCGATCGTTCAGAAGAAATGGTAGCTCAAACGGCTGAAGGAGAAGGAAACTCCGCGGACATGCAAGCGATGTCTTCGGGTGAGAATCCTGATTCTGGGCCGACAGACTCGAAAACGACATCCATCGCATCCTAAGAAAAGCGATCGCCACAACGTCTCCGATGACCATTGCTTCAAATTGTCTGGTTTGGATGATTTTGGACGATTAATAAAGCGTTTGGACGACACAAGAGCCCGATAGCTAAGATGAGTGATTGATGAGAATTCGTTTCACAAGCTATCCTCGAATCGAATTCTCTAAGTTATGAGCCCATGATTTGAATCAGAAGCCCTGAATCTCTCCCGTCAGATTACGTCTTGTTGCCCCCATCAACCTTATTGACATGAATGTCTGCCACAATGCCCCATGACTTATACCAAAACTAGCATTCAAGACTTTCTATCTAGCGTCCCACCGTTTGACAAAGTGTCAGACGAGGTTCTCAAAAAGCTTGCCAGCAAGCTTCAGTTATTTCGCTATCGCATGGGGCAGGCAATTTTTCTTAGAGACAAAATGCCTGGTCAGGTTGCCATCATTTATCAAGGGCAGGCTCGCCTGCTGGGATATGACCCCCGTACAGAAAAACCACTGACGCTTCAATTACTTCAGCCTGGCGCGGTGTTGGGTTGGTTGGGCCTGGTAAGAGGTGTGCCCTGTGAAACGGCGATCGCCTCTACTGAAACCATTTGTTTGGTCATGCCATCCCTTGATTTCCTCACCATGCTAGAGGCAGAGCCAGCCTTGGCGGCGGCTTTTCGGGATAAATGCCCCTTGTTAGAAATGTTTGACCTCATTGGTGAAGAAATTCATCGGCAAGCCATTGGTGAGGCAAATCTCAAACAGCTCGCCCTCCAAGCGCAAGCAGATGCAGCTGTCTTTATGGTTCCAAAAGGGACGACTTCTTTCGACCGTCTCGACCCAAGACGCGTTTGGTTTGTTAGTGGGGGCGGGGCGATCGCCAACATGTCCGTGGGAACTCGCATTGATGTTCAAAATCATCCCACTGCAACATTGAATGTTGTGGGTTCCTATCCAGCACGACTGGTTGGCATTCAAGAGTCGGTTTTTCAGGCAACAACACCGACAGTGGCTCCTAAGACCGTTGCCCTTGACCAAAATGGGGCAGCAGCGGCTACGACAGATGATGATATTCCAATCGCTCCCGATCGCCCCCCTGAGCTGAGTCAACCGGTTTATCAAGACGAGATTGGCAAGCGTAAATCACCTCAAGACTACCCGTTTGTGCGCGGTAAAGGAGAAAGAGACGGAGCGATGGCCTGTCTCCAGATGATTGCCAAATTCTTCAATATGCCATTCCGGAAGGATGTGGTTCAACGGGTAATGGTGAGCCAATCGGAGCGAATTGGTGGCGTTTCTCTAGAACTCTGTGGAGCCATTTCAGAAATGATGGGACTCCACGCACAATTGGTAAAGGTGCCTGCACAGTCAATCGGGCGCATTGAAACGCCAGCACTCATCAAGTGGCAAGACGGGTTTGCGGTCCTCTATGACACTAATGAACGTGAAGTCATCGTTGCGGTGCCCGAGTTGGGGGTCATTCAGCGTCGGGTTGAAGATTTTAATAAGACATGGGGTGAGACAACTGAAACAGGCGATCGTGTCGGTCAGATTGTTTTAGTCCGTCAAACCAAGCAGACTCCTCAAAAACGATTTGGACTGGATTGGTTCTTACCCTCCATTCGAAAATACCGAGTTGTCCTGATTGAGGTTTTCGTTGCCTCCTTCTTTGTTCAGCTCTTCCAGTTGGCTAACCCGTTGATGATTCAGGTCATCATCGACAAGGTCATCAACCAAAACGGTCAAGACACTCTACAGGTCTTAGGGTCGTTCCTGTTGATCATCGCCATTTTTGAAGCGCTGCTCACCAGTCTTCGTACCTATCTCTTTGTCGATACCACGAACCGTATTGACATGACCCTGGGGTCAGAAATCATTGATCATCTCCTCCGACTTCCTCTCCGCTATTTCGAAAAGCGCCCAGTTGGTGAGCTATCGACCCGAATCAATGAGCTGGAAAATATTCGTCAATTCCTAACGGGTACCGCACTGACGGTTGTACTAGACTCTGTATTCTCGGTGATCTATATCGTCGTGATGTTTGTGTACAGCTGGGTGTTGACGCTGGTCTCGTTGGCAACGATTCCGCTATTTGTCGGACTTGCCTTCATTGCGTCTCCGCTCATTCGCCGCCAATTGCGCGAGAAGGCAGAACGCAATGCTGAAACCCAGTCTTACCTTGTGGAAGTCATGTCGGGTATTCAGACCGTCAAAGCCCAAAACATGGAGCTACGTGCACGGTGGCAATGGCAACAACGCTATGCCCGCTACGTCAGTGCTGGGTTTAAGACTGTTTTGACATCAACAACAGCAAGCTCTGCCAGTGGATTCCTAAACAAGCTGTCAGGACTGCTTGTTCTTTGGGTTGGAGCTTATCTCGTCTTACAGGGGAATTTGACTCTAGGTCAGCTCATTGCATTCCGAATCATCGCAGGCTATGTGACGAGCCCGCTGCTCCGATTGGCTCAGCTCTGGCAAAACTTTCAGGAGACGGCCCTGTCGATTGAGCGCTTGAGTGACATTGTTGATGCTGCGCCCGAAGCAAGTGAGGAAGATCGGTTAAATATTCCGATGCCACCGGTTAACGGGGCTGTGAAGTACGAAGATGTTGCTTTCCGCTTTGGGACGTCAGGTCCGCTGGTTCTCAACAATATCAACGTCGAGTTTGAGGCTGGGAAATTTATCGGTATTGTCGGGCAAAGTGGTTCTGGCAAGAGCACGATGACTAAGCTGCTGCCTAGACTCTATGATCTGGAAAGCGGACGAATTCTCGTTGACGGATATGACATCAGCAAGGTCGAGCTTTATTCGCTCCGTCAGCAGATTGGTATTGTTCCTCAAGACAGTCTCTTGTTTGAAGGCACCATTCAGGAAAACATTGCCTTGACAATGCCTGATGCGTCTTCAGATGCCATCATCGAAGCGGCCAAAGTTGCAGTGGCTCACGAGTTCATCATGGGTCTCCCGAACGGTTATAACACGAGGGTTGGTGAGCGGGGAGCCTCCCTATCTGGAGGACAGCGGCAGCGGATTGCGCTAGCTCGAACTGTTTTGCAGAACCCCCGAATGCTGATTCTAGATGAGGCCACCAGTGCCCTTGACTATGACACTGAGCGTCGAGTCTCTATCAACCTCGCAGAGGCATTCAAGGGGCGGACGGTCTTCTTTATTACTCACCGTCTCCCGACGATTCGTGGTGCAGACGTTATTCTCATGATGGATCAGGGCTCAATTGTGGAGCAAGGTCGTCATGAAGAACTAATGTCGCTTCAGGGTCGTTACTACTGTTTGTATCAACAGCAAGAGGGAGAGATCTAACCCCATTGAGCCAAAGAGCTCAATGGATGGCTCAAATGAGTCATTCGGTTTTGTAAAGACAAGGGGTTCGATCGTTCACCCATTTAACTGCTTTATTCGCTTACTCACACATTCGTAACTGATACCTAACAAGCCATGAAAGAGCCACGAGATTCAGCGTCAACCAATCAACAACAAGCGCAGCCTGTCAACGCTCAAAATGGAAGCCATCCATCTGGCCTTGCTGTGGCGAATAAGACTCAGGTCAATGCTCCTCAGTCTGAAGAAAGTTCCAACAAAATGGTTCGGTCTGAAGCATTTGACCAGCCTGTTATCTTAAAGCAAACGGCGCGCTGGTCTCACGCCATTATCATTAGCATTATCAGTGTGACGATAATCTCTGTTATTTTGAGCTTGTTCAAGATTGAAGAGGCCGTGCAAGCAACGGGTAAGCTCGAACCCCAGGGAGCTGTCCAAGAAGTTGATGCTCCGGTCAATGGAGTTGTAGAAGAGGTCTTGGTTCGTGATGGGGACTCTGTGCGAGCAGGCGAGCTCTTGGTTCGGCTTGATCCTGAAGCGACTGAGACAGATCTAGAGCGATTACGACAAGGGATTGATTCGCTGGATAAAGAGAATCAGTTTCTTCGAGCGCATCTCAGCGGCTTGCCTATAGAGCAAATTCCATCCGCTTTAGGATTAGACCTACCGCCAGAATTGTTGCTGCAAGTATCGAACAGACTCGCGTTTATCGAGGAAAATCAGCTGTATCGAGCGGCGCTGTCAAATGCTGGACCATCATCATTGTCTCCCGAGCAGCAATTTCGCTTAGGAGCGCTGCAAACTGAAGCTCAGTCTGATGTTTCTTCGGCCCTCTTTGAGGTTGAAGCCCTTCAACGGCAGCTTGCACAAGTCGAGGGGCAAATTGCGTTCGCCGAACAAAACTTGGCCATTGAGCAAGATATTTTGGACAACATTACGCCCCTCGTCGAAGAAGGAGCGCTGTCGTCCCTTCAATTGAACCGACAACGAAGCGAAGTACTGACTCGTCAAGATGAATACAATCGTCTGAGGGATGAGCGCCAGGTTATTTCGTCTCGTATTTCTCAAGCGCAGCAAAACTTGACAAACCGACGCTCAACGAACAGCAATGATTTGTTGACCCCGATGTCAGAAAATGACAAGCGGATTGCGGAAATTGATAGTACGTTAACCCAGCGAATTGTTGAAAACGATCGCCGACTCACTGAGTTAAGGAGTGAGTTAGCCCAAGCAGAACTCACACAGGATTATCAAGAGATTCGAGCTCCGATTGATGGGATTGTGTTTGACTTGACTGCTCAGCAAGATGGCTTCATCAATATCAACAGTCAAGAGCCGGTGCTCAAACTCGTTCCTGCTGAGGACCTTGTTGCTCGTGTGTTCATTACAAACCAAGACATTGGCTTCGTTGACGAAGGGATGCAAGTTGATGTGCGTATCGATTCCTTCCCATTTAGCGAATTTGGTGATGTTGAAGGTGAGCTGATTTGGATTGGCTCAGACGCCTTACCTCCCGACCAGCAAGAAAATCGCCCAGTTTACACCTTCCCAGCGAGGGTGCAGCTAGAGCAACAGTTTATCAACGCGAATGGTCGCCCAATTACTTTACAGTCGGGTATGTCGATCACGGCCAACATCAAGACGCGGAAACGTCGGATTATTACTTTCTTCACCGACCTCTTCTCACGAAAAGTCGATAGCGTTAGAACGTCTCGATAGGCTTATCGAGTTAGCGATAGGACAGTTAAGGATAAAGCTTTGGGACGTGCTGGCATCGTCACACATTCCAAAGTCTTAGTTTTTGGGCGAACGTTGTCAAACCACTGGCGATCGCCTTACTGGCACTGTTAGTTTTCTTGGCATCGTGCTATGCATCAGCCTGCAATTAAAGATTTTGCGCGACTTAGCCACGCTAATTTCCAATTTCGTGGTTAGATAAGGTCGGCGGGAACTTTGAACAGCGGACTATGGGGCATTTTTGTCTGGTTACAGGTGGATTGGGATTTATCGGTCAACACTTAGTTGAGTTGCTGCTCGAACGTGGTGATAGGGTCCGAATTTTTGACCTGGCGACTCCAGCTCATCGGATTGATCGAGTTGATTATGTCACAGGGAATATTGTCGATCGCACTGCGGTTGACCACGCGATGGATGGAATTGATCGGGTGTTTCATTTAGCGGCCAATGCCGGTCTGTGGTCACCACGTAAAGACGAGTTCGTCACGATTAACCAGGCCGGAACTCGCAATGTGATGGATGCAGCATTGACTCATGGTGTTGAGCGGGTCGTTCACTGCTCAACCGAATCAATTCTCAAACGGGTTCGTCCGTCATCGAAGGCTCCCCCCAGTCCAGAAGATTCCTCACAAACTGCTCTCATTGACGAATCGATTCGCCTCACGATTGAAGATATGGCGGGTGCGTATTGTAGAGGCAAATTTGTGGCTGAACAAGAGGCGTTTGCTGCGGCCTCCAAAGGATTATCAGTGGTCATTGTGAATCCGACGGTACCCATTGGACCTGGCGATCGCCGTATTACTCCGCCGACACGGATGATGTTGGGCTTCTTGAATAAAAACTATCCAGCTTATCTGAACAGCACGCTTAACCTCATTGATGCCCGCGATGTTGCTTTGGGTCATATCCTAGCTGCGGATAAGGGCACGTCAGGAGAGCGATATATTCTCGGTAACGCCAATATTCAATTGGGAGAATTACTGCGACTGCTGGAAGAATTGTCAGGCGTGGCAATGCCGACGCGACAAATTCCATATTGGTTGGCATTCACCGTTAGTACCATTCAAGAATTTATTGCAGACACTATTACTAAAAAGCCGCCTCAAGCTCCCTTAACGGGAGTCAAGCTGGCGCGATCGCCCATGATGTTTAACAATACAAAAGCTCAGACAGAATTGGGGCTAACCTTTCGCCCACTGAAGGAGTCGCTGATGGATGCGATCGCAGACTATCAGCAGCGTGGGTTAATCACGGCATGAAACCATTTCTCTAAAAACCTGCCATTCTCATATCTTGCACATTGTCTGAGCACTCAAGATTTCTGGATGTTATGGGCACGCGGACACTCAGGTGCCAAATGTGAATAAGATGAGGCGAACTCTAGCTTTGCTAGAGTTCGCCTCATCTAGAGCTGGTTGTTGAAGAGTTGAAGCCAGTCCCGATCACGGGCCAAGAATTGCATCAGTGCTCTAGGGTGTTTAGATTGACTCAGGCTCGATCGGATCAATATAGCGAATGTTAACCGAGTCGCCAATCGATAACCCCAACGCGTCTGCTTGTCCGCCTTTTAGCTCTAGTACGTAGTCGACTGCTCCCTCAGGACCGTACGTTGGGCATGTCTGAGTGATGCAAGGAGGAACGCTAGGGGCGATCGCCTTGATTTCTCCATCGTAAAGAAAAAGCATATCCAGCGGAAACTGGACATTTCGCATCCAAAACTGAACGGGACGTGGAGGACTAAATGGGAATAGCATCCCCTGGTTATCGGGCAAGTCGTCTCGGAACATCAAGCCAATCGCTTGCTGTCTAGGCGTTTGCGCAATTTCGAGCAAGATAATATTGTCTTGAATCGTTGCTTCAGCAGTAATCGGTAACATCTGACCTTCATCCAGGGTGAATACGTTCTGCGATTGACGGTCTTGAGATGAGGAATTTGGCTCCGGTTCGCGCTGCGAAGGAGTTGAAGCGTTACTATCCGGGGGTAATGGGGGCGAGCACGCTTGTAAAAGCAAGACAAGACCTACACTCAGCATGAGTGGTTTGCGCCACAGACGACATTTTTTGCCGGAATGACGTTTGTGAGGGGATGAACAGGTGTTTGAGTGTGGTTCACGCATGTGTGATAACAGTCCGTAAGATCGGCGAAAGACATGAGACGTCAAGTGTCGAATTAAGTAGTTTACGGTCAGGCTTAATCGATTCATCGACAGAACCCCCTGCTTGAGCGAGGAACGATACAGTGACTAGGAAGGATACAGCTTCTATTATGTTTACCCAGCACGTATTATCCATTAACAATTCGTATCGATTTCCACCGACAATAATTGATACGAGAAAAGAATTCTATGCATCCCGTAATACGTATCCCACCCCTCGAACAGTTTGAATCAATCGTTTACTCCCTTCGTCTTCAATCTTGAGCCGCAGGTATCGAACGTAAACTTCGATCACATTTGACTCCCCCATAAACTCATAGCCCCATACGTTTTCTAAAATCTGCTCACGGGTTAATACCTCTCGGGGATGCTCCATTAAGTATTTCAAAAGTTCAAATTCTTTCATCGTTAGATCAATCACCCGATTGCGAACCATCGCTTGACGGTTATTTAAATCTAGTGCTAAGTCGGCAAACCGAAGTTGAGCAACGTCTGGAGGTTCAGGACTAAGGTAAAGATTAACGAGGCGGAGAAAGTCATCTGTTCGATAGGGCTTTAGAAAGTAATCATCGGCACCTGATTCAATGCAAGCAACTCTATCTTCGATTGAATCTCTCGACATTAACAAGACAATTGGAGTTTGGAGTCCAGACATGCGTAATGCTCGACACAGAGAGAGCCCTGATTCTCCAGATAACAGGCGATCGACAATGATGAGCGATGGCTTTTCTGCTTGTGCATGGTGGGTCGCAACAGATAGCTCAGATGTCTTAACCGCGTATCCAGCTTCTTTTAAATCAAGTTCCATTTGCTTCATCAAGACTGTATCGCTGCCGATTAGCAGGATGGTTGAGATGCTATCTGAGGTCGTTGTATCCATGATTAATGAGGCATTGCGATGTGATAAGGGGTATATCCAACTTCGGAATTAATTTGAGTGTATCCGCTTAGTGTGTTGACCGTATTGAATGCGTCCGATCTCTCAGCATAAATTCAGACTGGCCTACTATGATTCAAAACCAATTGCTTTTCTGAGATTTACTCAATTCGTAACTCAGTGGCATATTGTGTCTGCTATGGTCTGCTAACTAGGCCAAAGCGTTACAAGTCGATGTTAGTGAATCGGCTGTCGTAATAGAAAAAATTTAGGGTCAATGATTTTAGCTTTAACGTGGGCGCTCTTGCTTGGCTATGGATATTTTGTCTATCGAGTTGTTCAACGAACAACCCCAGGTAAAGTCTCTGCAAATGAATTTTTTCAAGGGGAATCTTCAATCGGGCAAGAACCGAATCTATGGTTGCTGATTGCCAGTGCAGCAATCACCTGGATTTTTGCAAAATCGATTGATAATGCTGCCAGTCTTGCCAATGCGTTTGGTATCACGGGCGGTATCGGTTATGCCATCTACTATCTCAGTTTTGTTACAGCGGCGATCGCCATCTATTTCATTCGAGTGAGGGGTGGGTTTCGGTCGCTTTCCGATTTTTTGGTCAGCAAGTATGGCGTTCTATGCTCCCGGTTGTTTTTGATTGCGATCGCCATCCGTTTATTAAATGAGGTCTGGTCAAATACAAAGGTTTTTTCCCTTTATTTTGGGCCAGAGGGGAGCGCTGGCTATTGGTTTGCTGTATTGATCGTGACCGGATTCACGGTTTACTACAGTCTATTAGGTGGGTTACGCAGTAGCCTATTGACTGACGGCGCTCAGATGGTTTTGGCGGCTGTGTTGTTGGTGCTAATTTTAGCCACGCTTGGTCCCGGACTGGCCAGCGGCGGCATTCCTGTTGTTGAGCCTGAAACGCGCATCGCTGGCTTAACGTTTTGTGGTCTCGCATTCGTTCAAATTTTTAGCTATCCCTTCCACGACCCGGTCATGACCGATCGTGCGTTCATTACCTCTCCCAAGATTATGGTGAAGGGCTTTGTTTTAGCTGGACTGGTCAGCGGTGGCTTTATTCTCTTATTTAGTTCGGTGGGTCTCTATGCTCGGGCCTCTGGAGTTGAAGGGTCTCCAGTGCTGGAAGTCCCCATCCTCATTGGATTACCAATGGTGTTGGTCTTTAATGCCATTATGCTGACGAGTGCTGGCTCTACCCTAGACTCCACCTTCGCAAGTGTGGCGAAGCTGACGGCTCGTGACTGGAAAAATCGTGCAGACCAGCCAACTGAGCAGCAGGCATTTGTGGGTCGTTGGGCAATGGTGATTGTTGCGGTGTTGGGCAATTTGCCGTTGTTGAGTTTGTATTTGGGCGATCGCGTTGGTCCTGCAATTATTTTGGCAACTACCATCAGCGGCACAATGGTCATGGGATTGGCCCCAATTTTTCTGCTCTCGTTTATTTCTTCAGCTCGAGCGTTGAGCTTTCATCTGGCATTTTGGCCAGGATTACTGTTTGGAGTATTGCGAGTCGTCGAAAATGCATTCAGTATTGGGATTTTTCCGACGTGGATTCAATTGGGTGCTGGGAGATATGCAGAGGATCTGGGTGTCAACATAATCGGTCTTGGCATCTGTACCGCAGGCTACTTGCTCGGCGCTCTCGTGTCAAAACCAGAGACCCCAGTGAAGCAAGACGATCGACGTCAAAATCTCACTACTGTATAGCACTGCTTTTGACAAATCGCGGCTTAATCGCCATTGCGATTGGCTTTAGAACCACAGGTGCCTAGGCTCTTTCATTCCTTTGTGAACGTTTTATGGCAGCGTTACGTACAGAAATGGTCGTGTGAGACGCACTGCGCCTCACACGACTGTGCTTAATCTATTCGCACAACGATATCAGTCAAGGATTCAATTGGTTTCTTGCTGAGAGGCGATCGCTTCAAGAACGCTGCGGTTCGTTCGACTGCGGTTCCAATAAAGCTGATTGACCATGCAACCTAAACTCCAGACTCCAATAAACGAGGATAGTGCTGAGAGAATCCAAGAACTCACCGGAACAACAAGGCTTAGAAGAGAGAGCAAGAGCCAGCTCATGCCTCCAAGGAATAACGCAATGGTTCCGCTTATGAGATAGTTCAATGCCAACTTTGGATACTGTTGAGGTGAGAATCCCCAGTGAGCGTGGACATCTTTGGCCATCTTGACCAACAGGAGGGCGATCGCCATGGGCTGAATGAACCCAAAACGCCCGAATGGAATCAAGCCGATGATGGCTGCACCAACCGCATAATCAAACACTAACCGACGAGCTCGATGGCTATGGGTCATCATGCAGTTCATACCTGCAATCAAGCTCTGATCAGATGGCGAAGTTGATGTGGGGGAGCTGAAACTCTTTTGAATTATCGGAAGCTGAAAGGCTGTACGAATACGCTCCAGTAAGTCTTGACGAGCAGGCGTTATTCCATCGAGCTGTGCGAGCTTAACGGCATCGTGATAGATCTGTTGCTGACTATCAGATGATGTAATGGCCTTCAGGAGAGAATTAAGCGAAGGACTTTCTGCAAGAATGTGATCCAGCGTTATTGACGCGCCATCTCCCAGTGCCTCAACCTCTTGTTCTAGGTAGGCTCTTTCCCATGGTTTTATAGGTTCATTTGCCCGAGCGATCGCGACTAGAATTTGGAGCCGTGCTCGGCGTTCCTCCACTGTTTCCATGTGTTCATTGATGCACCTATTGCTTCACCATGCCACGGGTAAATTTTGAACGTCAATGCTTTTTAATAAAGCGAACCATGGATGAAGCAAACGGTTTAGAGCTGTGCGAATACTAGTGTCGAGAGGCGACCACACACCAATATTCACTGTCTAAATCAGGAACACACAAAATATTTCAATTGAGCGAAATGTATGAATATTGAACCATACATTTCGCATGGCATCTCTTCTATGAACTAACAATCCAGCATGGACTTTAGTTGCCTAACATTAATCGTCTGTAGCCAATCTAGGACGAAGCTATCAATAACTGGGAAAACAGCTTTATCTAGTAAAAATGCAATGTATTGATTGTCTGAGCGAATAATCACAACACTGTCATCTTCCCCATGCGAAATGCAGTATTGAGGCTGCTCTGAGGGATACAAATTGCTTAGCAATAAGTTAAGCGATAAAGTTTGAAAGCTGACTTGAATCCAATCATTTTTGATAAATCTTTCAGGAATAAAGGTCTCATCGGGAATTCCATCTTGGCTAAAAACAATAGCTGCTTTGAGCCCGCTTTCACGGTTGTTTTGCCGATAGCCTGGTTCAGACCCGGCCAGATCAGACTCCCTGGGCTCTTCGATATCGTTGTCTTGCATGAAAGTTCTCATTGGAGATTTCCCTCTCAGAAATCAAGAGCTCTCGCGAATAATTCATAAAATGTGCAGTGAATCTTGAAGTCGACTAGTGCAATCAGTTGAGTCTATTTGACTAAATACTGGGCCTGGTCATACTGTTCGAGCAGGAAAGTAGAAGGTTAAACTGGCGCATTGAATTTGAAGTTCTTCAAAGATGCATCAGAACTAGCCTTTTGCCTGAACCCTATCAAAACATGCGACATATCGATTTCAAGGAATGCGACATATCCTCTACGAAGGCTGACATTTGCGCGACAATTTTTATCTAGGAGAGAAAAATTGTCGCGCTATTTTTGTATCGACTGGCCAGACAGTTGAGTGGAACTGTTTATATGCGGTATTATTGCTGAGTCATAGTAATACATGCAATACGACTATGTCATTTTTCGACGGTTTTGATAAAAAAATATGATATTTTCATCAAAACTTAACTGTAGGTATGCATATTGCCGAATTGATCGATGGAGCGTTGGCTAAACATCTCTCAAATAAAGAAATGAAGGTTGGCTGAAGAGGCAAAAGGTTTTCAACGCTACAAAGTATCCATGAGGGGACGGTGTTCAGAGTGAGGTTTGTGTGAAGATCATGAGGAACTCAGTGATATCACTAGAACCAATAGGATTAGAAATTGGATGCATCGGACGATGGGCAGTACGCGTATTACGCCCTTGATTATATGTATTGCGCTCTTAATGGCACGTTATGTTTGATCCTCCAGATACTCCAATGTACCCAGTATTTTTGAGTGAAGATATCGTTCGGATATTCACCTTCTATCAAGATGGCAGCCTTTATCAAGGGCTCGTTTCTAAACATAAATTCTTTAAGTTGGTGCGAGAATTCAATGCTCTTGAGCGAGGGGATGCATTTAATCTGGCATTAGGTTTTGAGCGTCAGCGGTCAGCGACCATCATTACAGCTTCAGGGGCATGCTACAAAGTCTGGGTTGATGTTTCCGCTAATGTTACCTGCGTGAAGACAACGTTGTTTGCAGACGAAATGCAAATCTCGTCACCGTCCTCAATTGAGTCGTCTAGTCCTGTCATGGATGGCAACGAATTTGATTATGCAACGCATCGTTCAATCCCTGAAGATAGAGCTTTTTCTTCGACTGCCGACGTTGCATAACAAGCCTAAAGAGGCGATCGCCTTAGTCGAGGGGTTAGTTTAAACCTGATGAGTTATCATCCCGTTAGTATCTGATTGATAGAGTTGAGCCTCAAGATAGGACTGATGCAAGTCTGCGACATTTAACGTAGGAATAGGGGTTAGTGATGGTATGTCTGTCACTAGCCTATTCTTGCGTGTAATACTATTTCCTGCAATGGATAAACGACGTAGTTTTGCGGCATCCGTCCTTCGAGCGGAACCCACAGAACTGAATCATGCACCAAGTCGAAGAATTGGTGTAAGCCCTAAGAGAATTTGAGCCCCAGACCGTTGCAGGATTTATCGTGAAGAAATTGTTATTCTCGTTCCTGCACAGAGAAACGAACCGGACTCGCACAATATTTTGTGCATGATTAGTTGTAGTAACGCATGCGCTAGTCCTTAAAATGCATCGGTCTTATTCGTTTTGAGTTTCGTTTTCTCGGAACTATCTGCAAATTCTGAGGTTGATTGTGAAAAGTATCGATCAAGCGTTACTGGCTTCCCTTGATTTAGTCTTTGCTCAAAAAGCAGACGGGCGGCTGATTTACATCAGCGATGTAACAGCGCGAGCGTTCGGTGGCGATCGCACCGCCCTGACCAATCAACCCCTTACCCACACGACGCTACCGGGTAATGTCGTTAAGGAGCTCGCCATCAGCCATCAAGAGATACTGGCAAGTGGCCGACCTACGGTAGGGCAGATTGAATTGGGGGTCGATTACTTGGACACCCAACGATGCTACGAATATACCTTTAGCCCAGTACGAGGGCGGTCAGGGGAGATTGATGCAACGGTCTTTATTGCAAAAGACATCACTGAACGACGCCAAGCTGAGCTTGCATTACGGGATTCTGAAAGTAAATATCGAACACTGTTTGAATCAGCCAGTGATATCATCCTTATCCTGGACATTAATAGCTACCGTGTTTTGAATGCGAACTGGGCAGCAGCGCGTAAGCTGGGATACTCCAGACTAGACTTAATGAAGCTATCCCTTCAGGAGATCGAAGCGTCTTTTGACCCTGAACGTCAATATCAGCTAACCGATGCATTAGAAATTGACGGCAACATCATCTACGAACACACCTATCAGCGTAAGCAGGGAACGACGTTTCCGGTTGAGATTAATGCTCAACTGATCGAGTATGAGGAGCAGCTCTGTATTCAAAGTTTTGTCCGAGACATTACTGAACGAAAACAAGCAGAAGATAAGATTCGTCGGCAGCAGCAGCAGATTGCAAGTATTGCAGCTAATTTCCCCGGAACCCTATATCGGAAGATTGTTCATCGTGACGGAACAATTTCGATGCCTTATGTGAGCGAAGGTAAGCATCGCTTTACTGGGGTACAATCCGACGAGATTCGTAACGACCCGACTCTACTTCAACAGTTTGTTCACCCTGGCGATCGCGCGTATCGTGAAACAGAACTGCATCGCTGCCAGCAGACTCTAGACCCCCTAGACATTGAATATCGAAATATACATTCAGATGGCACCACATTCTGGCTCAGAGAACTGGCGCATTTCTATGGGTCTGACACCGGAGATGTCGTCGCTGATGGTTGTGCACTTGATATTACCGAGCAGAAAGGTGCTCAGCTCGCGCTAGAACGACAGTTAGAGCAAGAGCGATTACTGCGGAAAATTACCACTCAGATTCATCAATCCTTAGACTTGAGTACGATTCTTCAGACAGCGGTTGATACAGCATTGGACTATTTTCAAGTTGAGCGTGTTGTTGTCAAACGACGCCTCCATGACCAGACATGCCAGATTTCAACTCAAGCCATCAGTCGAGAAGAGTTGAGAATTGATGTAACCCAAGTGCCTGATATGGCCTGCAATTACATCGAGATGCTTCAATCGAATCATCCTCTTGCGATCAACAACATCTATCAATCTGATTTCTCCCCTGAGTTCATTGAGTTTTTAGAACAATTTCATGTGCGATCGCTCGTTGCGGTTCCAATTTTGACGCCTTCGAGTCTTGAACACGACAGCCACTCTAATCAGCTCTGGGGGATGTTGTGCTTTCATGAATATTCACAACCTCGTGAATGGCTGTCGACTGATGTTGAGTTGATGCAGCAAATTGCAATTCAGCTGGGTATCGCCATTCATCAGTCTGAACTGCACCACCAAGTCCAGATTCAGCTTCAAGAACGCATTCGAGCAGAAGAAGAAGTGCGATCGCTCAATCATGAGCTACGGGCCCTTAATGCTGCTCTTGAACAACGGGTGCAAGAGCGGACCCAGGAATTGCAGACTGCCAATGACCAGTTGGCAACGGAGATAAAAGAGCGTGCCTGGGCAATGATTGAGCTCGAGAAAAGTGAGCAGCGCTTTCGGGATTTAGTTGAATCAACGAATGACTTGATCTGGGAAGAGGATTCGCGCGGCACCATTTTGTATATGAGTCCTCAGTCAATGGACATTCTCGGCTATGCTCCCGACGAATTAATCGGCAAGAGTTGTTTTGATTTGATTGTTCCTGAGCAGCATGATTGGCTTCATGATGTTTTTGCTGCAGAACGAGCGGGTCAGACCCGCACACGCGGCGAACTGACGATGATTCGCAAAGATGGGCATACCATTATCGTTGACAGTAGTTCAGTAGCCCGATTTGATGACCAAGGGTGTTATATCGGCTCCAAGGGGATTGACCGAGACATCACTGAGCTAAAACGGACAGAACAAGCCCTGCGTGAGAGTGAAAGCCAGTTTCAGCAAATCTTTGACAATATCGATGATGTATTTTTCCTCAAGGATAAATCGTCAGGAAAAATTCTCTATCAAAATGTTTCGTCGAATCAGGTGTTTCAATATCCGGATGCTGATGCTTACAATAATCCGGATGATATTGCCTACAACAATCCGGATGCATGGCTCCAATGTGTTCATCCTGATGATTATGACCGCATTTCCGCTGAAGCGACTCGACAACTCATCACAGATGATGCGTTTGGTGATGTGGAATATCGCATTGTTCGTCGAGACGGTTCTGTGCGTTGGCTTTGGAATCGTACGTTTCCGATTCGCAATCAGGCAGGTGAGACCTATCGATTTGCAGGGATCATTATCGATATCACGGAAAAAAAGCAGTCTGCGTTGGCGTTGGAGGAAAGTGAAGCAAGATTTCGGGCTGTGTTCGACCAGGCGGCCGTGGGAATTTGCCTGTCATCTGTTCCATTTACGCACCCGCAATCCGTTAATCGGTGGTTTTACGATTTCTTAGGGTATACCGAGACCGAATTTCAACAACTGGCGTTTGATGATTTTAGCCATCCCGACGACGCTGCTGCTGATCAATTGCTTACCGTGAAACTGCTCGCTGGAGAAATTTCTGATTTCACCATAGAGAAACGCTATATCCACAAGTCTGGTGAAGTGTGCTGGGCGATTCTGTCGGTTTCCTTAATTCGAGACGCTGATGGACAGCCTGTTCATACCGTTGCAATTGTTCAAGGCATTCAGGAACGTAAAAAGGCTGAACTGGCCTTGCGTGAAAGTGATGCTCAGCTTCACCAAATTTTTGACAATGTTCAAGATGTCTTCTTTCTTAAAGAATTTGAATCAGGTCAATTGATCTACGTGAATTGCGCTTACGAGCAGTTGTACCAACAATCTCGGCAACGGGTTTTTGACGATCCCAGTCAATGGCTGGCATTCATTCATCCAGACGATCGCGATCACGTCCTTGCAACGCTCCGTCAGCGTGATACGTCAGAGCAGATTGGTGCAGGGTTTGGTGATATGGAGTACCGCATCGTCCGTCGGGACGGCTCTGTTCGCTGGATTTGGAATCGCACCTTTCCAATTCATGACCGAGAAGGCAACATTTATCGGTTCGCTGGTACTGTCATCGATATCACCGAACGTAAAGAAGCTGAAGCGGCATTACGTGCCAGCGAAGCCAAAAATCGCGCGTTGGTTGAGGCTTTACCCGATTTGGTGATTCACATGAATCGGGAAGGCGTGTATCTCGATTTTGTTCCGACAGATACCTTTCAAATGGTTGTAAAAACATCTACCATTATTGGCCAACGAGTCGATGATGTGTTTTCTAAAGCATTCGCTCAGCGACGTCTGGATGCGATTGAGAAGGTGCTACAAACGAAAAAACTATGTGTCTACGAACAAGAACTCATAATCAATGGAGACCTACAAATCGAGGAAGTTCGAATCGTTGCGTATGATGATGACTCCGTTCTTTTAGTTGTTCGAGATATTACTGATCGCAAACGAGCTGAGATTAATCTCCGTAACAGTGAACAGCGATACAGCACGCTAACCGAACATGCACCTGTCGGTATCTTCCGAACGACCACAGAAGGTGACTGTATTTATGTCAATCCAAAATGGTGCGAACTAGCTGGTATTCCTGCGATAGAGGCCTACGATGAAGGATGGGCGATCGCCATACATCCGGAGGATCGAGCGCACCTAGAAGCTCAATGGCGTTTATTGGCTCAACACCGACAACCATTTTCTGGCGAATTTCGCTTTCTTCGATCCGATGGCTCCATTGTTTGGCTTATTGTTCAGGCCGTGACCGAAACAGACACGAGCGGAGCCATAACAGGCTACGTTGGGACAATTACTGATATTACTCAGCGCAAACACGCTGAAGAATCTCTTCGTGTTAGCGAGGAGCGTCTTAGAACACTAGTGAACACGCTACCTCTTGGTGTGTGGGCCCGGGATGCGCAAGACCGGCTGATCATACAAAGTCCAGTTGATATGGCGCGTTATGGTAACAAGCTGGGCACAACATCTGATGAGTTTGGGCTACCTCCTGATGTCCTTGCTCAAAAAGATGGATGGAATCAACGATGTTATCAAGGGGAAACGGTTTCGTATGAGACGAGAGAAGTCATTAATGATCGGGAATACACATTTCTGCGGATTATGACTGCGCTGCCAGATCGATTAGGAGAGATGGGGGTGCTTGGCGTCGTTGTGGATATTACCGAACAGAAGCAAACTGAGCAAGCCTTACGGGTTAGTGAAGACCGACTTCGGACATTAATCGATAGTCTTCCGTTTGGGGTCTGGATGCGTGATTCGAATGACCGACTTGTTCTGCAAAACCCAGTTGACGTTGAACGATATGGTGATTTGATTGGCACTCATATCGAAGATCTCCGGCTTCCTCCAGAATTACTGGCTAATTACTTTGATGCCAAACATCGATGTCAGCGTGGAGAGGTCGTTACCTTGGAAACGACTGAAACTGTTGGAGGTAAAGAGCGGACATTCCTTCGGCTGACTGCGACAATGCCAGAGCGTAATGAGCAAAAGGGAGTGCTTGGGATTGCCATCGACATTACCGAACAAATCCAAATGAAGAAGGCGCTGGAGCATAGCGAAGAGCGTTATCGCTATATCGTGGAGACCGCAAATGAAGGTATCTGGATGAGTGATGCAGACAGCCTGACGACCTATGTCAATCCGAGACTCGCTAAGATTTTGGGCTTCAGCGTTGATGAAATGATTGGAAAATCTCTCTTTGAGTTCGTAGACGATGAGAGTCGAGCAACGTGTGCGAATTACATCGAGCGGCGGCAGCAAGGAATTATTGAGCAGTATGAGTTTAAGTTTCGGCACAAAAATGGAACGACTGTCTGGACGTTGATTTCGGCAACTCCAATTACCGACGCTTCAAATGAATATGTGGGCTCGTTGAGCATGGTTACTGATATTACGTCGCGTAAGCGAAGTGAGGAAGCTGTCTGCGAGGCCACTGTTAAGTTACTTGAGACGGAGGCTCGTCACCGAGTCATTTTGGAGTCGATTCCCGATCGTGTACAGCTCTTCAGTGCAGATGGCACGTTGCTTGATCAGTTTTATCGTCCTTCTGATCTGTTCTCTAATGGAATGGAAGAGACAAGGGGCAGCCTTACTCGATTGATGTCATCAAACCTATCA
Organism: Cyanobacteria bacterium J06627_8; assembly: GCA_038520475.1. Classification (GTDB taxonomy): domain Bacteria; phylum Cyanobacteriota; class Cyanobacteriia; order CAKZMO01; family CAKZMO01; genus JBCCWF01. The sequence goes on from JBCBLF010000029.1 coordinate 22,188, forward strand.
GAACCGCAGATTTGGGGCATTCAGGCTACGTTGATAACACGGGAGGTTCAAGTCTTTGAACAGCAGGTGAACGTGGCGTCAATGTCTAAGACAACTGACCCTATGGACAGAGTTACCGAACCTCAAGCACGAAACATGACTCGCTACGAAGAAGTTCGAATTGTACCTGCGACTGATGATCAGGTATTAATGTTGACGCGCGATATCAGCGATCGCAAAGCTCTTGAGAACGCTCTGCGACAGTCTCGATCAGCATTGCAAGACATTCTGGATAATGTTGATGCTTCGATTTTCCGAAGACGCTTGTTTGATTCGGGGGAACGCGTCACAGAATTTATTTCCGCTGGATGTGAAGCTATTTTCGGTTACACCACTGAAGAATTGATGGATCACTCTCTATGGATGTCTCGTGTTGATGCACATGATCTGGAAACGGTTGTAAAACCGTCGTGGCAACGAGTACGTGACAATGGTCGAGACTCCATTACTTATCGCTTTCGACATAAAGATGGAGATATCCGCCGAATTGCCACACGGGCGATCGCCTATCGAGACGACAATCAACAGTGCTGGATTATTACTGCTATTGAGACTGCCATTGAAATCACAGACGTGTGATAGAACGGATGCCGACACTCCTAATCATTAAACGCAAGTGTTCTATAGATTTTTGTTATAGGAAATTGTCAATACCATAGTATTAATTCTTTGCAACTCGTCTACGCGTTTCATGACAATGGATTGCAAATATTCTACTTTTGTAGAAATAATGGATGACATCCTTCAGTTGAATAACAAACAAATTCTAGATAGTGTGAAGGGTAGTGTCGTGCATGAAAACCATCCCTTTAGGATATTTACTTGCTTGCTGGGATAATATCAGATCCGCGCATGAAATCAACTTCATATTTTTGGTGAAACATCTTCCGTTGCAGGGCTTCCACCAAAAAATAATGATGAGTTTTCAAAACCAGATTTGGTAAGAGAACCATGGGTAGAAAATAATTTGCTTCGCTGAACTTGAGCGTTGAGAGCAGGTCTGCGCTACGTTTATGAAATCTGAATGAGATGACTGATGTTGGGAATCCATTCGGTTGGTTTCAGCTCAAGCTTTCGGGGAGTTTTAAGAGACTTGGGTGTTAGTCACAGCTGTAGGTGTGCTGAATTGCGATGACCTATCTCGTCTAAATCATGGTGAAGTTTCTGACTTATGGCAAATCGGACAGTTTCATTCAGGCTTCCAGAAGAAATCGTTGGCGCTATCGAGAAACGTGCAAAAGTATTGGGTAAAACGAAAACAGATTTATTTATCGAAGCACTTTGTCAGGTCTACGATGTCCCTGCTCCTGAGTCAGCGTCCCTAACGATTACATCGTTGCAGCAGCAACTCGATGGATTGCGAAATCAAATTGAAACGCTGGAACATGTGACTCACAGTAGCCAAGCAAAGTTTCAACAGCAAGTTACCGTCGTTTTTGAAACGCTAGGGCAGTTGCTACAGCCACTACAGGACGAGGAGACACCGCCTACAGTGAGCGAGGCCGATTATCGAGATGAACGATCATTAGTGATTGCAGATAACGTTTCTGCTGAAGTCGTGCCGGTTGACGAATCGGTACAGAATACGTCTTTTATCGCATTGCTGGATTTATGGTCTACCCCTGAAGCGGGGCAGCTTGCTGCTCAAGCACAGCATCAAATGCGGATGTTTGACAAGGTGTTTTCAGCTATTCCCGAACTCATGTTCATTTGCGATCGCTCAGGCTACTACACCTACATTAGTCCCTTTGGAGTCAGCGTTTGGGGAATCGAGCGGAGCGAAATTATCGGCAGAAAGTATGACGATGCAAATCTACCTCCGGAATTTTTAGAGTTTAATCTTGCCCAGTTTGAAATGGTGCTGTCTTTCGGTAAGTTGAGCTCGTCTGAGGTGAAGGTTTCATCTGGAAGTAGTATTCGATATTATGACTACACCCTGAGTCCAATCCAAGATGAGGAAGGGATTATTGTTGGGGTAGTCGGCGTTGTATTAGACATTACGCAGCGAAAACAAGCTGAAATTTCCCTCCAAGACTCTCTAGAGCGCTATCGCATGATGTTTGAGATGGCCAATGACATGATTTTTATTGTTGATGCCGAAACCCATCAAATTATCGATGCCAACTTAAAAGCATCTCGTCGGTTGCGTTATACGCGCAAAGAGTTGTGCCAACTAAAGATTGAAGATATCGAAACGGATGAATCAGCTGAGTATTTTCAGGCTGTGATCATTCCGAAGCTAGAAAAGGTCGGCAGTGCAATTTACTCTCATATCTTATGTCGAAAGAATGGAAACGAGTTGCCTGTCGAAATCAGTGTGCGTCTAGTTGAGTTTGGCGATCGCCTTGCCTACCAAAGCTTTGCTCGTGAAATTACAGAACGCAACCCATCTCAACCCTCCGATTAGACTAATGCCGCTATGGCCATTGACCTTGGACCATGTGTTGTGGAGAGGCCGAGCGCAACAATACATAGCTGTATCGAAGTATAGCCATCGCCAGTTCCGTTAAGACAAGACGGCGAGCCATTTGGCTATGGGCTAGGTAACCGAATCATACTTAGTGTCCTAGCCTAAATGGCTAAAGCCATAGGTTAGGGAGTGTTTATTCTCTTAGAACCTCAGAAGAACCGTGTTGAGAATGCAATTTACTCAACTCAATGTTTTATCAACGATTAAGGATATAGCGTAGCTATATCCTTTCTCTTGAACTCAACTACTCTTAACATCAACGACTCATGGGATGCGATCGCATCCCATGAGTCCTTAGTACTCGAAGAAATAATATCTGCTGAAATAGTACCCAACTTGGTACGGTCAGAGCCTAAGTAAGTTTGTCATGATGAAAACGTACTGACTCAGGAGCGCGTTTAGAAACGCTATGAATCCTCTTTACATCGCTTCTGTAGTGTCTTATCACCACCCAATCAGAGGTACAGTTTTATGTTAATTCAAGATATCGCAAAAGTTGGTAGTCAGCCCCCTGCTCAAGTGGGTGCAACTGAAACTTACTCCAAGAACCTCCTTGGCCCGGTTTTCTTCACACTCTGCAACCTTCGCTTTGCGGGTGCCGGCGACATGGCGACCGATAAAACCCCTGCCCCTGAGCAGAACAACTACATCGTTGCTGAAGATGAAGAATACACCGTCAGCGTTGACGTTGAGTTCAGCCATAATCCCCTCACAAGCCTCTTGCTCTGTTTGGGAATGAAAGTTGATGTCTGCTTCTCCTTTGAGTCCATTGGTCAAAAAGGTGAAGATTTGGATATCACAGAATCAATCGTCACGAAGAAGGGTGTCTATACGTACACCGTCACGCATACGGGTAAGCCAGGTGCCGATGGATTTGGCAACACCTTCTATGCGGGTGCAGCAACCGCAACGGTTAATCCACCGGACCATCCTTGTGCGCCAAACTGCCCATTTGGATTTGGTTATCTAGCAACCGTATTGGTTCACGTCTACCCTCGGTTCTAAGAGCAACGCTCGAATCTCTCGAATTCTGCTCCATGCCCTCATATCAGAACATTGCAGGGATGGGTATCCCGGGGCCCATCCACCGCTGACTCTATAGGGCTATGTCATTGAGGTTCAACCGAATTTAGAGAAGAGATCCAGCGAACATGAGCAGGTTAGCATCCGATACTAGGATGCCATCCTGCTCATGTTTGTTGCAGTTTTTTTTTAAGACACGTTGCGACACAACACTTTCAAAAGAATATTTCAAGTCATGTGACAAAGACGATTACCATAAACTGATGGTGTTTTCACGATCAGACTGGAGTCAGTTGTGGCGGATCCATTATTTGGGCTAGGTTCTGAAAAATATGCTCTAGCCATTCATACCGCAAGCCCTGAACTTGGACTCGCCATTCGGAATAGAGCAGGTTCTGAGCGATCGCAAACCTGGAACTTGGGCCGTGATCTATCGACTCAGCTGCATGTTCATCTTAATGAGTTTCTTCATCCACAACAGTGGTCTGACCTTGCTTTCATTGCAGTTGCAAAGGGGCCTGGAGGCTTCACCGGCACTCGCATCGGCGTTGTCACCGCACGAACCCTAGCCCAACAGCTCAATATTCCACTCTTCTCGATTTCAACCTTAAAAGCATTTGCATGGGCCACACTTCAACAGCAGTCAACACCTTCACCATCATTACCAGGGCAAAAGAGTCGGCAACTACAAGGTGAGAATACGGATATTGCAATTGAGATGGCAGCTAGAAGAGGTGATGTGTATTGTGCGGTGTACACCGTCTCTAAGAAATCATCACGTGACTCCGATAGCGGTGTTCCGCCACTGATTAATCAACAGCTGGTTGACCAACGGCTGACAGATCAACCAATTTTGTCAGAGTTAGCGACTGAGGCATCGGACACCGTGATGTCTCAAGAGCAATGGCACGAACGACTGTCTTCTTGGCCCAAGCCTTATCAGATCTTCGTTGCAGAAAATGGCTTAGGATGGACAGTCCCCAGCCTACTCGATCTGGCTGTACAGCGTTGGAGCGCAGGCGATCGCCCATGCTGGTCCCATGCACTGCCTTACTACGGTCAAAGTCCCGTTTAAAGTGATCCAAGGGTTTCCAGACTGAAGTCTATTCTCTATATCGAGCGCATGCGCCCCAATATCATCTTGTGAAACTCTCATTAAAACAGGCTTAGCGCAGCCGCTTTTAACCATCAGATATCATCTTGAGCAAGTCGGCTTCGGTGATTTGCTCAACACCTAAATCTTTCGCCTGATTGAGCTTCACTCCGGGCGATCGCCCTACGAGTAGATAACTGGTCTCAATGCTAAGCGTGCTGTGAACCCGGCCTCCTGCATCTAGAATCAAATTCAGGGCTTCATCCTGATTCATCGTAGATAGGCTTCCAGCAATTGCAAAGGTTTTGCCCGAGAGCGGCTTCTTCTGGGCGTGTTCAAGCGCAGCGATCGCCTCCTCTTTTTCTCGGTTTAATGCATCAATTTCCTGTTGAAGCAGGGTCACTGTGTCGCGCTCTCGCAGCAATTCATGATGAATGAGTTCTAACTTCCGCTCTTGGGAGAGATCTTGAATGTGCTGAGCGATCGCCGCAATCTCATCTGTCTCTTGATCAAGGCGCTGTTCAACATTAGATTCCTGTTTCAGTAGTTGAGCCAGCTGTTCATGAAAGATTTTGACTTCGTTTTGCTCAGTTTGAATCGATTGCTGAATCGACTGCATGTGTTCCGTTAACGCATGCAACCGGGGCTCAAATGCACTCACTTTCTGACGCTCTCGACCCAGTTCATCTTCTAGCTGTGATTTTCGCCAGCTCAAATCGTCAAGCTGCTGCTGGAGGTGATGAGCGTCTGCCCGCTCCTGGTCCAAATCCGTTTCAAGCTGGTGCTTCGACTGAGTCAGCTGCTCAATCTGATGCTGCACGTTTAGGAGCTGCTGCTGTTGCTGTTGAATGAGTCCTCGAATCTGTTCTCGCTCTTTCAGAAACTCACGCAGTTGGGTTTGAAACGAGAGAATGCTCTCTCGTTCAAGCTCAACCCTATCCGTTACATGTGAGGTTTGCTGATTAATATTGAGAAGCTGCTGATAAAACTGGTCAATCATCGTTCGTTCGTGTTCGATGTCTTGCTCAGTTTGTTCTCGGAGTTGCGTTAGGCTCTTGACCTGAAATTCTAACGAAGAGACGCGATCGCGTTCGCCTTGGAGACTGTCATCAATCTGTCGATTTTCAGCTAAAACAGCTTCAACCTGCTCCTTGAGTTGAGCTTGTTGGGTCTGTTCAAGCTCCAGCAATGATTCTAGCTTTTCTTTCTCTAGCTGAATGGCTCGTTGTGCATCTTGAAGGGTCAAGACGGTTCGTTGTTCCCGTTCTAGCTGACGCTCGACTTTTCGATACTCACGCACCAAGTCGTCAGCAGCCCGTTGCATCTCAAATCGCCTGTCCTGTTCACATTTCACTTGTTGTGACAGGTCTTGAAGTTGCTGCTCTAAATGGGTTAAGCGTTCTTTCTTCTGACCGAGTTCGTCGTGAGCTGTTTCTTTCTCTTGTTCAATCCCTTCAAGCTGGTTCTGCAACTCTTCAATCTGGTTGTGCTGTTCTTTCAGCGTCGCTTCAAGCCTTGCTTTGTCCTGCAATGACTCACTAAGCTCAACTTCAAACCGATGTCGGTGCTCTTTTTCGTGTAGCAGTTCATGTTGAACCCGCTGCGACAGTTGCGTGTTATCGTGTAGCCGCTTCTGCTGTTCCCGCTGATCAGCATGACCTTGAGCTTGCTGCACGTGAACCTGAGTGAGGATGGCGTCTAGTTCTGTCTTTTGGTGTTGTAATTCACTGAGCTGTCCGTCTAGCGAATTAATCTGAGTGGTTTGACCCAAAATTTGCTGTTTATATCGTGATGCTTGGTTTTCAAGGGTTGAAATACGCTCTTGCAATACACTTAAATGATGCTGCTCACGCAAAAGCTGATTTTCAATCTGAGACTTTTGCAAACTCAAATCATCTTGCTGACGCTGTACGGCAAGGGTTTGTTCTCGCTCATGTTGCATCTCTGTCTTGAGGCGATCGCGCTGCTGAATCGCCGTATGAACCTCAACTTCAAGCTGGGCGATCGCTTCAGTTGACTCATCTAATGCGTGTTGTAACTCATTCTGTCGCTCAATCAGTTCTGCTTGCGTTTTTCGAGAACGTTCTGCATCTTTTGATAAAAGAATGTTGCGATTCAAAAGGCGCTGGTTTTCGTCACTGAGAGTCGTATTCGAATCCTTCACTTGACTGATTTCAGTCGACAACCCATGATTCGCCTGCTCAAGCTGATCATGCTTTTCTCGATACTGGCTAATCTGGGTGCGAGACCAAGCCCGTAAACGAAAATGAGTAATTGTTGCAGCAAGTACGACGGTTGTCCCAGCGAGCCCACCGATCAGTTCGTACTTCATGAGTCTTCTCTAGTGTGGTTGGATGCAAAGCAATGATAAGCCAAAGCCGCAGATAGGAAAAACTGACTCTCATTTTTCTAAAAGACCCGTTTCGCATAGGTTTCAGAAAAACAATATCCGGTTTTCTAAAACCGGGTTTGGCATTAGTGATATTTTCGGGCGAGTTTTTCAGAAGTGCCTCGATTCGCTACAAAACTTTTTGTCACGACATGACAAAGTTCATGAAGAAATAGGGTAATCAGGCCCGTTGCGAGCCCAAACACCCTATTTCTTCATGATGGGTTTGAGAAGTTTGCCGAGTCGTGTTCGACTCAGACACGTTTTCATTAGCTCTGCAGTAGCTGATCCGTGCTTGCAGGAGTTGCCTCTTGAGCCTTCCGTTCATTGTCTAAGCGGCGCTTTCGAGCATAAAGCTGAATCGTCGCTGCCATGACCACGACCAATCCCACGACTAAATATGATGTTGCATTTGTTGGGAAGTTATTTTGGAAAATTGCTAGTAACACGATGACGACGAGCAGCAACGTCGGAAATTCATTCAAGGCACGGAGCTGTTTACTGCTCCATGCGCAGTCTCCTCGCTCCAATTGCTTCATCAATCGACGACAGTAGAAGTGATAGCCCAACAAAATAACGACAAAGGTGAGCTTAATGTGGAGCCACCACTCCTTCAGAACATACGGCTCTTGCCAAAGAATTCCGATCGCCATGGCAACAGTAACCAACATACCCGGCGTCGTAATGATGCCGTAGAGTCGCTTCTCCATCAAGGTGTACTGATTTTTGAGAATACTTTGGGCAGGTTCCGGCTGTTCGTCAGCTTCGACGTGGTAAATGAAGAGACGCACAAGATAGAACAATCCAGCAAACCAAACCACGACACCAATGATGTGAAATGCTTTAAACCAAAGATATGGCATGACGCGTTAAACCTTGCCTCGTAAATACAAGTTAATTAGAAGGATAAACGACAGTCCATCCTCGATACAGTAATAAAACAATTGTGTCGATGCTAATTATGGCTGCACCTAGAAACGAGCCACCGACCGCTATGCCTGAAGCCAACGAGCAATATCCTTTGCATGATACGTGAGAATGAGGTCAGCACCTGAACGCTTAAAGCTGTGCATGGTCTCCATGACAACTTTTTCCTCATCAATCCAGCCATTCAGGGCGGCTGCTTTCACCATTGAATATTCGCCAGAGACATTGTATGCGGCAACTGGTAGATTGCTGGCCTGCTTCACTTGCCAAATGATGTCCATGTAGGCAAGGGCAGGCTTGACCATCAGCATATCTGCGCCTTCTGCGACATCCAGCTCAATTTCTTTGATTGCCTCACGCGAGTTCGCTGGGTCCATTTGATAGGTACGGCGATCGCCAAACTGAGGTGCCGAATCCGCCGCATCTCGGAACGGACCATAGTAAGAAGAGGAGTATTTTGCAGCGTAGGACAAGATAGGAATCTCTTCGTACCCACCTTCATCTAGCCCGCTACGGATTGCTTGAACAAAGCCATCCATCATTCCAGATGGAGCAATAATATCAGCCCCAGCCTTCGCTTGAGAGACGGCTGTTTTCTTCAAAAGCTCTAACGTTGGGTCATTGAGAACACGTCCAGTCAAATCCCC
>JBCBLF010000002.1:0-12753 GCA_038520475.1 Cyanobacteria bacterium J06627_8
CTCCATTGCCGCCGGTGTTCGCTCCAAAAACAGCACCCGCGTCAGTCAACACTCGACTACCGTTTAGCAAAATAATGATGCCGTCATCTTGCGGAACTATTAGGGTGATATTGCCCCCGTTGCCGAATGCAATGCTATCTCCATTCGCCTGAGCTGTGATGCTACCAGATGCATCTCCCGTTGATGGGTCTTCGCCCACCGCTTCGCTGCTGATTTCGCTGGCATCCAACACCAAAGCGCCTTGTCCATCCACCGATATAAAACCCGCGTCATCTTCTGGCGTCCCTTCATTTGCTGTTGATATTGAACTGCTAACGATTTCGATGTCTGTAGGGGCAACGGTGTCTCCGATGGCAATATTTCCTTCAGTTCCTTCACTAGAAATTGTGCTGTTGCGAATTGAAAGCGTATCGGAAGCATCCAACTCGATCACTCCAGCGATGCCTGAAGCGTCACTCAAGATCCGTGAATCGTTGATGATGGCGAGGTCCGACGCAGCTTCAATATCGACCAACCCTCCGATGGCATTGAGATTCTCAGAGGAAGCTTCGATATCTGCAAGGCTGCTCACGCGACTGTTGTTAATCGTGATTTGCCCTCCATTGCCGATTGCGCGGATGCGTATTTCACCTCCTTCGGCATCATCTCCTGTAGCGTCTGTGCGGATTCGGCTATCCCCTGCGATGAGAATTGTGTCTCCCCCTGACTGGACGGTAATACTGCCAGCGTCAGCATCGATCCCTCTAGCGATCGCCACCACTCGCGCATTTTGAATCGAGATTGTCCCCTCTGTAGACTGAATTAAAATATTTCCATTGTCATCATCTGAGCTACCCGGACTGCCAAACGTCGATGCACTTAGCGCTCGACGAACAAACACAGTTCCATCTGAATCAACCTCTGTAATTGAGCCATTGATGCTGATATCGTCCCCAGCAAGCAGTGAAATGAATCCTGCTCCGCCTTCGTCTCCGACATCATCAAAGCTACTGCCTTGAAAATCACTCAAAATTGAACTGTCAGAGATCGAAATGCTGCCATTGGGCGCAAGCAGTCTTACATCTCCAGCAAAACCACTCGCTTCGACATTCGTTCTAATTTCTGCCGAATTAAAGAGAACAATCGACCCAAACCGGGACTCTAATTCAACTTCTCCTGCTTCTCCCGCTGCGTCTCCATTAAAGCTGGTAGCGCTAATGGTGGTCAGGTTGCTATCGGGATCCGCTGCCCGACCATCCAGAATGATGGTGTTGAGGGCGCGTAGCTCAATAAAGCCAGCCCCACCCTCTCCAAGTTCGCCATCTGTAAAGCCTTCTCCTAGGTCGCTGGTAATCGCGCTATCGCGAACAATCACATCAGTGCCGCCGCGCAACAGAATATCTCCTGCGAATCCACTGCCCTCGACATTCGTTGATAGTGATGCCTGTCGCAAAATGACTGAACCTGAGACAGAGCGAAGCGTCATGCGTCCGCTATCAATCGTTTCGCTGGTGTCATTCACTGTTTCTGCATTGATGGTTGCACCATCACTCAAAACGATGTCATTCTCGGCTCGAATCCGAATATCACCGGCTCCGCCTTCACCTGTGAGGGCACCGTCTGCATTACTAAACACATTGCTTTGATTGCGAATATTGATGCGATCGCCCGCTGTCAACGTAATGTCTCCTGCGAAGCCACTGCCGTCGGCACTTGATGAAATCTCAGAACCATTGACAACGATGATGGACCCGTCGGTTACCTGAAAAACAATATCTCCAGCGTTACTCTCTCCAATTTCAACGCCTGCACCATCTGAGGTGATGATCGTATTGGTGACCCGAATCTTATTGCTTGCAGTCAAAGTGATATCACCCGACGTCCCGACAAACGGCTCATCGTCACCATCAGCATCGGCATCAAAGGAACCACTGTTGATTTCAATGCTATCGAGAATAATGCGATCGCCTGCGGTCAAAGTGATATCCCCTCCGGCGCTGTCAATCTCTCCAGGCGTGATTTTGCTACCTGAAATCGTAATATTGCGACCAGCTGTGAAAATTACATCGGCTGTATCAAGCATCGTAAACAGCCCAGCACCATCGTTGTCTGCATCTGCCGTAAACGTGATATCGCCATCACTGGCAAGAAACGTTAGCTCGTTATCGGACAAGTCATTGACCGTAATATCATTGGTGGCTTCCAACACCACATTCCCAATGATGTCCTCGAGCGTCTCTTCTGAAATCGTGAATGTTTCGTTAGGACTATCTACGGCTTCGACATTATCGTCTGCAATTTCTGCATCATCATCTCCGATGTCGCCGTCCACAATAATAATGTTCGTCGGGTCTAGCAAGAGCGTACCAAGTTGTCCCTGCGGTGCCCCAAGATTTGCCTGTCCATCAAACACCAAGCGTTGTCTTCCAGAGACTTCAGCGAATCCTCCATCGCCTGATACGGTGCCTCCTTGAGCCGATAGCGCACCATAGAATCGAGTGAGGTCATCCGCCCAAACGATGATGTTTCCACCATCTCCATTCGTCAGTGCATCTGCGTGCAGCGTCACGCTGGGTCCCACAAACGTTTGTTGAGCATTGGGCAACGCTCCCATTCCACGCTGATTGCCGCCCACAAAAATATCACCACCGCCATCTGCAGCTGACACATCAATCTGAGCATTACCCAATAGATTCAGCTGATCACCTAAGACGTGAACAACGCCACCTGGAGCTGTCAACGAGCCGGTGATGGTGGTGGTGGTGCCCGCTAAGCTAAGCGTTTGCCCAGCATCAACGGATAAGTCAGCCGAGTTGGCGATCGCCCCTTGATAGCGAGTGCCGTATTGTAGGCCAGGAGAGAGGGCGACCGTCAACAGCGGTGCTGGATTTGGGTTCACAGCACTGAATTGACTGCCATCTGGGAATTCGAATTGATCGGCCGTTGTAGCAACAAACGACCCTCCGATGTCCAAGACAGCATTCTCACCAAATACAAAACCATTGGGGTTTAGCAAGAAGAGATCCGCTTGTCCCAAAACACCAAGCGTTCCGAAAATATCAGAAACATCATCACCCGTGACGCGCCCAAGAATCGTGGTAATTCCTCGCGGATTTACAAAATAGGCAGCGTTCCCCTCATCAATGTTGAACTCTAAAAAGCTGTGAAATAAATTGTCTCCGCGAATGGCACCGCCCTCAATGCGATGACCGTCTCGGTTGCGGATTCTCCCGGGTCGAACAATGGATGACTCGGACCCTAACGTGCGATCTGGAATCGGCTGGGCTGTTACTGGGGCGATCGCCCACTCCATGCTCCCAATCCACAGCACTACTAAGGGAAATAGTCGGCTCATTCGTAACATGTAGTGCGATAGGGGCTTGCCCCATTGAAGCGTGCAAAACAACATGCGCAGCATGAGCCAATAACGGTGTATGAAATTGCTTGTCTCAATGAAAACCGACGATTACGAAAACCGGCCACTACAGCTGGAATTACGTTAAGCGTCAGCATTATTGTCGATCAAGCATCAATGCCAATCATTCTAACGAGTTCCAGATTTCCCCTAACGCTGATGTGACGAATTGATATAGAGACTGTCAATAACGGGGCAATTCTCCAAAGTTGATGACTGTGATCAATACTAAAGAAACACAAATGTTGTTAAACTACATAAAGCGTTACAAGAACACTTTATATAAGCCAGTTTGAACCTGATGCTGATTGAGGCTGGATTCATGCGTTTAGTGCGGTTTGATGGTGTGGGGCGCAACAAGCTCTACGCCGCTGTTCTGAACAAAAAGCAACTCAAGCAAGCATCACTTGATATCAAGATTTTTAGACTCTGATAGGAGGTAGCCCATGGTTGCAGTTGTTGAACGTACAGAAAAGCGCCTGACCATACAAACAGACGACATCGCACCTGACACGACGACAATCCGCTCACTCGATTGGGACCGCGATCGCTTCGACATTGAGTTCGGGCTGCAAAATGGCACCACTTATAACTCCTTCATTATCAGAGGTGAAAAGACTGCGCTAGTCGACACTTCCCATGCTAAGTTTCGCCAGCTCTATCTTGACTGCCTCAAGGGACAGATTGATCCAACTGAGATTGACTACCTCATCATTAGCCATACGGAGCCTGACCATAGTGGGTTGGTGAAGGACGTGCTAGAACTGGCCCCTCAAGCCACTATCGTGGGTGCAAAAGTGGCGATCGCCTTCCTGGAGGATCTGGTTCACCGTCCGTTTGAGCGCATTCAGGTGAAAAACGGAGACACCCTCGATTTGGGGAATGGCCACGTGCTTGAATTCGTCAGTGCGCCTAATCTCCATTGGCCGGATACTATCTTTACCTACGACCAAAAAACGCAGACGCTCTTCACCTGCGATGCATTTGGAATGCACTACTGCACGGCTGACACCTATGACAGTGACTTGAAGGCAATCGAACCTGATTTTCGCTTCTACTATGAATGTTTGATGGCTCCCAATGCGCGATCGGTGTTGGGTGCGATGAAACGGATGGATGCCCTGGGTTCTATTACACAAATTGCAACTGGACATGGTCCGCTGCTCAAGCACAATTTAATGGAGTTGACCGGACGCTATCGCTCCTGGAGTCAGGCAAAAGCAAAAGCTGAGACAACTGCGGCGGTCTTCTACATTTCGGACTATGGCTATAGCGATCGCCTATCCCAAGCGATCGCCCGAGGCATTACGAAAACAGGTGTTGCCGTTGAAATGATGGATTTGAAGTCAGCAGATCCTCAAGAGGTCAACGAACTTGTTAGTCATGCCTCTGCGGTTATCGTTGCAACGCCCCCGGCCTCTGGCTCCTTTGCGAATCCTGTCCAAGCTGCCGTCAATACCATCCTTGCAGCTGTGAAAGGCAAGCAAGTGTTTGGTATTTTCGAATGCTATGGCGGTGATGATGAGCCGATTGATCCGCTGCTAAACAAGTTTGTCAATCTAGGGTTGAAAAAGGGCTTTCCTTCCATTCGTGTCAAGGATATCCCCAATGAACAGGTCTATCAGCTCTGCGAAGAGTCAGGGACAGACCTGGGTCAGTTGCTCACGCAGCAGGCAAAAAACAAGAAATTAAAGGCCATCGACAATGAGCTAGAAAAGGCGCTGGGTCGCATTAGCAGCGGTCTTTACATCATCACAGCTCAGAAAGGAGAGTTGAACGGTGCAATGTTGGCATCTTGGGTTTCTCAAGCCAGCTTTGAGCCGTTAGGATTCACCGTTGCTGTTGCGAAAGATCGAGCGATTGAATCGTTGATGCAGGTGGGCGATCGCTTTGTACTCAACATTCTTGAAGAAGGTAATTACCAAATGCTGATGAAGCACTTCCTCAAGCGGTTTCCACCTGGAGCCGATCGCTTTGAAGGCGTGAAAACTCGCATTGCTGAAAACAGTTCACCGATTCTTGCAGACGCCCTCGCGTATTTAGAGTGCGAGGTATCAAGTCGCATGGAGTGCAGTGACCACTGGATTATTTACAGCACGGTTGATGCCGGAAAAGTCTCTAATCCAGATGGACTGACCGCTGTTCATCACCGAAAGATTGGTAACTACTACTAAGAAACGGTTAACAAGCGCATGGTAAAGGCCATGCGTTTGTTGCTTCATCAGCTGATCTTTTTTTACTAAGTGGCTTGTTCTTTAAACCACGTTCATCTTAAGAGCTGGAATTTTGGCGCAGGTTGGGCCGACGAAGGATGAAATGAAACACCATCAATGTTTTCATTGGCCTACACATTATGCAGGTTTCGCCAACGCTAGCCCAACCTAAAAAGGTCCAAAGCACAGATGCTGTGTTGAGAGCTAAAAAGGTTCAAGTTTCAAAGTGCTTCAGGTTCAGCACGATCCAACTGTCCCAGTCGTTTGTCATACAAAAGCATCATGAGCAATTCAGGACGAGACGTACAAATTCTTCCCATCGCAGCTGAAACAACCGTGTATCGATCGCGCAGTTGGGAACGTTTGCGGTTTGAAATTGAATATGCACGAGAAAAAGGGACCACAGCTAACTCGTACCTGATTCAAGCAGAGCAGTCTGCACTCATCGATCCGCCGGGTGCATCATTCACCGAAAAATTTCTAACCACTTTGGAGCATCCGTCGGCGACGTCAGATGCACGACCAAAGCTTCCCTTCTGGAGTGATGTGTGGGCTCAGCTTCGTTGGATTGTTCAAGACTATCGTGAAACGCAGGTGTTGCCGTTTGACCTGAAGACACTGGACTACATCATTTTGGGGCACGTCAACCCCAACCGTGCTGAAACGCTAAAGGCGATCGCCCCTCTAGCGCCACATGTCACCATTGTCTGCTCGAATCCAGCGGCCCTGTCGCTTAAGGCAGCCCTTCCAGACCATCCATTCAACATCAAAGTGATAAAAAGCGGAGATGATGTGCTTGATCTGGGGCAAGGTCATCGACTCCGGTTTATCCCGATTCCCACGCCTCGTTATCCCGGTGGATTGGCTACCTACGATCCGCACACAGGTATTCTCTATTCCGACAAGTTTTTCGGAGCTCACGTTTGCAGTGAGTCTGTATTTGATAGTGAACAAGATACCCTGCAAGACGATCGACGCTACTATTTCGACTGTCTCATGGCTCCCCATGCCCGTCAGGTTGAAACAGCACTAGAAAAGTTAACAGACTTACCCCCTGTACAACTCTATGCACCCGGCCATGGTCCCCTGGTGAAATACGGTGTCGTCAAGCTCACCCAAGACTATCAAGAATGGAGCCGCCAGCAGAAAGGGCAAGACATGATGGTGGCTCTGCTCTATGCGTCTGCCTATGGCAATACTGCAACCCTGGCTCAGGCGATCGCCCGAGGCATGACGAAAGCAGGAGCCCGTGTTGAGTCCATTAACTGTGAAGCCACTAGCCCGAAAGACATTCAGGCGATCGCTGAAAAATGTGAAGGATTTGTCATTGGTTCTCCAACACTGGGCGGTCATGCACCCACACAAATCCAAACTGCCTTGGGGACATTATTGTCGAATGTACCAACGGACAGATTCGCGGGTGTTTTTGGCTCCTTTGGCTGGAGTGGAGAGGCAATTGATTATCTGAATGACAAGCTGAAAGATGCTGGATACAACTTCGTGTTTGATCCGATTCGGGTGAAGTTCACACCAACAGACGCAGTCCTCCAGATGTGTGAAGAGTCCGGCACGGACTTCGTGCAAGCGATTAAGAAGTCGAAAAAACGTAAAAAAGCGACTCAGCTTACCACAAAGCCTGGTGTTTCCAACATCACACCAACCGAACAAGCCGTGGGTCGCCTTGTTGGCTCGTTGTGCATCGTCACAGCGAAGAAAGGAGACGCTTCTAGTGCCATGCTGGCCTCCTGGGTATCGCAGGCCACGTTTAACCCTCCTGGCTTTACCGTTGCTGTCGCCCGCGATCGCGCCATTGAGTCACTCATGTATCCCAATAGCCAATTTGTGCTGAATATTCTGCCGGACGGGAGACATATCCCGATGATGAAACACTTCCTCAAGCCCTTTTCTCCCGGGGAAGATCGGTTTGAAGGCGTTGATACTAAAGAGGCCGAAAATGGTTGCCCTGTGTTAGCCGATTCATCCGCGTATTTGGAGTGTCGAGTTCAGAGTCGTATGGAATGTGGCGATCATTGGGTTGTTTATTCCACAGTAGAGCGAGGCGAAGTTCAACAGGCAGAGACTAAAACTGCGGTTCACCATCGTAAATCTGGGAACCATTATTAGAATCGGCAAAAGCACTATCAGACGCTAAGGATAATGTCACTCAGCTGCTTTATCGTTTTAGTGTTCATTATCGTTACTGCCAACGAAAGTCCCATACTCAAGATAATGAGCAGTTTCTCGAATTGCTGAGTTAGTGCAGCAAATTCCTCAAGGAAAAGAACAGCTTTCTCAAGTTAATCAAGATTAAATTGAAGATGCTCAATCTTCCCAGAGACGACGGCGCTTGGGCCCGTTGAGTCGCTGATGTGCATCTTGCAGTAATTCAGGAATCGATAGCTGTTCTGGACAGCGGGGCAAGCAGTCGCCGCATTCTGTACATCGATTGCCCTTACGTCCGGGAAACCAGTGTCCAGCATTTTCAAACATACGATAGCGGTACTCTCCAAATGCATTCATGTCATAGGCAACCGCTAAGTTTCGCAGTCTCAATATTTCAGGGATGTTGATCTCTTCGGGGCAGGGCAAACACTCATAACACTGAGCACAGCGATCGCCCCCCAGCGCCGTTGATTGATGCTGCTCTAGCTGAGCCAATACGCGACGCTCATGCTCTGAGAGTGGCTCAGTGCGGTCGGCTAGCTCAAGAGGTGTGTCGAGTTCTTCAGGAATCGCGGGACCAACGCTGAGAGTTGTAATGCGGCGATCGCCCAGGAGAAATCGGTGGTTCATTTCTAAGGGTGAATAGGGCGCACAGAGATCCTTCAGCTTTGATGGTGGGGTGTAGAGCAATCCGCCTTTATCCGCAGGTGAGATGATAAAGACGCCCATGTCTTTTTGATGTGCAAGCTCGACCGCAGGTTCATTGCGCTGAAAAAACAACGTGTAGTGCAAATTAACGAACTCAAAGAATCCGGTATGGATTGCTTTTAAGATGATGTCCAGAGGGGCGTGGGTCGAGAAGCCGACATGCCGAACTGTTCCATTAGCGATCGCGTTTCGTACTGCCGCCATACATCCATTTGGCTCAAGCACCCATTCAAGATGCTGGGGAGGGTTCAATCCCTGAATCGCGAGGCAGTCAATTACATCAACACGTAGTCGATGAAGAGAATCTTGAATCGCAGTCGCCATCGACGCAGCGTCGGAGGTTGGCGTAATTTTTGTCGTGATGACAATTGACTCGCGGCTGATGTGATGGGTCTGAAGAGCCTGCCCGAGAAATGCTTCACTTTGGCCATATGCACGAGCAGTCTCAAGGTGATTAATGCCACGCTCAATGGCGTAGCGAACAATCTGACCAGCGTGATCCGCCGACGCCAGGTAGCGCATTGTCCCAAGAGAAAACACAGAAATGTGACGATTCGTTTTCCCAAACCGACGATACTGCATTCACCTTCAGCACCTAAGCTTCTTCTCCACTGCTGCTCAATCCCCCGCGTTGCGCAAAGTCTTCAGGCTTCAAGCCAGAGAGAAAATCTCGAAACGCTTTTCGTTCTGCTTCATCGGCATCTCGATCGACTGGAATCGAGGCATCTGCAATCACTTCTTCCATGACCCAAATAGGGCTGTCAGTTCTTAAGGCAAGGGCGATCGCATCACTCGGTCGAGCATCAACTTCTTTGGTTGTTTCACCACTTCTCATCACTAATGTGGCGTAGAAGGTATTGTCTTGCAGGGAGTGGATTACGACTTTTTCCAGCTCCAAATCCCATTCTTCGATTACATTCACCATCAAGTCGTGGGTTAGGGGGCGAGGAGGATTTTGGTTGTCCAGCGCGTTAATAATTGCTCGAGCTTGCTCTTGGCCAATGAAAATGGGAAGTTGTCGTCGGTCAGCGGTATCCTGCAATAAAACAATCGGGCTACGGGTCGCTGCATCAAGTGCGATTCCAGCGAGTTTCATTTCTAGCATTGACTAGCCTCCAAATCCATTGCATCGAGCGTAGGGATGGTAGTTATCCCAAGAGCGTTGCCATTTGTCGTTACAAGCCACCCTGGTCAATGTGGATGATGTCACCCGCATCTCAT
This sequence comes from Cyanobacteria bacterium J06627_8, assembly GCA_038520475.1. Taxonomy (GTDB): domain Bacteria; phylum Cyanobacteriota; class Cyanobacteriia; order CAKZMO01; family CAKZMO01; genus JBCCWF01. Next base: position 9,700 of record JBCBLF010000002.1, read on the forward strand.
TAAAGGCAGGGTTCGTATGCATTGATCCCATCAGCATCATGAATGAGTGAGCCATCACTTGTTTGTGTAAACGAAGACAGCAAAGCGCCTCAGCCATCAAAATACTGCTATCAAAACACGACTGCGTGCACATTGAGCAACTGAGAGGAGCAATCAATCAATACCTGCTTTTGGTTTTCAACGCGTTCTGCAAGAGCCCATCTAACAAAGCAAAATAGGTGATTGAATCTTCGAGTGAAACAACCCGACCCTCTATCTATGATGAGCATAGGTGCACTGAACGCTAAACTAACCAAATTTTAACTAAGTAACAAATTGAGTTGAGATACGTAATAGCTCAAAAATTAAATTCAGATTCTTATAGAGGCTTTTCTCTCATAAAGCACAGAGTCATGGAGCACGGAAGCTCATGCTGGCTGAGCAATGTAAATGCTACATGACCATCAGTATGCCCTGTTATGCTTATCATCTAAAGAGATCCTCCTAAAACTTTAATCAAATGATAGGTTCATGAACTCACCCCGTGTTATTTGCTCATGAACGTCAACTGGATGTATTCGCAACTATGTTTACAGGACTTATTCAAGCAATCGGTAAGGTTTCACAACCATCTAGCAATGAGCTTCAGGTTTCATGGAATGCTCACCAATATCCTGAGGTAGGAGATGCGATCGCCATCGGAGATAGCATTGCAGTTGATGGCATCTGCCTCACGGTGATGAATATTACAGCGGATGGATTCATCGCTGATGTGTCACCAGAAACCGTCGGCCGCACAACCCTCAGCGACGATCAGGTTGGCCAATGTCCAGTGAATTTAGAGCGATCGCTACGAGTTGGCAGCAAGGTTGGCGGTCATTTCGTGACAGGCCATATCGATGGTGTTGGCTATTTGAAATCAGCCATTCGAACAGCGACCTCGTGGGAAATGAGTTTCGATGTTCCAGATGCCCGAATTGCTCGATACATTGTTCCTAAAGGAAGCATTGCGATCAATGGCATTAGCTTAACCGTTGCAGATTGCAGTCCCTCAGGTGACAAGTTTAAGGTCGCCGTTATTCCAGTCACCTACGACGATACAAACCTCAAACACCTTGCTGCTGGTAGCCGAGTCAATCTTGAGGGAGACATTTTAGGAAAATATGTCGAAAAATTGATACGTACGGGTTCGCTCCATGGCGTTGCCAATTTGGGGACAATTGGTGAACCATTTGAAGACGCCAGCGGTTTATCGCTATCCAATCAGCCTCATCAGCGCAGCTCCGTTACGTCAGATTTCTTAGCGGAGCATGGTTACACTTGAACCTGATACCCGATGAGGGGCATTAGCGTGATCTGCTCTACTTGAGGAATATATCCCAGCCATTGAGATGCCAGCGATGAAAATTTTTCAGGATGCTGACTCACGCAGTAGCGAATCGTTCGGTGTTGAGCCGTTTCCATGTTGAGTAAACCCAACATCTGTAGTTCATGAAAAACAGCTTCAGAGACTGGTACTGCAGGGTCAACCTGGTGAATAGACCCAGGTAGAAGAGTGTCAATGACTGGTTTCAAGTGAGGGTAGTGCGTACAGCCATAAACCAGTGTGTCAATGTCATGCTCAATTAACTTCTGCACATGAGTCGCCACAATGGAGGTCGTTGAGGGTTCATAAATACGACCCGATTCAATAATGGGGACAAACTCTGGACACCCAACCTCCCATACCTGAACGGCAGGGTTGTATTCAAGCATCGCCTGTGTATAAGAGCGGCTAGCCGCAGTTGCTGGAGTCGCAATGACACCAATGCGCTTGCCTCGGGCAGCCATGCGAGCCGCTGGCAGAATGACTCCTAAAATAGGCATATCAAACTCACGTCGCACACAGTCGAGGGCAAGGGCAGAGCTGGTGTTACATGCCATTACTACCATTTTTGCGCCATGTAATTGCATCCAGTTCAGGATTTCGCGCACGAATTGAATGATTTCTATCTGCGATCGCGTTCCATAGGGGAGGCGTGCTGTGTCACCAAAATAGAGCAGCGCCTCATGGGGAAGTTGGCGGGCGATCGCCTTCAATACGGTCAATCCCCCCACGCCACTGTCAAAGATTCCAATCGGTGCCCGAGACCGAGCATCAGCTGAAGATAAAGCCTTAGAGTCCATCACAGGGCGATCGCTGTCCATAACGTCATGCCACACCTTATCCCGGGCCGCTCAAAAACTGTCGTTGCTGACTTGGGGAGTGAACCAATTTGGAAGATACGCGGTAGGTCAATATCTTCAGATGGAACAGTCCCGGGGAGCAGCAACACCCGGAAATTCTTACTGGTAGATTATCAGCTCACTCGATGTAAATCTATGTAAACTGATCACAATTAGGAGCCAGCATATCAGAAGAATTAGCAAATACAGCAATCTTCATTTCTTCATGAAGATGATTCAATCCTTTCCGCTGACGGTTTCAATCGGCCCACTCTCTAAGACAGACGCTGGCTCATCGTCTAGAGCAGCGGAGTCTGTCTCACGATTGAAGACGACTCTGAGTAGTGGAGGCGCAATGAACGTCGTCATGATGACCATCACAATAATGGCTGCTTCCAGAGACTCTGAAAGAATACCGCTAGCTGAACCAACCCCGGCAAATACAAGGCCGACTTCACCTCGCGGTACCATGCCCACACCGATGGCTAATCGATTAATAGACCCCTGACCAAACACGGTAAATCCAGTAATGACCTTACCAACAATGGCAACAATAATCAGGAAAGCAGCCATGATGAGCCCTTCTCGATTATTTGGATCAGCTGGGTTTAAGACGCTGAGATCTGTCCCCGCTCCAACGACTACGAAAAATACCGGAACCAACATATCCGCAACCGGAATGACCTGCTCTTCGAGGTCACCGCGCTTATCGGTTTCTGCAAGAATCAGTCCCGCAGCAAATGCACCCAAGATGGCTTCTAAGTGAATGGCTGCAGCGATGTAGGCCAGCGTGAAGGCAAACACCATTGACGATAGGAGTAGCTGCCCCCGCGTTTCCATTCGTTCCACAAGTTCAACGAAAAAGGGAGA
>JBCBLF010000002.1:12853-51237 GCA_038520475.1 Cyanobacteria bacterium J06627_8
AGTACGTCATCTAATACAGCGGCACCAATAATGATTTGTCCTTCCTTGGTACTTAATTGTTGAATTTCAGCGAGCACCTTTGCCGTAATCCCGATGCTCGTCGCTGTCAGTGCAGCCCCTGCAAACACCGCAGGGATCGTCGGAATGCCAAATACAGCAATTAGACCTGCCGTACCGAGTGCAAATGGCGCAACGACACCAATCACAGCAACAACAGCTGCCTGTGGCCCAACCCGAATCAATTCCTTCAGATCTGACTCTAGACCAATTTCAAACAGAAGAAGAATGACGCCAATTTCAGATAAAACAGAGACGACCTCACTCTGAGCCTCGAAAACTTGAGTTGAAATCTCAACTGGCATCCCAGCGGTACTCTGTAAAAAACTGATGATCAGTGGATCTGCCCCTTCTGCAAGCCCTTCTGGAAAGACGATGAGCTTCAGCACAGAGATTCCAACGACAACTCCACCCACTAATTCTCCTAAAACAGGGGGCAAGTTTAACCGAGCACAGAGTTCACCAAAGAGCTTGGCTGAGACATAGACAACGATGAGGCTAATCAGAACTGCTGCAAGAACAAAGGAACCAACCTCAGCTTCTGAAGCTTCGGCTGCCGCAAGTAGTGGGGCAATTGGATACATCGAGAAGTCGAATGGAAGAAATGGAATTGACATTCAAATAGGCGAGAACGCAACAGCAAGGGATCGTAACTCAGAAATGCCGCAGCAATGGTATCAAAAGTTAATCACTCGGCTTGAACGAACTGAGTGTAGTTTGGCCTCGTCCTTCTATCATTCAGCCGTAGCTGAATGATAGAAACGAACGACCCAAGAAAAATGATTAATAACCAAACCTTTAATAGCTATCTGTTTTGATGATTGATTTTGTGAGTAAATTCTATTTCAAATGCTTGAAACTTAAGCAATCAGAATCGTTCATTAAACCTATGCTTATCGCTGGTCAAGTTTAGGATCGAGTTTGCCATTGGGAATTGTTCAGCTAACGATAACATTCAACCGATGCTGAGGCCGAATACGGCGATCGCTCAAATAGCCGCTCAGGCCTTAACTATTAGCTGAATCGGTCAACCCGGACTAGTCAGAAAGCCGCGCCAGTAAACAGTCGCATCATTAAACTAGCCTACATACAACAGTAATTGTGCTCAAAAATTCTTCCTTCCTACGGGTGACTTTATCATCTTCAAATTCTCGAAAAAAGCGTTTTGCAACCCCGATGGATTGAAATCTCCTCCTATTTTCAGGTTGTTGAGCAGTATCAAGGGGGGTACCATAGTATCTGTCATTGTGTATTGAGATATTAGCAGTCAAGTGTTTGTCCTTAGTGGCTACGAATACCTACTTGGGTTTCTCATCATTTGTGGGCTCGTTCCTGTACTTGCCCTCGGAGCGTCCTTTGTGGTTCGCCCCAAACGTAAAGGAGTTGAGCGCCGGACGACCTACGAGTCGGGAATGGAGCCAATCGGTGGAGCGTGGATTCAATTCAACATTCGCTACTACATGTTTGCGCTTGTTTTTGTCATTTTTGACGTTGAAGTTGTGTTCCTCTACCCTTGGGCGATCGCCTTTAATCAGCTTGGTCTCTTGGCCTTTATTGAGGTGCTGATTTTCATCGCTATTCTGGTTGTTGGTCTGGTCTACGCATGGAGAAAAGGAGCATTGGAATGGTCATGAATCCTCAAAAAGGTGCATCCATTGAGACAAGCGGAGACATCAAGAATCCGGTTGGAGTGCCCGGCGTTACAAAAGACTTGTCCGAGAATGTCATTTTGACGACTGTTGATGACTTATACAATTGGGCACGTCTATCGAGCTTATGGCCGTTGCTGTATGGAACCGCCTGCTGCTTCATCGAATTTGCGGCTTTGATTGGTTCACGGTTTGACTTCGACCGATTCGGTCTCGTTCCTCGTGCGTCTCCTCGCCAAGCGGATCTGCTCATTACCGCTGGAACCATCACCATGAAGATGGCACCCGCCCTGGTTCGCTTGTATGAGGAAATGCCTGAGCCAAAGTATGTCATTGCGATGGGTGCTTGCACCATTACGGGTGGCATGTTTAGCGTTGACTCTCCAACAGCGGTTCGCGGTGTCGACAAGCTGATTCCTGTTGATGTTTACATCCCAGGTTGTCCACCTCGTCCGGAAGCAATTATTGATGCCATCATCAAGCTCCGGAAGAAGATATCAGCCGAGACCTTCCAAGAGAGAGATGTTCAAGGTCAAACGCACCGATATTACACGCGTTCCCATGGGATGAAGGCTGTCCCAGACATCCTCACAGGTCAATATCTGCGAGAAGCATCTCGTTCGGTTCCTCCCAGGGAGCTCGGTGCTCAATTTGGAATGCCTGTACCCGAGAGCCTACAAGAGGACGTGAAGGAGGCGCAGTAAATGGCAGACTCAGACGCAAAAACGGAACAGCAGGGCGCTGAATCGTCCGAAATTGTGAAAGCCGGAGAAGTCTCCAAGTGGCTTACAGAAAATGGCTTTGAGCACGATAGTCTTGAAGCTGACCATTCTGGGGTAGAGGTTCTTAAAGTTGATCGAGAATTTTTGATTCCCTTTGCGACTGCCCTCTATGCATATGGCTTTAATTGTCTTCAATGCCAAGCAGGGTATGACGCTGGCCCTGGAGAGTATCTTGTTAGCATGTATCACTTGATCAAGGTTACTGATGATTGTGATAAGCCTGAAGAGGTCCGGATCAAGGTGTTCTTGCCTCGCGACGATGCACGAGTTCCATCGCTCTATTGGTTATGGAAATCGGCTGATTGGCAAGAGCGTGAAACCTATGACATGTACGGTATCGTTTTTGAGGGTCATCCGGGTCTAAAGCGTATTCTCATGCCTGAAGACTGGATGGGGTGGCCGCTTAGAAAAGACTACATTTCGCCTGATTTTTACGAGTTGCAGGATGCCTACTAGGGCGAGCCTACCCTGATTAGGGCAGCTGCGATTTCTCTAATTCAGCGTGTTTACCAATGCATAACCTTTTTCAGGGAGGCGTGAGTGATGCTCATGCCTCCCTATATGTATATATATTTGTGCTATGACATCTGAAAAGAGGCAAATCCTGTCTCTTTAACGCAGCCATACTTGTTCTCTAATCATCAACCTATGGTGGATTCGCGGTTTGACAGTTATGCAGATGTCCTTCAGATCCTTAGGCAGATGTTGCTTGAACTGGAGAGCGGTGAGACACAATTGCTTAAACAGCAACACACAAAAATCCAACACATTTTTCAAGCTCATATTCTGACAACAGATATTGAACAATTACAACCCCTAACATCGAGTCAGCTTCAATCGATTCATACTGAAATGAGCAGAGAGCTACGCCTGCTTTACACTGAGCTCATGTTCTTATCAACTGCACGGAATCAGACAACGGTCGAGCAACGTAAAACTCAAGTTGGCGATCGCCTCAACCGTCTCATTCAATACTGTGAATTCGTTTTGCAGCAGAGCCAAACATCGAACCGCGAATCCGATGCTTGAACCCCAAAAAGGAATGCCAGAAATATGTCGAGGGGCGACGGATTAGTGGGAGGCTGACTGAGTAGCGGTCAGCTTTTGTTGTAGCTCGTCAGCCATTTCTTTGAGTTGAGATTGTTGAATTGTTTGTTGGTCACCCGACGCTAACCACTTGAGTTGAGCGGTTCGTTGATTTGCTTCATCGTCTCCAATCACCAAGCAGGCGATCGCCCCACTACGGTCTGCCCGTTTGAATTGCTTACCAAACGCACTCCCACTGAGATCAACCTCAACTGAAAATCCGAGATGTCGAAGCTGCTGAGCGACTTGTATCGACTGGGCCTCGGCCTCGTCACCACGGGATACGACATAAAAATCCAGAGCTGCCTCCATTGCTGGCTGAACCTGCTGAAGCAATAAAATAAGGCGTTCCATTCCCATGGCCCATCCCACAGCGGGAGTGGCTGGGCCACCAAGTTGAGTCACCAAACCATCGTATCGACCCCCGCCGCAAACGGTCCCTTGGGCACCAAGGCTATTCGAAATAATTTCAAAAGCAGTGTGCGTATAGTAGTCGAGTCCTCGAACGAGCCGAGGATTGAGTGCGTAGGAAATCTCAAGGTCCGTGAGGAGGGTCTGAACCCGATCGAAGTGGTGCTTCGACTCATCCCCCAGATAATCCAAAATGCTTGGGGCATCAGTTGCAATGTCCTGCGTACGCTCATCCTTACTATCTAGGATGCGGAGTGGATTTCGCGTGAGTCGGTCTTGAGAATCAGCATCCAGCTCAGCCTTGAAGGGAGTGAAGTAGTTGATGAGGGCTTCACGATAGTGCTGGCGATCGCCAAAATTGCCAACGGAATTCAAATTGAGGCTCAATTCCGTAACACCAAGCTGCGACAGCAGATCCATCGCGAGTGCAATCACTTCCACATCTGCCCGTGGATCAGCACTGCCGATGACCTCAGCTCCCAGTTGATGAAATTGTCGCTGGCGACCAGCTTGAGGTCGTTCATAGCGAAACATTGGACCGGCATACCAGAGACGCTGGACGCCGCCTTGTGCATGCAGATTGTGCTCAATAAAGGCTCTCACGACGCCTGCTGTATTTTCAGGACGCAACGTGATCGGACGATCGCCTCGATCCGTGAACGAATACATCTCCTTACCAACCACATCGGTTGCTTCACCGATGCCTCGCTCAAACAGGTTGGTTTGCTCAAAAATCGGTGTGCGAATTTCTCGATAGGCCGCTTGACCAAATCGCTCGCGGGCGATCGCCTCAACGTGCTGCCAGTAACCGATGTCCTCTGGCAGAATATCTCGTGTTCCTCGAATTGCTTTGACTGTTCCCATGGAGCCTATTGTAAAAGCTCGTGAAGCTATTCATCACCCTTGTCGAGAAATTAATGGTCTGGATACGACTCGGCAAAGTTGGAGTGCGATCGCCCCTGGATGTCATCAGACACCATGTTTCTCAGCTCTTGAATACTGGCATTAAGACTGGCGATCGCCGCTTTGTTCAGTGCCGCTTTGCGATCTATTTCAGCATGTCGTCGCATACTGGCTTCGCTCTCAGCTGCAACACCGTCTGGCGTGACGTTCGCACTGGCTAAACTTTCATTCGCCTTGACTAAATTCGCATTCATCTCAGCCATTTCGCGCTCGTGGCGAGTCAAAATCATTATTTTGTTTGGATTTAAGATTTTGGATTGCCCGTGTTCTAACAGAGTGTTTTGAGCGGTACACCAATCATTGCCACAATTTCAAACATTCCCAAGCCAAAATAAGTTCTTAGCTCAGCCAAATCAAGCTTCCTAGCGTTAAGACGGTGAGTGCTAACGCAATCCACACAAAGCCGTTATCTCTGGTATCAACTTGGCTTAGATCAATGGGTTTCGGAGGAGGCATGGGTCTGGATCGCGATCGCCTTGAGCTCCCAGAACGACTCGCGGCATATTTCGACATGAGCGTTGATTCTTCACTTTCCTCAAGTTCTCCCAAGTCTGGGATTTGCGTTATCCATTCAGGGCGTGTCTTTAGCTTTGGAGCTTCAAGGATATAGAGTAATCGCTTACCTTGCTTTGCTGTTTCATAATCAGGGTGACGACTGACGCTGCGACACAGGGCGATCGCCTCTTCAGTTTGTCCATTCGCTTGATAGGCCGTCACGAGCCAAAACTGAACCTCTCCGCCGAGACGAGAGGTGCGATTGACTAAAGCATTTGCTTTTTCTAGGGCGTCTACCGCTTGTCGATAGGCCCCTCTCTCAAAGGCCACTTTCCCAGCCTGAAGATAGTTCTGGATGGTTGCTTTTTGCTCGTTGCTCATTCTGGTGATGCAATTACGAAAACTCTGAGGCCACAATCATGGAACCAATCCCTGTATCAGTAAAGATTTCCAGCAACAGGGCATGGGGAATGCGGCCGTCTAGGATATGGGAACCTTTTACGCCCTGGGCAAGCGATCGCACGCAGCACTGAACCTTTGGAATCATGCCACCCCCGACAATGCCATCATCAATCAGTTGTCGAGCCGTCTTAATATCCATTTTGGGGATTAGGCTTGCCGCATCATCGCGATCGCGCAGAATGCCAGGTGTATCTGTAAGCAAAATGAGCTTCTCTGCTGCAAGTGCTGCCGCCAGTTCTCCTGCAACGGTATCGGCATTGATGTTGTAAGCCTGTCCTGAGTCATCTGCGGCCACACTAGATACGACGGGGATATATCCTGCATTCACCAGAGAATCGACCAGTTTGACATCCATCGCGCTGACTTCTCCGACAAACCCAATACCCTCTGCACCCTGCGGACGGGCTCGAATGAGGTTACCATCCTTCCCGCAGATACCGACAGCCGACCCACCAGCTTGGTTAATCAGCGTCACAATTTCTTTGTTGACCCGACCCACGAGCACCATTTCAACAACGTCCATCGTGGGTGCATCCGTCACTCGTAGCCCATTCCTAAACTGAGGTTCAATATTTAGCTTGCCGAGCCAGGTATTGATTTCTGGGCCTCCTCCATGCACCACGACGGGCCGCAATCCAACACAAGCCAAAAAGACAATATCTCGCATGACTTTATCTTTCAGCGTGCTGTCTTTCATTGCGGCCCCGCCATATTTGACAACGACTTTGCGGCCAGCAAATTGCTGAATGTAGGGGAGTGCTTCGCTTAGGACTCGGACGCGAGTTGCTTCTGCATTTTCGATAAATTCTCGCTCATTCAATAAAGTCATACGGCATCTGTTGAAAAATAGACGACTGGAGCGTTCGAGGAGGGGTGAAGAGTTCGGTCCTGTAGCGAACTCTTCCGATGATGGGGTATCTGGCGAGACATTCGTTATCTTCCCGTTATTCAATGGAAGGTGGAGTTTGACTCGGCTCTTTGAGAATCGTCGGGAGCGTTTCCAAAATTCGATCGACTAGCTGAGCAGGGGTCTCGTTGGCTTGAACGGTCACTTTGAGGTCTGCTTGAGCGTAGAGGGGATATCGTTGATTCAAAATGACCTCAAGCGTTTTGCGGGGGTCAGGAGATTGGAGAAGTGGACGAGATACGTCATTTTTGAGCCGATTGTAAAGAACATCTACCGGGGTATCAAGCCAAATTACGATGCCGTGTTGCAAGTAGCTCCAGTTTTTTCGCTCAAGAATAATCCCTCCGCCTGTGGCGATCGCCAGCCGCACGTAAGTTGAAAGCTGTGACAATACTTCGGTTTCTAGAGCACGAAATGCCGTTTCACCGTCAGTTGAAAAAATATCGTTGATTGAACGCTGCGCTGACTTCTCGATCACCGCATCGGTATCAAAGAATCGATAGTTCAACTGTTCAGCTAAGCGTTTTCCAATTGTCGATTTACCAGAGCCCATCATGCCGATGAGAAAAACATTTACCCCGCGCAATAGATCAGTCACCCACTGTCACCCGTCATTTGCTTCACGTCATGAATGCAAAATGATTATAAACCTCGGCAATGGTAAAGAGTCGGGCAGGTGACGAACAGATCATGTGCAACTCTCTCCTCACGCATTTATCACCTAACGGTGTCAACCTTGTGAAAGCGATTGGCGAACATCTTTGATTTATCTGGAGTTTCCCGGCAATGGTATTCGATTTTTTTAAAATGTAAGTCAGCTGAGTTGCAGCAGCCATGAGTGAGCGTTCACGGTTCGACTTGTCGATGTGGAGATGATGATCATGAAGTTCAACATGCGGTTGATGGTGTGGGCCCTCGGGAGTCTGCCCTTTTGCGTATTCGCAGGAACTGTCGAGGGGGCGATCGCCACGTCACTCGCCAATCAACATCGCGACGGTTCTGGAGGCACGACCCGACCAGCAGAAATTGTTGACCATGATCCATTAGCAGAACATCGTCCAATGAATCTGACGGTGGAGGATGAAACGGACGATGTTTCGGCTGGGTCTACGGCACTAATGTTGCTCGATACGCGATCGGCTGAGTCGTTGCTAATGTCACCACAACCCTCATCGAGCAGTGAGGCACAGTTTCCATCAGCCGCATTGACGGATGGACAGATTAGTCAGGCTCCAGCCAACGAACCTGCTCCTGACACGCCCGACATCGATTCAACTGGAACGGCGACACCGGAGCCATTATCGGGGTCAGGATCTGCGGATAGCCCAACTATCGAAGGTAATGACTCAGTTACCTCTGAGTCCTCTGAAACCGTTGAACCGGACTCAGCAACTGTTGGAGATGACGCTGACGCTGATCCAGCGCCTTCAGATGATGATGCGATCGCTGACCCAGCGGCTACAGACGAAATACACGACAACACTGAGACCCGTGACTCAGCAGATGAACAATTAAATGATGAGCAATCGGATTCTGACGACGACCAATTAGATGAGGAGCTGGCCGCTTGGCAGCAGCTTCTCATCGAGGGCGATCGCTTTTTCTTACAGGGTGATTACGTGGCTGCTGAGCAGCGCTATCAAGAAGCAAAAGATCCAGATGATGAAGATGCGGACCCCGTTGATCGTCCTGAAGCGTACACCGATCCGGCCTTGCTACCGCCTGCTGGGCAAGTTTATTGGCGCGAATATCAAGCCGGTTTGGAGACGGGATTAGATACTCGCATTATGGTTCCGCTCAAGCTTCTCTCTGAGCAATACCCCGAGTTCATCCCTGGACAGATCGACTATGCGCTGTTGCTGACGGATTCAGACGATGAGGAGGCAAAACAACGCGCCGCAGAACAATTGGAGCAAGGAACAGCCCTCTTCCCTAATAATGCTGAACTGGCCCGTGCTCGCGTTGATTTTCTAGCTCAAGATGAACAGTGGCTTCAAGCGGCGATCGCCGCTCGACAATTTACGATTCTCAATCCAGAGGCTTCCGAAACACCAGAATTTGAGGCGGATGCCGAGCAATATCAGCGACGCTTCCGTTCTCGGTTGCGAGGACGAATCACTCGGAATGCAATCGGGAATGCGCTCACTGGAGCGGTAGGCGTGGCGGTCACGGGTAATCCGTTTGGTGCATTTTCTGCTTTAGAAACCACGATTCTGATGCTACGTGGAGAATCTGCGGTGGGGCGGAGTATTGCCAATCGAGCAGCGGAAGAACTGGATTTAATTGAAGATGACGCCGTCGTTGCCTACGTTGATGAGATTGGACAGAGCCTTGCCTCACTCGCAGGTCGTGACGAGTTTGAATATGAGTTTTATGTCGTTGCCGAACCTGAGCTAAACGCCTTTGCATTACCAGGAGGGAAAATCTTCGTTAATGCTGGAGCAATTCTCAAGGCTCAAACAGAAGCAGAATTTGCTGGATTGTTGGCTCACGAACTTGCCCATGCTGTTCTTTCCCACGGCTTTCAGTTGGCAACACGTGGCAATTTAACGGCGAATATTTTTCAGTTCATTCCCTTTGGAGGCTTGGCAACCAATTTAGCCGTGCTGCGCTATAGCCGGGGGATGGAACGTCAAGCTGATGCTCTGGGAACGCAGCTCTTGGCGAATTCTGATTATGCAGCGGATGGGCTCCATCGCTTGATGATCACCCTCAATGAGGAGAGCGATCGCCGTAGTCGATTAGACTGGCTCTCGACCCACCCAGATACCCCAGAGCGCATTCGTAATATTGATCGACTCATCGATAACAATGGCTACAACCGATATTCTTTTGAGGGTATTGAGCGTCATCTAGAGATTCAGGCCCGAGTCGAGCAGCTTCTTCGTGAGGCCGATAAGCTAAATGAGAATGATGGCGAATTTGTCATTGAAGACAATACCAATCGAGATGAAGTTGATGGGGATGAACCCAATCAGGATGAACTTAATCCAGATGGATCAGTATCGCCCAGTGACGAGATGCCTCAGGGGCAGCCTCAAGAGCAAGATGAGTTATCCCAAGATGGGGTAACGGATGATGTGGCTCCGCCTGACTCCCAGGGGAGCAATCCGTCAGATGATGCGGAAACATCTAATCCAGAGCCAGAATCGTAAGCCTTTTTCTGGCTTCACTGACTCTTTTTATCTCGTTAGCCGTTGAGGCTAAGGACACCACGTATCCATTCGGTCACCTAGCCAATGGCCAAATGGCTCACCGTCTTGTTCTTCCGAACTGGCGACGGCGATACCCCCTGGCGATCGCATCTCTCTGCCCATCACGTCATTGCATCAATTGACGGGTTGAAACGACACTCCTTGCTCTCCGCCCGACCCCTGATCACCGACAATTTGTCGGAACCAGTCATCTCGATGAAGGCGGCTAAAGGTTTCGTCGTTGCGAGCATCAACTCGATGTTTAGGATCAAGTTGAACCGCTTGTTGAAGTGTTTCAAGTCCTAAGTCAATTTCACCCTGTGAGACATAACACACGGCCTTGCGATAGTGGGCCGGTGCATAGTCGGGCTGGATATCCAATGCCTGATCAAAACTGACGATCGCCTCTTGAAATCGCTTGAGCTTCGTGAGGCCATGTCCTCGATTCACTAGTGCCTTAAACGACGTTGAATTTAACTCGATGACACGATCAAATGAATGGACAGCTTCTTCATAGCGCTCCAACTCTTCAAGCGCTAGACCTCGATTGAGCCACGCGACCACATCACTCTCTTCTGCCTTCACGGCTTGATCAAAGGATTCGTAGGCTTCTTCATGGCGTTGTAAGGCTCCCAATACAACGCCGCGATTGACCCAGGCTTCGTGGTAATCAGGCTTTAGGTCAACAGCTTTAGAAAAGGACTCTAGCGCCTCATCTCGACGCTTAAGCCGGTTTAACACAATGCCGCGATTGAGCCACCCCTTCGGTTCACTCGGTTCAATCTGTGTGGTTTCGTCAAAAGCAGCTAATGCAGCTTCATACTGGCGAATTTCCTTGAGCACGAGCCCGCGTTGATACCATGGAGCCGGATCGTCAGGATTGATATCAATGGCCCTATCGTAAGCAGCGATCGCCTCTTCATATTGCTGAGCCCCTTCTAAGGCGAGACCCCGACGAATGAGAAGTGACATATTTTTGGGCTGAATCGCTAACGCCTTATCGTAGGCAGCGATCGCTTGGTCGTATTGTCCATTAACAACTTTGTTGTCTGCATCGTCAACATATTCGTCAATCGTCATGAATAGATCGGGACGATTTGACTTGAGAACATTGAGCTGATCTGCCAATACACGAATGCGAGTTTCAGCCTCAGCAATAAACGTGTCAGATAAAGACTCTGGCGTTAATTCTACGAGCTTCCGCAGGATGCGATCTTTTTCGGACTGAGCTTGCTCCTCCAGTTCAGAGAGTTGCTGGGTTAATCGCTGTTCCAGTGATTTAAAGGTCTCTAGTACATTGGTTTGCTCTGTGGACGCATCACCCTCTAGCGATCGCAATTTATCCTCAAAACGGGTCTCTAGTTCTTCTACCCGTTGACGCAATCGATCCTTTTGTTCTTTCACCGCCGCTTTGATGTCTGCGACTTGATTCGTCAGCTGTTCATCAGCACGTTCCAGATTGGAAAACAGCTGCTCGCCTCTATTTTCGGTACGGTTGCGTAGACGCTTCAATTCATCTGCAAAGTCTTCTTCTAAAGACTTGAGGTGGTCACGAATGCCCGTTTTATGGGTTTCAGCATCGGCTTCTAACCGACCCTTTTGCTCCTGGAAAACCTCATCTAAACGCTCAATAGTTGCCTGCATGCCTTCTCGTTGAGATTCGGTGTCAGCCTCTAATTCGGTGAGCTGACGCTTGACGGTTTCAGTCAGTGAGTCAAGCGTCGATTGGAGGTCATCTTGGTAGGTTTGAGTTTTGTTCTCAAGGGCAGTAAGGCGATCGCTCAACTCACGTTCAAGTGTCGTGAGGTTCCGGTCAACATCTCGCTGGGTTCGATCGGTATTCGTTTTGAGCTGAGTTAACTCACCGTTCAGCTCATCTTCCAGCTGCCTGATATGGTCAAGTGCCTGTTGTTTCTCAGTATCGGCATTTTTCTGAAATGTAAGAATCTGATCTCGATAGTCAGCCTGTAGTTGCTTGATCGTGTTGATTGCCGTATCGCGACGATCAGACAAGCCCAGCTTCAGCTCCTTCAGTTCTTGTCCGAATTCACGCTCGAGAGCTTCAAATTTATCGAAGACGGAGCGTTGCTGTTGACGCATCTGGTCATAGGCGTCCTGTTTGAGGGCTTCTAGCTCTGGAGCAAACTTACTCTCCAGTTTGCTTAACTCGTCAAAGACTTCATCGCGTCGATGATTAACGTTACTGAACAATGCTTTGATTTGATCAGAAAACTCTTCATCAGACGCATTGAGTTGCTTGATGACGATGTCTTTGTGCTGGGTTGATTCATCCACTAAACGGTTGACCTGACTTTTCGCGTCAGACACGGCTTCATCTAAGGATTGGAGTTTACTCTTCTGATGCTGGATCAGCTCTGATTCAACCGTGTTTGCTTTTCCAGAAAAGGAGGCTTCAAGTTCATTCAGTTTGGTCTGGGTAGATTGTAGCTGTGCGTCCAGGGTCTCAATGGTTTCTTGCTTAACTGCTTCCAAATCGCCAACAAGCTTGGATAGGAGACTTTTTCGAGTGTCGACCTCTTGCTGAAATTCATCTGCCTCTGTTCCGACATCATCGGCAAATTCCTCAAATTCTCGAACAATGGCGTCAACATCTTTCTTGCCACTTTCAATCTTGCTCTTGAGATCCCCTAATTCTGCCAGGTGAGCCTGAACAATTTCAGTGACCTCCCGTAGTACGGCCCGACGAAGCACCCAAATTCCGGCGACTGTTGTTGCGAGCAACAGCGCCAGCACCACTAACATGATGTTAAAAATTGTTGTGGTTCGATTGATTTGTTGAAGCCGTAATTCAATTTCGTCGGGAGAAGCTGCAGTTTGTGCTGCGGCTCGACGTTGGGCAACGAGAACCTCAGAAGATTTGGATGGAGCGACGGCGATCGCATCAGTCAGTTGTTCAGCATAGGCCGGTTGTGTCGTTGCTCCTTCAAACACAAGGAGAACAACAAAGAGCAACGTACTGCGATGAGATAACCACGAAAGAAAATCAAGAGTCTGACGCTTCATCGAACTATCCTAGTCTTTTAGCTTAAATCGTGAGAAACCATTGAGGATAACTCAGTCGGTAAACCTGACATCATCTGAGCTTAGAGAGCCGAAAGCTAGACTCTCATGTCCACGGCCTCAGGTTTTAGATTATGAGTCTAAATATACCCAGCTATCTATCATTCAATAAGAATAGCTTGTCTTCTTGGATAGGCGTTGAATGACCGTGTTGTCAGAACAACAGTTTCTCCAGCAATTTCAGAGCGAAATCTATATTCAACTCAGACGACTGTCTCTGGAGACAGAGCCCTATCCCATAGCTTAGGACATATTATTTAGACACTTCTCCAATACAGACCTGATGCAAATCTGTTGAGTATCCCTTTGTAAGAGGGAGAATAGCAGCCCCTGATCACCCACAAAAAGGTGCTTGTCCCTATCCTTTTATGACGTTGCAAGCGATCTCAACCCATTGCATTTCTCTAAGCTGTCGTTTTGTGTGTCAACGTTTCATTGAAGAAGTTGATGTGAAACAAAACGTTTCAACCCGTGATTGACGCCCTGAGTGAATGACGTCAACCGTTGGGATCAACACAGACAAATCTCTTACGCTCAAAACGTTAATAGCACTAGATCATAGGTTCGTATGAGGTTGTTATATTTTTTTGCAATCGAGTAGCTCAATTTACACTCCTAAAGAACGTTGAGTCTTTAGAATAGTCAACATAGCAAGTGTTCATTGAATACGTCACCTAACAAGTTGCTTTCAGATGTGAGCTCAGTTCCTGATTTCACATCCATCATTCGTAAGTACAAAAGATTCTGTTATCAAGGAAGCCTCTCATGACAGACATTTCAAAAAGTTTTGCAAAACTCTGTCGGTCATACGTCAAGTTGGCCGATAAGTTTCAGCAGCTTGATATCGACTACATGAAATTAAAAGGTAAAGTCGTTCCAGTGTTGAAGCAGCTCAAGACGTATCAAGCTACGATTGAAGCTCTAAAGCAAGAAAAGTCTGATCTCAAGACTGAGCTTGAGACGATGACCGCCAAATATGATGAACTTAAAGTATTCGAAGAGCTGCTGAGCCCTGATATGAAGGCGCTATTGGATGAAGCAACTGAGCAAGTTGATCTTGTTGATGAGACCTTAATGGAAATGGAGCAGGATGGAGACCCCGACCTCTCCGATACCGATAAGATGCTTCTCCAAGCGTTTCGTGACAATCCGAATGAATTCACATTGCCTGATATCGAGGCACTACCATCTTCTAATGGCAATGGTTATACCCATGGCGGCGGATATGCTTCAACGACCGAACAGTATGAGCCAACACTGTCTTAGCGTGACATGACGATGTCATGTAGGCTCGTCCTCATAGACCCACTCTCTGAGTTAATTCATAAGGTGTCCGTCTGATTGATACCTTTTTTTTAGAAGAAGTTGTAATTATGGCTGGGGCACGTTGACGCGTCCCAGCCATTGTTTTTATAGTCGTCGCCAGTTCCGTTAGGACAAGACGACAAGCTTCTCAAACCCATCAGAAAAAGATGAGAGTTTTGGATGCGCAACGCGCACCCGAAACTCTCATTCCTTCGAAAACGTTGCTGAGTTGTGAAAGGAACTAACGCTATAGCGTGCCAAATCCCTTTTTCTTTTTACCTTTTTTCTTCTTTTTAGGTGTTTGTCCAAGTCGCTGCTGCCCTCGCCCGCCGGGTGACATTCCGGGCATCCCCATTCCGGGCATTCCGCCTCCCATCATGCCGCCGAGGTTAGGCATAAAGTTACCTTGACCCATTTGTTGCATGAGCGATCGCATTTTCTGAAAATCGCTAACAAGCTTACTCACATCATTGAGCGATCGCCCTGACCCGGTAGCGATGCGACGACGACGACTGGGTGACCCAGCAAGTAACTCAGGATTACGTCGTTCTTCTAGGGTCATCGAACCGATCATCGATTCTGCCCGTTTCAGTTGAGCTTCGCCTTCTTCTAGCTTGTCTCCAGAAATTTTGTTCATCCCTGGAATCATTTTTGCTAGCCCACCAAGAGAGCCCATTGTTTTAAGCAGGCGAGTTTGTTTGAGGAAATCATTGAAATCAAACTGAGCTGATAGGATCTTCTCCTGCATCTTTTCAGCTTCAGCGACGTCGAACTCTTCTTGTGCCTTCTCTACAAGAGTGAGTACATCGCCCATGCCGAGAATTCGAGATGCCATCCGATCAGGGTAGAAAGGCTGGAGTGCTTCGACCTTTTCTCCGACCCCGACAAATTTAATGGGTTGACCCGAGATTCGCCGAACCGATAGAGCTGCTCCGCCTCTGGTATCGCCATCAAGTTTCGTCAGAATTGCACCAGTGATCCCAATTTCATCGTGGAATGTTCGGGTGAGGTTGGCGGCCTCTTGACCGGTCATGGCATCGACAACAAGCAGAACTTCGTCAGGCTTGACTTCCTTCTTGATGTCAGCCAGTTCAGCCATCATTCCTTGATCGATTTGCAGGCGTCCGGCTGTATCAACGATGACCGTGTCAATCCCATCTGCTTTAGCTTTGGCTAAGCCTTGACGAGCAATTTCTACTGGATTTGTATCAGTTCCCAGTTCAAACACTGGAATATTGATTTGACGCCCTAGTGTAATGAGCTGATCAACGGCTGCAGGACGATAGATATCAGTCGCAACAAGAAGGGCGCTCCGGTTTTGTTTGCGCAAATGCAGGGCTAATTTAGCAGAGGCCGTCGTTTTACCTGTTCCTTGAAGACCTGCCATCAAAACGACTGTAGGTGCTGTTTCTGCCTCTGCTAGTGGGACGTTGGTGTCTCCCATGACGGCAACAAGCTCGTCATGCACAATTTTGATAAATTGCTGATCGGGCCGTACTCCTGAAACAACATCGGCACCAAGCGCTGTTTTTTGAACTTCGGCAACAAACTCTTTGACGACCTGAAGGCTAACATCAGCTTCAAGCAGGGCACGGCGCACCTCGCGGAGCGCTTCTTGGATGTTGGAATCTGAAATCTTATCTTGGCCGCGGAGCTTCTTCCACGCTCCTTCTAATCGGTCAGCAAGAGCATCAAACATGGGTATCTACTGGCAATAAACAAACGTTCCGAAGACTAATGTGTCTAGAACGCCAACATAAGCGCTAAGGGCGATAGGCGGATATATACCCTTAGCAGTGTAATCCTATCTTAATACTTAACAGTTGCGATCGCTGGCCTGTCTAGTTCGGCCATGACGAGCTTGAAGTATATTCAACATTGCTCAATACAGTTTTAGGCTCTGCATATCACTGAGCGCTCGTCTTTGAGTCAATGCTTTAATCTGGGCCGCTATACTCACACAAGATATTGTCTAGGACAGATTAGTGATCTTGTCATCAACAGCTATTTCGTTAGTCTTAAACAAAGCGTCGCTTATTCCTTGACGGTCGAGTTAGGATTGCCAGTCTCGAACGTTTTCTGAGGCAATTGTATGTCTCGACTTAGATCTCTGTGAGATGATTCGCCTGATCTGTCAAAACTTTTTGCGTTTCGAGGATGGTATTCTCGGTCCCCAACGATAGTAATCGGCTATTCCGATGATTTAATTAAATAAAAAAGGGAGAGCATTTGGAGACTCTCCCAACCATCAGGGTGCATCTCTTAACATAGTATTCGATTTTAGGGATGAGGGGTGAGACCCCCTATCTAAATATTGCGACACTCTCTGGTTGTCGACGACTTGTTTGGTGTTCAGGAGATGCGAAAAATCTAGGTTTTGCAAGGGTTTCAAGACATTTGATAACCGATAGATACAGCTATGCAACAAAATGTTAAGTTGTCCGGTGATACTACCTATTTTCAGAAGGTCTCGTTGAATGATGCCTTCATCGGCAATTGACTTGTGGTGCTATAAGGGCTCAAGTCCAACGAATGATTTTGGGAGAAGGGCAAGCGACGCACCGCTTTCCTTAAAAACTGAGTTTTAACCTGTCTGCGTGCTGCTACACACGATTTGGCAAAGTTGATGAAGAAAAAGGGGATTGGTGCGTTACGCACCAATCCCCTTTTTCTTCATCAAGGATATTGATAGAAATCCGAGGCGTGACTATTAAGAGGCGGTTGCAGATGCCAACTTCCGACGCTTCGTAACCATCTTGAAGGTTTCAATGCGATCGCCTTCTTGCCACGCAGCAAAGTTATCAATACCAATTCCGCACTCGTAGCCAGCGTTCACTTCTTTGACATCATCTTTAACTCGCTTGAGCGAATCAAGATTGCCTTCAAAGACGACATCGCCATCTCGATTCACGCGAATCCGGCAATTTCGAATGGCCTTGCCAGACAAAACGTAGCATCCGGCGACAGCACCTCGTCCCACTGGGAATACTGCGCGAACTTCAACTTCGCCCAGCGCCTCTTCAACTAGCTCAGGCTCCAGCAGTCCTTCCATTGCTCCTTCGATATCTTCGAGCAGCTTGTAGATAATGTCGTAGTCCCGAATATCAACACCCGCACGGTCGGCAGCCTGACGCGCTCCACTCGCAAGTGTCGTATTGAACCCGATAATTACCGCATTACTGGCTGCGGCGAGGTCAACATCTGTTTCGGAAATTTCACCCGGAGCGGCGAACAAGACTCGAACTTGCACCTCATCTTGCGGTAACTGTTGCAGCGACGCCAAAATGGCCTCGACTGAACCCTGGACATCCGCTTTCAAGATCAAGTTAAGCTCTTTCAGGTCGCCTTCTTGGGCTTGAGCTGATAGCGTATTTAAGCTAACGCGGCGAGATGCCATTGCTTGCTGGAGGCGAGATAGCCGCTGTTGATCAGCACGCTGATTCGCAACGCTACGTGCCTCTTTCTCATCGTAAAAGACATCAAACTCGTCTCCAGCAGCAGGGACATCGCTTAATCCCAGGACCTCAACAGCAAACGATGGAGTCGCTTCTTCAACCCGTTGCAATCGGTCATCGATCATGGCCCTGACTTTACCAAAGACAGAACCAACAACGATGGAATCTCCAATTCGGAGCGTACCGTTTTGGACTAAGAGGGTCGCAACGGGGCCACGAGCTTTATCTAAGTTCGCTTCAATGACTGTTCCCTTTGCTGGACGATCTGGGTTCGCATAGAGATCTTCAACCTCTGATACCAACAAAATCATCTCCAACAAACTATCGAGGTTTTCGCCATTCAGTGCGCTGACGGGAACCATAATGGTTTCTCCACCCCATTCTTCAGGGACAAGAGAGTGTTCCATCAGTTCCTGCTTAACGCGATCCGGCTGAGCAGATTCCTTATCAATCTTGTTAATTGCAACCAAGATAGGAACCTCAGCCGCTTGAGCGTGCCGAATCGCCTCAATCGTTTGTGGACGTACCCCATCATCAGCAGCAACAACTAGGATGGCAATGTCGGTGACTCGGGTGCCTCGGGCACGCATCGCCGTAAAGGCTTCGTGACCCGGAGTATCAAGGAAGACAATCTGTTGTTCTTCATCGTTGTGGTCAACGTCTACATGATAGGCACCAATGTGCTGAGTGATGCCTCCAGCCTCGCCTTGAGCCACTTTCGTTTTGCGAATAGAATCCAGCAGAGTCGTTTTTCCGTGGTCGACGTGACCCATAATCGTAACGACAGGAGGGCGACGATGAAGCTTATCAAGGTCTGCAGCCTCGAGCATGTCAGTTGTCTTTTTCGCCTCAGCCTCGGCTTCTCCTGCTTCAACGATCACATCAAACTCTTCAGCCACCATTGTGGCAGTTGGAACATCAAGAATCTGATTAATATTGGCCGCAATTCCCTTGAAGAAAAGACTCTTAATAATCTCAGTTTCAGGTACGACCAGCTTTTCAGCTAAGTCATGGAGGGAGATGCTGTCTTCCAATACCAAAATCTCAGGTCGTTCCTGCTGCTGAGCCCTCTCACGGCGATCGCGACGCTGACTCTTGCTTTCTTTCGGCGCACTCGATTTCTTCTTACGAGGTCCAGATGCAGTAGCAGCAGGCTTATTCTGCTGTCCTGGCAGTCCTTTCGGCTTAGGCGGACGCATGAGTGAGAGGCTAATCTGCGACATTGCAGAGTCTTCACCCAATTCATTGAGATCATCGTCATCAAAAGCGACGTCTAAATCATCATCGTCATCCTTAATAACGGGTTGACGACGCTTGGGCTTGGTCTTGTTCTGCTTATCGAGGATCTCCTGATCATCATCCGGCTCACTTGCTTCGCGATGCTTCGACTTTTTCAACGCACGAGGGGGAGTTGGCCGACGCAGCTCGACGACCTCACCGATGGTTGATGTAGAAGCACTGTCATTGCCGTCCGCTTCTGTATCAGACTCTTGCCGGGATGATTTTTGAGGATCATCAACGGGACGTGCAACCGGTTTCTTGAGCTTTGGCCGACTCGGTTTTGGTACGAGGGATGGCTGTTCGCGTTCAGTCGTAGACACCTCGTCCCCAGGTGAGGATGTTTTAGGTGATCGCAGCTCAACAATTTTTTGCTCTGAATTTCGTGAAACTGGTGACTTTGGCCCAGGCTGAATAATGGGCTTCTGAATTCGTGCTGGTCGACTGGGCTCGCCATTTTCTGATGCCGAGTCTGGTCGTTCTGAAGGCGGCTTTCGTAAACTTGGACGAGCAGGCGGCGAAACAAGCTGTGGAGAAGGCTTGTCAGGCTCATCAATCACTTCACTCTGTTGCGGTGCATCAAGAGAAAGCGGCGTAGCCGTATCCGGCACATTAAGCTGGGGTTTTTGGGGAGACTCAACAACTGAAGACGCTTGAGGTTGCATCGGAGCTTCGGCGGAGACGCCCATGGAATTTGATTCCGAAACGTCTACCGATGCGCGATTCACGAGAGGCTTTGCTGCAAGCTCTGGAGAACTCACCACTTCCTTTGTCGGCTCTTTTCGCTTATTGAGCGCTAAAATTTGAGGCTTTTTCTTGATTGGAGCCTTTGACCCGGAAGGCTTTGGCCGTGAGCCATTACCTGATTTCCCAACTACTGCCCTTTTCTTTGGGGGAGCCGACCGCCGTGTAAATTTGTCAGATGCAACACTTCGAATACGCTTAGCGTCTTCATCGGTAATAGTGCTGCTGTGGCTCTTTGCGGCGATGCTGAGCTGCTCACAAATAGCCAAAATGTCACGATTTTCTAAATCTAAGTCCTTCGACAACTCGTATATCCTAACCTTGCCATTGTTCATTCAGTGATTTCCTCTCCGTACCAATCCTTTGTTTCTACATAGACAACCTGCTTTGTTTGGCTAGACTACAGTATTGAAAGCTATACACTCCCTATGTTTGATAACTTTTATCCGGTCAAGCTAATCATTCGTCAGCTTCACTATTGTAGCTTTTAGTGCTAACAGATGGTTGACGATTTATCAAACCTGACATTGACAAAACCCTAAGATTTTCAAGACCAAAGGTATTTTGTTCATACCTTCGTTGACAATAAAGCGACCTATATTATGAAAGGCAAAGGCTTTATTTTCAAGCCTTCTTTGTTAGGTAGAACAAGAGTATTGCTCGATTTGATAATCTACCTTTGCCCATGTCAGAGCAACTACTCCGCGCGATCGCAACCCGAAAGTTTCGGGAATACCAGTACGCTGGTTAATTCACCTCGCGTAGAACAAACGGTTTGGCATGCTCAATTCGGTCGATCAGTACGATACCCCATTCCTTGACTCATCTGATGCCAGCTCTATTCTTTTGTTCAAGGTGGAAAAGACGTGCTCAGGAACATGTGCTTTCAAGGCACGACTCATGCGATTTTTTCGCTGTGCTCCGGCTACACACGAGGATTGTTTACAGACATAAACTGACCGCCCCATGCCTTCATCTAGACAGACCTCGCCGGTGTTGTGAATTTTGACAACCCGAAAAAAAGAATGACGATGATTAACCTGCCGGCAGGTGACGCAGCGTCGATAGTTCACTTTCATAGAGAAAACGAGTCTCCGGGGCGCAACGCTAATAGTGCTCAGTTCGTGTAAGTTTACTCGTGCTCCTCTTCTTCACTCTCATCTGAAACAGCCTCGGTTGCCTCAGCTTCATCTTCATCAATTTCATCTTCAACTGCATCTTCATCTTCTTCCTCTGATGAATCGTCTGTATCGTCTTCAGGGATATCATTATCGTCAT
This sequence comes from Cyanobacteria bacterium J06627_8, assembly GCA_038520475.1. GTDB lineage: Bacteria > Cyanobacteriota > Cyanobacteriia > CAKZMO01 > CAKZMO01 > JBCCWF01. The sequence continues at coordinate 34,001 of JBCBLF010000002.1, forward strand.
CAAAGGTCTCTGATGCCATTTCTTCTGGGTCAGAAACGGTATCTATTTCATCAGAGGGCTCTGCTGAAAACGCCTCAGCTTCGACTGCCTGGACATCCTCAGGTGCTCCTTCTGGTTCAAAACTAGCTTCAAATGCTCTGATAGCGGCGGCTTCTCTCTCAGCAGCTTCTCTCTCAGCATCTTCGGTCTCTTGGGCAAGACGCCGCTCTTCTGCGATCGCTATGAGTTTCCGGTCTTCTTCTTCATAGTCATATTTACCAGAATCTTTGATATCAAGTTTCCAACCCGTCAAACGCGCAGCGAGGCGAACGTTTTGCCCCTCTTTACCAATGGCGAGACTGAGCTGATCTTCTGGAACGAGAATATGGGCTTGGCGTTCCTCTGGATCGACCAGTCGCACATCATCAACACGAGCCGGACTCAATGCATTCGAAATATAGGTTGAAGGATCTGGCGACCAACGAATGACATCAATCTTCTCACCACGTAACTCATTCACAACAACCTGAATGCGTGATCCCCGAGCACCAATACACGCTCCGACTGGATCAACATCACGCTCTAGGGTGTCAACAGCGATTTTGGTCCGGGGGCCAACAGAGCGAGACGGTGGATTTGCTTCGCGTGCAACTGCCACAATGCGAACAATTTCATCTTCAATCTCAGGTACTTCATTGGCAAACAGATAGACGACGAGCCCTGCATCGGTCCGTGAGACTAGCATCTGAGGTCCTCGTTGAGAACCTTCGGCAACGCGCTTCAAAAAGACTCGAAAGGTTGCATTGACCCGATAGGTATCATTCGGGAGTTGGTCACGTTTCAGCAACTCTGCTTCAACTTCAGGTTGGCCGTAACCACTTGAGACAGCCACAATGACAGACTGACGCTCAAAGCGAACAACTCTGGCCTGCAATACGGTTCCTTCAAGATCTTTGAACTCCTCTTGGATCATTCTCCGCTGCTGATCCCGAAGTTTCTGAGAAAGAACCTGCTTGGTTTGAATCGCGGCCATTCGACCAAAGTCACTTTGCTCAGGCGTCACGTCAAGAATAACGGTGTCACCCAACTGTGCTTCTTCAGCAACCTCTTGTACTTCTTGAAGAGCAATTTGATGATCGGCAACAGCAACTGCTTCGACAATTGTCTTCGTTGCCAAGATGCGGAACCCTTCATCCTCTGTGTCAAGTTCCACTTCAAAGTTGTCAAAATATTCTTCGTCAAATACTTCCGTATCTGGCTTGTAGGTGCGACGATAGCGCTCGTAGCCTTTCAATAATGCTTCCCGTAAAGCAGTTTGAACAGCGTGTTTTGGAAGGTTACGCTCGCGACTAATACTATCGATCATCTCCTGGAGTCCAGGAAGTTTGACCATAGACATGTGGGCCTCCTTTGGAGATCATGAGGGGTCTGCAAATTGAACGCGATTAACCATGTGTCGAGGAATCGAGACAGCTCGTCCTTTGCAATTCAACTGCACTGATTCGTCGTCGCGTTTGATGAGTTGTCCTGTGAGTGACATTTGGCCTCGAAAAGGTTCATGCGTGATGACTGTGACTGAAAACCCTTTAAAGGAAATAAAGTCTCTGTCTGTCGATAGCACTCGATCGATACCAGAGCTTGAAATTTCCAGCACATATGAATCTGGAATAATGCTTGACTCATCCAGAGCAGCATCAAGTGCGCGGCTCATGACTTCACAATCATCAAGGGTGATGTCACGTTCAGCATGCTGAATGTCGATGCGCAAAACAGGCGGACTTTGATTCGTGTGGAATGCTGCATCAACCACGTCAAATCCGAGACGTTGAGCAACTGGTGTTGCCGCCTTGATGATTTGAGGAATAAGAGGATGTGGCATCTTGCTTAACGAGCACTCTCTGGAAAAGAGAGCAACCGATGGATACGTAAGATTAACAGTGTCAGGACTGACATCAGTCCTGTGTGCGAATGATAGAGAGAATGTCACAAAGGCAATAAAAAAAGCGGGCCTTGACCCACTTCCAGGTTTTATAAGCTGGAAAAGGCGATCGCGCACTCGGTCGATCGATTCACACATCACATCATAGCCGTATTCTGAATAAATGGTACAAAATAGCTACCCATTGGCATGATTCCGCAACACCGTGATGCAGTTCCCACCTGTTTCATCGACAAGCATGTAATAAACTCGCGCGGATGTAAGTCGTTTCTAGCTCTTTGACTCAGCACTAGTTTTTGCACGTAACGCAAGAGCTCGAGGCATATCTTTATTGGCGATTTGTGTTGTTTCGTAAAGCCTGTAGGTTTTTTCCGTCATTTCTTCAATGTCTTCATCTGACAGGCGCTGAACATAGTTAATCTTGATTTCTTCTAAAATCATCGTCAGAAGATACTCCAGTTCTGCAATGCTCTCTTCTTGTCGTAGCTCAGATTGGAATACCTCAACTAACTTAGACGCAAGTTTCTCTGTTAGTTGAGCTCCAACGGGGTCTTCAAGGGCATCTTTCAACGTTGAGTAGATATTTTCCAAGACTTCTGAGGTGATGCGTTGGGTAATGCGGTCAGGTAGAGACCCGATACCCGGGATTGATTGAAATCCCTTATACGCTGGAGACTCATCAAAGGCTCCCGTTACGGAATGAGAAATGAGCGCCTGAAATTCTGGCTTTACCTGTGGCAAGACTTGATATACAAGTGTTGAAACAAGACGCTGAGATAGCGCTTGGATTTCATCAACCCCGTTGATATCAACATACTGACGCTCCGCATCTGGCTGAAGCAATGCTCGCGACACATCCCCTTGTTTGATCAAGGTTTGCATCTGGTCAATGATGCGAATAACGACGATTTCAGTCAATTCAATGGCCACACTCGCTAAAATACCTCGGACAATTCGAGACTGAATGGGGAGCAGATTGACCAGGCGTGCCTGATTAAATCGAATCGTTAACGGAATAAATCGAATCCATCTCCACAATGGAATGAGCAGCAACGTGTCGTACCATCGCCACAGCATGGCATCAAACCAGTTTGTACCTCGATATTTCAAGCTTAAATACAGGGTGCGAACGAGAAACTCTGTTCCAAACAAGATGAAAAACCACACATCAATCAGCCAAAACTGATCGATAGGCTCACCATTCAACCCAATCCCTCGGAAGTAGTTGGTGCGAATCAGGGGAGTAATCTCATTGCTGAAAAAGTCGCGGGCCTGTAACCACCCATTTTGTTCGAGATAATCTGCACTCCAAAATGTATTAAATGCCTCTTTTGCAGAATCGATTTCAAGCTGATTCCGCATCCGCTGTTTGATTCTCTCGAGTGTGCCCGTTTTGTTCGCTAGCTCGAAAGGGTTTTCATCAATCATGTTGGCGCTTTGGGTTCGGAGACGAGCCAGCAGCGCTGTAATTTCACGAGATCCTAAACCAGCCTCCCCAGTTTGTTCTAGTGCTTGTCTGAGTTCTTCATAGGTCTCTAGATAGGTTGTGGTAGAGCGCTCAGGTTCAATTCCCTTGAAGGTTTCTCCGTACCACGTCGTGAAATTAGGAAAGTATCGAAGATAGATATCTCTAAAAGGAATGTAGCTGATGTCAAACAGCACTAGTATGACGTTAATCAAGATTACTATTGCCATCAGCCGTTCAAACCAGAGACTTCGGCGACGGAACTTTGATAACTTTTTCCCTGAAGAGACAACCATCACAACTTGACCCAATCGATAAACAACACACACCTCAGTCCCAGCGGCAGTCGGGCTTCACCTTAGCAATGACAGCGTGTGTCAATATTCGAATGAGCTGTCGTACGATCCCCAACACCGTCAGGCCATGATTGCCTACAGCAGTATCACATAGCGATCGCCTCCTACCTCGCTACTTGTGGCATTACGGTAAGATCATTAACAAATGTTAATAGCTAGTTGTGATGTACGAAGCGCAGTTGAACGACGGTTGACGCGTGTTGCTGATGGGCGCAGCAGATGAATCCAACAGATATCTGCATTCAACATGGCTATTTCTGTCATCTCACACTCTCTACCTCTACTAAATGGGCTAAATGTATGGCGATCGCATCTGAACGTAGACAGTATTGGACGTGGCGTGGACAGACCATTCACTATGTTCACGAAACGACTGTCAATAAAACCGGACAACCCTCACTACTACTGATTCACGGCTTCGGAGCCTCAACTGATCATTGGCGCAAAAATATCGATGAGCTGAAGCAAGACTTCGACGTTTGGGCTATCGATCTCTTAGGGTTTGGTCGTTCAGCTAAGCCAGACTGGGAATACAGCAGTACTTTATGGCGTGACCAGCTGCATGATTTTATTCATGACGTGATTGCTGCTCCAGTGGTAATCGCGGGCAACTCTCTTGGAGGATATGCGGCGCTATGCGTTGCAGCCGCTTACCCAGATTTAGTTACAGGAGTTGTCTTGCTGAACAGTGCTGGACCATTCACAGAGTCATCGACCCCATCGCCTTCAGTTGGAAAATGGTGGGGCAACCTAGTCCGCACGATTTTGTTGCAGCCTCTACCCAGTTATCTGCTCTTTCAATATGTTCGTCGTCGTTCTACCATCCGAAAAACTCTGGAAAAGGTTTACGTTGACCAACAAGCCATCACCGACCAACTGGTGGAAGAAATCTATCGCCCCTCTTGTGATCCAGGGGCTCCTGCAGTGTTCGCTTCGGTGTTCAAATCTCCTCGGGGAGAAACCGTCGATGCCTTGTTAGATAAAATGCAGTGTCCGTTACTCTTGTTGTGGGGCGAAGGCGATCCTTGGATGAACACGCGAGCGAAAGGAAGTCAGTTTCGGCAATATTATTCCAACCTCGTGGAACACTATCTGCAAGCGGGGCACTGTCCACATGATGAAGTCCCTGATCAAGTTAATACGCTGATACGAAATTGGGTCAATCATCATGTGAATCAGTCTGAATCATTGCCAATTGTTCCGAATTCTTATACATGACGCGGTTATGTGAGCTTAACGTAGGTATGTCAGCTCGATAGAGTGGATTAGGCTCTGTCGCGCTGAGTGATGCACAACCCGTTGTCCAGTACTAAAGGGTGTAACTCGACACATCAAGGCGCTGGAGATTTACGTTACGTTAAGATTGTTTCAAGATTCTTTTTACTAACGATTGAGATCGTTCAAAATCAAACTGGAAGCGATATAGAGAGGACACTATGGCCATTTCAGCTTCGCTCACACGGCCCGGTCATGCAGGCGATGCACCTGCCTGGGAAAGCTTAAAGCGTGCAATTTCAAGCAGCTCAGGATTTAAGCGCTGGCAACAGCAGTCCAACCACGATTCATCAGTCAATCAGCCTGTATCTGACCAGCTCGTTATTGAATATTTAAGAGAGACCCTCGATACGCTTGCGTATTGATTCCTTTTTCCTTTGTATTGAGTCTCTCATCCAGCTCTTGCTTTGATAGAGACTAATCATCATTCTTCAATGCCCCAATGGAAGGTTCGACTAGGGTTGGCCTTTCATTGGGGTATTGGATTAAAAGTCGAGATTTAACCACGCGGTCCATCGTTCAAGGCGATCGCGCAACTGTTCGATATCGTTGTACGCCTCGATGAGGCGATCGCCCTCCACATGCAGTTCTTGAGTGGGATACGTTTCAATCAATTCCATCATGCTGATGTGGTCATCATCACTCGCAGATAAGACAAGTGCTGCTCGAAGCGCTTCGCGATCACGCGCTCTTGATGAAGTATGAATAATGGGCGTAAGCTGATCCAATGCCACATGGCCAAGCGGATGATTGAGTCCTCGATCTAGCATGACCGGATCGACTCTGATTTGTTGATTCAGGGTCTGACGGAACCTTTCGGGGTCATCATCAATAGCATCCAGATATCGCTCCAACTGATCTGACGGTTCACCAGTTTCAGCAAACGTTGATAAATCAGAAATTGGAACGGTTCGGCGTAGCGATCGATATTTAAAGACAATCTGCTCAGCTGCTCCGGCTGGAGACGCGATTGGTATAAGTGAAAAGATGCCGATAAACAGCGCTGATAGCTTAGTCAGGCCATTCCAGCTTTGTTGGTTGCACCGATGGCCAATTGATTGAAAACAATAACTCAGTTTCATAACTTTAAGATAAAGCGACGAGTGCTCTTGTCTGATAATGACTCGATGTATTGTGTGGAAAGCATGATAATCGATGACAATTTGAACTGACGTGGTGGGCGTGTTTAAGATTCACGCAGCTTGTCGCAGTTCATCATGTAGAACTCGATATGTCACATTCAGCTTCAGAACCCTGATGGCGTCTATGAAAGCCGTGCTATATGTGGTTTTCATGGAATTTTTTTTAATTATGTGTGAATTTGGCATGACGCATTTGCAGTCATTAGTTATCCATCATTATCAAAACTGACGTAAGGCCGTTACATCTAGCTCATATTGACGAGTAGTGGTTGGTTAAGCCTGACACTAATCCGGCATACGTGAGTCCAAATTAATTAGACGAACGTTAGAAGCGATAACGGCAGTTGTCAGATTATTGTAACGTTGACATCTACTTCACAGAGTTGGGTCGGTTTCGGGATCGCTTACGACCGCTACCTGCTCTAACCCCATTACAACTGTTTCATCAACTGAGGAATGCAGGATCGATGCAACTAAAGCATTACGTAGCAACAATCATTGGGATTTCATCTGCTGTGTTGATGGGAGGCAGTGCGGCGACGATCCATCGAGCGTATGCTCAATCACAATCTGACTATTTCGCTCAAATCCCAGTCAACGCGAGAGTGATTTACGTCAATCCGGCTTTAGGAGAAGATACTCCTAACAATGGACGAGAAAATACGCCATACCGCACGATTTCCTATGCGTTGACCCGAGCAACGGATAATACAGTTCTCCAGCTTGCTCCTGGTAGCTATACCGCTGATAGTGGAGAGGCCTTTCCGCTAACCATTCCGCCAGATGTCATTTTAAGAGGAGACGAGTCAACAAACGGCCAGACGGTTCTCATCTTGGGAGGCGGTGCGTTAATTAGTCCAACATTTGCTCGCCAAAACGTTACGATTTTGGCGTTAGATGACAGTCAGATTCGAGGGGTCACGGTTACAAATCCACTGAGTCGTGGCACTGGAATTTGGATAGAATCATCGGATGCTGTTGTTCGAAACAGTACGCTATCCAACAGTCTGAGAGATGGCATATTCGTCACAGGAACTGCCACTCCAACGATTGAAGACAACGTCTTTTTCCAAAATGACGGTAATGGGGTGGCTGTTGTTCGCAGTTCTCAAGGAACGATCCAAGATAATGAGTTTCGAAATACAGGATTTGGAATTGCTGTCGGAGATGATGCCGCTCCAGTCATTGAAGAAAATGTGATTCGTGAAAATGTCGATGGTGTGGTGATCTCTAATCGGGCACAGCCGATTCTTCGTCGCAATGTGATTCAACAGAATGTCCGAGATGGTGTCGTGGCGATCGCTGATGCTCAGCCCAATTTGGGAATCAATAACGATGACCCGGGTGAGAACATCATTCGTGACAATGGGCGACATGATGTTTATAACGCGACACGGAGCAATATCCTCACGGCTGTAGGTAACGACATTGACCCAGACAAAATTTCTGGGGATGTAGAATTCGTAGCCCGTGAGATTCCTCAATCTGGGTTCGTTGATGTTCGAGGTCACTGGGCTGAAGGCTATATTACAGCGTTGGCTGAGTTAGACGTCATTGGCGGTTTTCTAGATGGAACTTATCGACCGAATGATCCAGTCACCCGTGCTCAGTTTGCTGCGATTGTCAATAAGGCTTTCTCGCCTGACCCAAAACGACAGAGCATTGAGTTTGTAGATGTTGATCAGACATTCTGGGGTTATTCAGCCATTCAAACCGCCTATCAGGGGCAGTTTCTTTCTGGATATCCGGGACAAGTGTTTCGTCCAGATGAACGAATTCCAAGAACCCAGGTTCTTGTTTCGCTATCCAGTGGATTAGAGCTAACAAACGGCCAACTCGCGGCGCTCGATAAATATGCGGATGCTGGGCAAATTCCAGAGTGGGCTAAAGATGCGATCGCTGCTGCCACTCAACAGCGGATTGTTGTGAACTATCCAGACGTGTCTCGGCTTAATCCTTCTCAAAATGCGACTCGTGCTGACGTTGCGGCTTTTGTTTACCAAGCACTCGTTAGCACGGGCGATGCTGAACCAATCCTGTCGCCCTATCTTGTGACGTACCCCTAGTGTGTGAATCCTTTGGACGGTTATTTTGAATTTTTCAATGCTTTCGAAATAACTAAGATTTGCATCCTGTTTGGAATACGACTTGGCAAAGTTGATGACGACATAAGGGGGTGGCGAGCATTGCTTGCTACCCCCTATGTCTTTTGTTATGGATTTGAAATGTTATGGATTTTGGGCTTGTGCCACGTTGTGTTGAGTCATTGCAGTGGGTCACTTCAACGGCTGGCAGATTCCATTCACCATGAGCTTGCTTCGTACGCCAGACTAAGGTCAATTCTCATTTTTCTGATCGGCAGGGTGAACGTGTGTTGAGGATACAAGAGGCTTTGTTGGACGTGGTGCGCTCTACAATACCGTGCTTAATCCATACGCACACGATCTGAATCTGTAGTTGTATTCAGTTAATGCGATTAATGCGATCGCCTATATTCTGATGCTTGTTTTTTTAACCTTCAGTTTTCTCGTTGTGTTGACTGCTGTTTCCAGTTCATCCGGCGATCGACACGTTGCTCAGCCGGCGCTTTCGATTTCTCAATCGATGAGTCCCGGTCAATCGAAGTCATCTAGCGTTCATCGTCATCAGCGCTCTGTTTCGTATTTCAACAAGCCGAAAGAAGACTGGCTTCTTGATGGCATTGGACTCGTCATGCAAGGCATCGTTATTCCAGCCTTACAGGTTACGCTGGTCTATCATTTTTGGAGCTGGCTGTTTCCGTCGTGGGAGCATGTCCTTCATCTCAGTGGGTGGCTTCAGTTTTTGATCAGTTTTGTTTGTGTAGACTACCTCTACTACTGGAATCACAGGGGTTTGCATCATTCTTCTCTGTGGAATGTGCATAAGGTTCATCACACGGTTAGTGAGATGGATGTCCTCGGCACGTCTCGCAACACGCTATGGAGCAGTTTCTTTGTTGTCTACCTGTGGGTACACGCACTGATGCTATTTGTGCTGGAGCATCCCAACGGATATGTGTTAGGGGTTAGCCTAACCGCAGCGCTTGATCTATGGCGACATAGTCGCTTTTCTCTGCTTCCATTTCAGAGGAAACATCCTCTGGTGTATCGATTCTTCAGTTCGTGGCTCATGCTTCCCCACAATCACGCTTGGCATCATAGCAGCACTGAAGGAAACAAAAATTATGGCGGAAATCTGAATATTTGGGACAAGATTCACAGAACCTATCACGGTGAGAGTTCATATCCGCGTTCGATTGGCATTAAGCTTAACCTCTCGATAATCCAGAAACTCGTCCTACCGATTGATGATGAACGGCAGCTCTCTAAACCAAGAGGCCCTAATTGAAAAGCTTCTTAAATATAGCTTTAGCCATTTAGGCTAGGACACCAAGTATTATTCGGGTCCTTCGCGCATCGCCAAATGGCTCGCCGTCTTGTCCTAATGGAACTGGCGACGGCTATATTTCAGTCCTACTCAAACTAGCGAACATCTCAAATCCATAGCAAAAGAATAGGAGTTTTGGGCACGCGGTGAGCGCTCAAAACTCCTATTCTTCCTAAACGTGGAGAATGATCTATCTTTCTGATTGTGTTGATATGTATGACATCCAGTCGTGACTGTGACTTGTATCAGGCATCACTCAGGCTAGGAACCACAACGGCGGATTGTCCGACCCTTGGAAAGCTTGGCAAATCAAGCTGAGCAATCCGACGATTTCGCATAGCCAGGCGATAACTTACGCTTTGCAGCTCAGCGTGAAGTTGGCGATTTTCTTTCTGGATGCGGGCAACTTTTTCTCGAATAGGAACCATTCGCTCAGCAAATTTTTCCTTGTAAACCCGAGGCATTTCTTGAACAACATGCTGGAGCATTTCAGCGCGATCGCGAATCTCAGCAACTGATTGCTTGAGCGCTTTGATTTCAGCATCTTTACTTGCCATCTGCTCGTGATATGACGCTGTCTCTTGTTCCACCCGGCTGAGCTGGTCGCGTAGTGAACGAACTTCGCTTTGATACCCTTCCGCTTCTGCTGATTTTTGAGACTGGTGCACACCACCTTTAACTACCCGAAATAATTCTTGTGAAAGCTGCTGAACCAGCTGATCTCTCATGGTTAATTCTTCTCGGAGTCGTGTAACCTCAGCTTTCAGCTCAGCGTGTTGTTGTAGAGAAGTAGGGTTCACGGTAATGCTCCAAATAAAACCAGGTTGGTAAATGCTATTGCGTCAATACTATCCTCCAATGAGGCATAGCATATGATTGCTGCCGATAATTTAGCACCATTGCAGTAAAATGCGATAAAAATTTTGACTATCCGTTAAAAATTAAAAACTGATGGTGCTCGTGCGTGAGAAAAATGCTTATGACCGAAGCGACAGCGATATACAGCTGTGATATGAGCAGCACTAGCGTCACAGGAGACATGCCATGCGGTTTCATCTCGTGATTCATCAATATGTGCCTGTTGCTGCTGATTTAGAGATACCTTTCATCAGGTTTCAATCGCGATCGCTACTCTACACAATGCGATCGCATCATTTAACTGGAGTACTCGCTAAGATTGAGCCCTCATGATTGATTCTTCAGGTAGGCAGATTAGATTGTCGCCATAGTTGCGAATGAGTCCCTTTTGCCGAAGCTTGCCCATCAGTCGCGTGACCGTGACACGAGTTGAACCAATTGCACTGCCGATTTGCGCATGGGTCAATGCCCAGGGCAAACAATAGCCTTCGTCACAGGGCTCACCATATTCTTCAATCAACAGCGTAATAAAGCCCAAGAGTCGATCAATTGTCCGTCTCTGGCCCAGAGTGCTTAGCCAAAGGAGTTTACGCTGATGCTGATATCGAAAGGCGTCTAGTACTTCTCGACGAAAATGCGGCCAGTTATCTAAATCATGCCAGTACATCCAGATAACAGCCGTTTGATCGACATGAGCAAAGCTTTGAAGGGTGAAGGGCGATTGGGCAATGATCTCGAATGGTTGGCCTGCTCCAACAAATCCAAGAAAAGCTTCTTCTGCTGCCATTTGAGGAACTCTAGACGAGCCACTCTGAGCCGTTGCACTCACTTGAGCATCACCGACTAATCGAATTGCACCTCTTTGAACTAGATAGAGTAGGCCGGGTCGAGCTGGAACACGCTCATCTTTGCCGAATGTCCGGCATCGGTAGTGCTCTTGCGCCCAGTCGATAATCCGTTGCCAGGTGAGAAATGGTCTTGCGCTTTCGGAGGATGTTGATGCTGAATTCATGTCAGTCAATCAGAATAGGTTGAATTGTCGAGAGGGGGATGTAAGGGAAGGGAACACGATATGCAGAGCCAACTCGAAGGATAGATGATAAGAGTACCTATGTTCTTAGAGAACAGGTGTCTCTGGAAACGATCATTTCAAATTGGCCAGCATAGGTAACGTTCAGGCAAGACCACGTCTGCGTATGATCCACAGATCGAGTTAAAGATGACTACGAAATAACGCAACATGTCCGTACTCCATAGCTACGATCTAAGACCGTATGTTTTCGGATAACTAATATATAGACAAGTGATAGGAATATAACTACGGACGTATATCATCACATTTAATTTACCCTAGCACTTAGAAAACTTCACACTTCCGTCAACAATTTTTCGGTAATTGTACTGCTGAAGCAGATTTTCTTCACTACATCAGGAAGGTTTCTGTTTGGATTGCTACATGCAGGTATCTTCTCCTACGGTGTCGTGAATCTTTTATTACTCGACGCATGCTCAGTGTTGTCCGCGATGCCTCTATTTGAACCCTTACCTAATCTTTCTCTTAAAAACGCAGTACAAACCCGGATTCTTGCATCTTTAAACGCAAATATTACGTTTTGTAAGTTAATGCTGAGTCTTGATGAACGCCTATTGAGAGGCGTTGATTTACGACCATCGGTTAAACGGGTTAACCGGCGCTCTTCCTCAAATGCAATAGGTAGAAAAGATAAACCTCACAACGAGTATCCTCAATTAGATGTGAGATATGTTTCTGCGATCGCCCTTCAACTATCTTCCAAGTTGCATCAAGATCCTGAATATATTGCCGACACGCTGGTGATGCAGTTGGTACAGGACAGCGATCGCCTTCTCATTCCAGATGCCATCACAGCGTCGCCAGAGGGATACATCACGGTTAGTCTTTCAGAGCCGATTCTCTTGCAGTGGCTCAAGCAGCTGAGCGATGCATTGTCAGCATTTACCTCACGTCAGCCCCCTAACGTGGATGTTGATTGCTCACGTCAGGCCTATTCGGCATGCCCTCTTTCGACAGATCCACAAACCGCTTCATTCACTAACCCAGATGTGCATCCCCCGAAGAATTCAGAGGTTCAACGACATCATCCCTCCACACTGTTTCTAAGTCAGTATGCTCATGCGAGATGTTGTGCATGGCTACGAATGCTAGAGGAACCGGTCTTTAGGGAAACATTCTCAACCAAACGAGTTTCATCCAAACGAGATAGATGGACCGAGCAAGGTAATGAATGGACTGAGATATGGGGCGATCGTCCGTTTCAAACATTGAATTGCTCGTGGTTTGGTGGGATGCCAGCCGTAGATTTGATGCTGAATCTACTGGATAGCGTGGATGCTATCTGCGACGAAGGCCTCAAACACGGGTATTGTGACGTTTGGAGTGCATTGGCTGACCCACTCGACCGTGATGATTGCTTAATCGCACCGATGGTTGAGAAATGGCTGCTCCAGCTGAGTCAGCAGGTATTAGCCTTTCAGGCTGAAAATCCCCCTGGTGTCTTTACGCAATCGAGCGATCGCCAAACGATGTACGTCAACCGATTGATGGTTCGTGCAACTCAACAGTGGCTTCAAATACTCTTAACTAATATCTTGGCTGTTCGAGCTCCGACTTTTCTCTAGGGTGTTTCGCTCACACTCGCCAATACGCGAGGTTTGAGAACAGAACAGAAAATAATTCTGAAGAGCGTGACATATCCAAATAGCTGTGGTACTTTAGTCTTGTGTGAGGAGCGAACCAGCAAGAGCGCCGAGACGAAACACGGTCAGTCGTCGGCGCTCTTTCTGATTGAATAGATAATTTGGACTAAAGAGATAGCTGGACGCTGAATCCTCCTTAAGTCGCACACCACTTTTGTATGGTATCGACTATGCACTAATCATGCCCCAACCTTGCCCTTCAGAAATGGTCCAGGGTCATTTAAGCGTTAACTGGAATGTGAATGAATCGCGATTGAGCGGGACGTAAGCCACAATTGATGCGTATTGCTCATCGGATGTATCAAGCTTCTAGGCTTTCTTTCAACTGATGCGTCAGGCGATCGCTGCGTGAAGCTGACTAGGCAGTTTGCCTGAATGAATTTTCTTTACTCCCCTCAACGATTCGTAAATGAAGCCCGTTCCTCTCTTTATGGTCAGGTTAAGCTGAAATTCAGAAGCTGTTAGATATGAGGCATCTTAGATTCGTCCAACGGGCATGTAGAAGTCCTGATATTAATCTGATGTCTATGCGTTCTCGAACGACTTAGCCTTACAACCATCGATTGACTTAGGCTTGTCTCGTTCACTCAAGAGAATTCAAAAGATACTCCAAGTCGTTACCGGGGTCATCTTCAGCAAGACATTTGGGCAATGAGTCGACTTTTAGTTGATGGTTTGTTGGTCGTTTCTTCACTTTGAAGAACAACTGCGATTCGATAGCATTCGTCTGTGAATGCAACTCATGGCATGACTAGCCATTAAACCAGTTGCCCTTCAAAGACTGGATTAAGCAATATACCTGCACACAGGGACCACTGACTCGGTGGTTTCACCCGTTGTGCTTTTTGATTGTTATTAGATAAGGAGTGGGCATTTATGATTCAGAAAGCGTTGTCTGGCTCTCGGAACGTGGCGATCGTCGGCCCGTATCTGAGCGGAAAAACCACCCTGTTGGAAAGTTTGTTGTCTGTCAGTGGAGCAATTTCTCGTCGTGGTAATGTCAACGACGGAACCATCATTGGGGATGACTCCTCAGAAGCACGCGATCGCCATATGACTGTTGAAGTGAATGCCGCTAGTACTCAGTACAGCGGCATTAATTTTACGTTTCTAGACTGCCCAGGTTCGGTTGAATTTGCACAAGAAACCTACAACGCACTTGTGGGAATTGATGCAGCCATCATTGTGTGTGAGCCTGAAGCCGATCGCGTTTTTACACTCGCCCCTCTCTTTCAATTTCTAGATGACTGGGAAATTCCTCATTTAGTCTTCATCAACAAGATGGATCGCGCCCACGTCAGTTTAGGAGAATTTCTGAACAAGCTAAAGGCTGTCTCAGAGCGTCCGCTCGTTCTTCATCAATACCCCATTGGACAGCGCGATAACTTAACAGGTTTTATTGACCTTATTTCAGAACAGGCTTTTCACTACCACTCCGGTGCGCCAGCTGATCCAGTACCACTGCCAGAACATCTGAAATTGGAAGAACAAGTGGCTCGGGAAGAAATGCTAGAAACCCTTGCCGATTTTGATGATCATCTATTAGAAGAATTGCTGGATGAAATTGAGCCGTCTCAGGAAGAAATTATCCAGGATATTAAGCTAGAGCTGAGTGCAGACCTGATTGTACCGGTCATGATTGGGGTCGCCGGACAAGATTTTGGTGTTCGGCCGCTGCTGGATGCATTGGTTCGAGAAGCGCCTGATGCACAGGCGACTGCGCAGAATCGCGGAGTTTCCACTGAATCTAACGCTCCTCTAGCCCAAGTTCTCAAAACCTACTACACGCCACAGGGCAGTAAGCTATCCCTAGCGCGGGTATGGCGAGGCATTCTGCGGGATGGTGATACCCTCAACGGTGAACGAATTGGTGGCCTCTATTCGTTATTGGGGCAACAACAAAACAGCGTCTACGAAGCCCACGCAGGATCAATTGTGGCGATCGCCCGCATGGAGCATACCAAAACCGGAGATACCTTGAGCGCTGGCGATAAGGGAGATGAGCCACTACCAAACGCAGAAAAGCTTGATCCGGTCTATGCATTGGCGATCGCTCCAGAAAACCGGAGTGACGAAGTCAAAATGAGCACGGCTCTGGCAAAGCTTGTGGACGAAGATCCCGCATTAATTTGGGAGCAGCATGGTGACACCCATGAAGTCATTCTTTGGGGACAGGGAGACATTCATCTCCAGGTGAGTCTCGATCGATTACGGCGGAAGCATCATTTAGCGATGACGACTCATTCGCCTCACGTTCCCTATAAAGAAACCATTCGTCAGTCTGCTCAGTCTGTCCATGGTCGATATAAGCGACAGTCCGGTGGTCACGGGCAGTTTGGAGATGTATACCTAGACGTTAAACCGTTGAGCCGAGGTGAGGGCTTCGAATTCAGCGAAACCATTGTTGGTGGAGTTGTGCCCAAGCAATACATTCCTGGTGTTGAAACGGGTGTTCGTGAATATCTGTCAAATGGTCCCCTCGGGTTCCCTGTTGTCGATGTGGCGGTGACCTTAACGAATGGCTCCTATCACTCGGTTGATAGTTCAGAACAAGCCTTCAAGATGGCCGCTCGTATCGCAATGCAAGAGGCTCTTCAAAAATGTACGCCTAGCCTTTTAGAGCCGATTCTCTCTGTTACGATTTCGGTTCCGTCAGAATTTACATCTAATGCCCTACGGCTCCTTAGCAGTCGTCGAGGCCAAATTCTCGGTTATGAAGCCAAGCCCAACTGGAGAAGCTGGGATGAAGTCTCAGCGTTTATTCCGCAAGCAGAAATGCAGGACCTTATCGTGGAGTTGCGATCGCTCACTATGGGAGTTGGTTCTTTTAAGTGGCAATATGATCACCTGAAAGAAATGCCGGAGCGTATCGCAGAGAAAATCCTGGCTCAGCATGAATCAGAGCTGTCTACCTCTGCTCATCACGCATAAGATTGCTGGTGCTTCGGCAACGGCAATCCTCAAAGGGGCTTAACACTAACAAAGAAATGATGATCATTGGTGGGAACTTCCTGTTGATGATCATCGTCTCTAAAACTACGTTCAGCGGAAATCCATACCGCAACAGGTCTGGGAGGTTATCTTCTAGGCCTGTTTTCTTTTGGAGCTTATTGGATGGTGGGATATCGTTTCTGCAAAATGGATGCGTGGAGTATTGTGATGCAATCTCCTCGCTATCCTTTACAAACATGTGCCCGATACACATGTGCCCGATAAGGCGGATTAGCGCCAATCTTCAGAATTTAAGGGATTGCTGTCGTTATCTTTAGTCTGTCTTTCAAAGCTGAAGCTACACTAGAGAAAACGGACAAATTACGTTCGGACGTTTAGTGTCAAGGGTTAGAGTTTTAGATTGTGACTATGCGTTTGATGAAGCATTCTTCTCTGAAAAAAGCTGCTTCCAAGAAAGCCACCCAGCAGTCATTCAAGACGGTCGCGGTTAGCAGTGTTGTGACTCTAATGCTGGCGCTTATGCAAGCTGTCGGCCCGGCGACACCATCAGTTGCCCAGTCATCACCTGAAGAGAGTGACGAGCTGACTTACAGTGAGCTCCTAGAAGGAATTGATTCGGGGGAAGTGTCTCGTTTAGAAATCGACACCTCTCGTGGCGTCGCTAGAGTAACATTGGCAGACCAGGCTGAAGATGAGCCGCCTGAAGATGTCATCCTTTTCATGGGCGATCGCAATGCTGAACTCATTGAGAGGGCTCGTGAAAATAACGTCGAGCTAGAAGTCAGCCCATCAGCGGATACACAGCAAGTGTTTGCCTGGTTTTTTCAAGCAACCGTTATTCTGATTGTCATTGGCTTTTTGTTTATGCTGTTGCGGCGATCGGCAAACGCATCAGGTCAAGCCCTCAACTTTGGTAAGTCTCGGGCTCGTTTTCAGATGGAAGCCGAAACTGGCGTGATGTTTGATGACGTTGCTGGTATCGAAGAAGCAAAAGAAGAACTCCAGGAAGTTGTCAGTTTCCTAAAGCAGCCTGAAAAGTTTACTGCTGTTGGGGCACGCATTCCCAATGGAGTGTTACTGGTTGGGCCGCCCGGAACAGGAAAAACACTACTGGCTAAGGCGATCGC